>DJWZ01000144.1 GCA_002449535.1 Prevotellaceae bacterium UBA7017 | reverse complement strand
GAAAGGTGACTATGCTCTCAGCAACCCTACGGAAGCAGAGGGCAAACGACTGTTTGACAAGGCTATGAAGCACCACGAGTGGTTAGCAACAAACATAATATTCACCACACCCGACCCATACATCAACACACTGGGCGGTGCACTGATGGCTGCTGCCGACGGTGCGTGGGATGGCAAGGTATGGCTGCATGGTGCCATCGTATGGCGTATGCAGCTCAATGGCTGGAGAGCCGGTTTCTTGGGAGACTTGCTGGGGATGCCTGACCGTGCCATCAGCCACTTCAATGCCTATGCTAACAGTCAGGTAACCGATGTAGAGCCCGTCATTCCCAATCCTACTCCTGACCCAGAGAAACTGCTGACCCGCGAGGCAAAGACATGGGGCACACAGATGTACTCTAACGGCTACATCTGCCGCTATCCCAACCGCAAGGACGTGATGCACCACTACGACATGAACCTCAACTACATCGACGAGTTACTGCTTCACTTAGAGTATGATGCCAACAAGGATTATCTGCATAAGATGTTGCCTGTCATCAAGCTGCATCTCGAATGGGAGAAGCGTAACTTTGACCCTGATGATGACGGTCTGTATGATGCTTACTGCTGCATTTGGGCGAGTGACGCCCTGTATTATAATGGTGGCGCCGTGAGTCATTCTACTGCCTATAACTACCGTGCACTCCGACTGACTGCCCGCATCTGTGAGATTCTTGGTGAGAACCCTACCTATTATAAAACGGAAGCAGACAAGACTCTGAAGGCAATGAACGAACGCCTGTGGCTGAAAGAACGTGGTCACTGGGCTGAATACCAAGACATGATGGGATTGAAGCGTAAGCATGAGCATGCCGCCCTGTGGAGCATTTATACACCTATCGACTGTGGTATGGCAACACCTGAGCAGGCAATCCGAGCTACGCAGTATGTTGATTCGTGCATTCCCCATATCCCTGTGGTTATCAAGGGCATGAAGGCATCGAAGAAAGAAAAAGCGCTCTATCAGATTTCCACTACCGACTGGTTGCCTTACGACTGGAGTATCAATAACGTGGCGGCAGACGAGACGATGCACATGGCACTTGCCTACTTTCAGGCAGGACGCAGTGAGGAGGGCTTCCGACTCATCAAAGCAAATATCATGGACCAGGCTTACCTCGGTGGCAGTCCTGGTAATTTCGGACAAATCAGTTACTACGACCGTGCTCGCGGCGAACTGTACCGTGACTTTTCCGACAACTGCGGTATCTCGTCACGTGCCTTCATCGAAGGACTTTACGGCATCCGTCCCGATGCGCTCAATGGTCGCTGCTACATACGTCCGGGCTTCCCTGCTGCGTGGAAACATGCTTCCATTCAGACTCCTTACATGAAGTACACCTTCCGCAGGGAGGGCAACAAGGAAATCTATGAGATTGAGCAGAACTTTGCTCAGCCCCTGCAGATTATATTGCGCCAGAATACCGGTGTCGGTTATTTGGAAACTGCAGGTACTACGGAGAAGAAGCAAACCATTATCGTCAGCCGTGCCAAGCAGCAACCACTACCCCATCCGCTCATCACCGCTGAGCATATCGACGGCAAGGCATGGGGCAACAACTTCGACGATGTGCAGACCGACCGCCTTGAGACTGTCAATATGGATGCGAAGTGGAACAGCAGCGTCAGTGACATTTTCAAGAACTTCTATCTGTCACCACGTCCAAAAGTGACAACGCTTACTATTCCTGCCCACGGCATCGGAGAGTGGTGTCATCCCGAAATGATGGCTACGATAGATGACAGCGCTTTACGCAACAAAATAGATAATAATTGCCTGCTGACTACCGAGACATTAGGCATTCCATTCCGCTCTGCAGCCAAAGGACACAACATTGCCTATACCTCATTGTGGGACAACTATCCCGATGCTGTCACCATTCCATTGACGGGCAAAGCCTCGCATGCCTACCTGCTGATGGCGGGGTCAACCAACCACATGCAAAGCCGCATCGACAATGGTATCATCACAGTGACATATACCGATGGTGATACCGACGAGCTGCCGCTGCAAAACCCACACAACTGGTGCCCCATAGAACAGGACTATTATGAGGATGGTCTGCAATTCCACGCAGCGCAGCCACGTCCTTACCGCATCGACTTTGCTACAGCCCATGTTACACGCGAACTGATGCCTATGGGCGAGCACTATGGCAGTCCCGCCAAAGGAGGTGTGGCTGGCAGTTACAACGACCGCTCGCTCAAAAAGGGCGCAGGAATTATTCTCGACATGCCTCTCAACAGAGAGAAAACATTGAAAAGCCTCACCGTCCGTACCCTATCGAATGATGTGGTGATAGGACTGATGGGGATTACGCTACAAAGACTCTAATAAACATTTCATCAGGATTTTCTGCAAGTGCGGGCGAAGGTGATAGTAGCCGCACTGACGGCAGCCCTCACGGCTGTTACAACTACCTCGTGTATGGGGTACGGACCGATTAACGGTTAACGGTCTAAGGGCTAAGGTTAAAGGTCTGCTTGTCGTGATGACTTGCAGACCTTTTTTGTTCTCTACCACTCTGAAGGGTGAATGTATATATATATATGACTATATAGATATTTGATATATACTTATGCTAACTCTTCTTCAAGATCTGGAGTTTTATCAAGTTCCTTGCTCTTGTCCTCTGGCATTACAGTTGACTGAGCCAGTTTACGTGCGTGGTCTTCTGTCTCTTTCTCTATCTCCTCAGGAGTCTTTCCTGTAAAATGTTTTACTACTTCTTCATACTCCGGTGCTTCTGAAGTAATCTCTCTGACATAATAGCATTTATTCAGTTTTGCTACTATCTCCGGCGTAAAGCCCTGATATCCGATAGACGCAGCATTCTCTATGGCTCCATCCTTCATTGCCTTCCATTGTCTTG
Organism: Prevotellaceae bacterium UBA7017; assembly: GCA_002449535.1. Taxonomy (GTDB): domain Bacteria; phylum Bacteroidota; class Bacteroidia; order Bacteroidales; family Bacteroidaceae; genus Prevotella. Next base: position 4,640 of record DJWZ01000144.1, on the reverse strand, counting down.
AGTTTGCGACCCATTTGCCACGGATAGCCTTTATTGCTTTAGTGCCTTCAGAAATAATAGTAGGTCCACCTTTTACATACTTTGCAAATTTAAGAGCTTTCAATCCCAAATTTGGCAACTCCAGTGCAGCAGTTGCTGATCCGAGACCTGCGTTTGTCATTTCAAGTACAATATTAGTACCTTGCAGGGCAGCTTGTGCGCACTGCCAGTTTACGCGACCGCGAGTGTATATGTTACCATCAGAGTCTTCCATGTGTGACATTATATAGTACTTGCCATTGATTTGCAAAGTATCTTCTATAATATTCAATGACTCCATACTATTTTGATATTCTTTCATCTTCTCGTAAAGAGTATCAATCTGAACCAAATACTTATCAATGGTCTCATTACCCGATTTGGTTCCATCCCACTCCCACTTTAGTCCTTTGCCTTCTTTTTTTGCAGCATTTATTTCCATTTGGCTGCCAAGTGCTAGAAATGCTAGTGCAATAATTAAAATCTTTTTCATTTCTTTTAAATTTTAAATTAATACTTTATGTATGACTACTTAACTAATATATCTAATTCCGTCACGCCTTCTGCTACGTAGTGAGCATTATCTTTTTCCCCTGTTACATAAATATATAAGGGTTGAATATCACTTGGTTTTACAACACTATACGTGCCATCTGGATTAACTTTTCCTATTATATGGCTCTTTCCATTTTGAATTTTAGGGCTATTTGTACCAAAAACGCGCATTTTCTCAAAAGGAATTTGCATATATTTACTCTTGAATTTCACTGTTCCACTAACTTTCTCACGTTGATGTACTACCACCTCGGTGCCATCTTCTTTCTTTCCCTTAGGATGTTGCTTCAAGCGTTCCAAGACAGAGTCTTTCATCGTTTGGATTCCCTTTATCTCTGGGTGGAATTGGAGAATACGATCAGCGAAACGGACTTCACCGCCCAGGTATTTGTACACCTCATCACTTTCAAATCCTTTTTCCTTCTCGAACTGTTTTGCCTTTGCATCAGCAGCTTCTATGAGGTACGTATTTCTTCTTATACTTGCCATCGTATCCCGTTCTTCTCGAATCTTCTCACGTAAATCATGTGGACAATCGCTATGATTAATCGCATTATCATAAGCTATACGCGCAGCATCATAATAACTGCTTTCGACATGGGACGGATATTCCTTATAATATTTTTTTGCTATATCCAACAGCTCATCAAAGGATTTCTCCAAATTCGGGTGCTCTACTTCCATTCTATATGTCCGTCCACTTTCGACCGAGTTAATTCCGAAAGACGAGAATTCCACCTGTTCTGGAAGATAATCCTTACTGTTAATCTGAAAATCCATTGAGCCGTCTGTGATATAGACCCAGTATTCCCCATTCTCCTTGCGCTCCTGCTTGATGATGTTTCCTTCAAACTGGATTCCGTCAACCGCCAAGCCTACTATGATGAGAGCACAATTCTTTCCATTATAATCCTTAATCGCAAACTGTGTAGCAGCAGGATCATTGAGTTCTGCCTTGAAACTCTTTACTTCGAGTTTCTGTGCCCAAACACAGGTAATTGCCGCTACAGTAAATATTATTGATAAAAACAGACGTTTCATTTATCTAAGCTTGAAATTGTTCAGTGTAAAGATTTCCTTCTCCGTAGTTGACATAGCCTGCCATGTGCGTACTTCTATTTTGGGATGTTCCTCATCGGTGAAGTTCCATACCAAGAACACTATACCTTCATCATGATAGCCCTTTGAATGCCAGGATTGTTTCAATGTAACACCATAATAATTTGGTTTGGCAGGGTGTCTTACCACATTTATAGAATCAAATTGAACATTAATGTATCCGCCCTTCTTGCCTCTTTGATTATTGAAACAATTACGTAGATTATTCAGATACTCTTTCTTCGATTGCACTGTATATTCCACATTGTTATTTTGAGGAAGATTTACTTCCGGATTTCTCATAATAACAGAAGACTTTACACGTTGTCTTACACGACCAGTGATTATCAAGGCATCATCGCTGAATATATCCTCCATAAAATTGATATCCATCTTATTATATGCACCTTTAAAATCCTCACATGCCTTAATTATTTGTTCCCGTTTGTCATAATCCTGGAGTTTCTCTCCTTCCTTTAAGATATCCTGATACTGAAGTTTCCCCAAAGCTATGTTAATATCGCTGATTCTGCCTTGAGCATCCAAATCAATAACAAACTCCTGAGAAAGATCCTCCTGGTAGCTGTCATCAACAGGAATCATGTCCATGTAAATATTACGAACCTGATACCCCATATTACGAGGACGTTTTACACATATCTGGTAGAAATCATCATCCTGTGTCCTGAAATGGACACTGTTCCACAACATCCCAATAGTTTGACTTGCAGTCTCCTTTCCCTCAAATTGGACGCCAGAGAAGTTAATTTCATCACTTTCCGAAGTTGCAGCTCTATTAATAGCAGTTAGGAACTTAGACAATTGCTGTTCCATTTTTGTTTTCAGAGGTCCCTGGATTCCTTCTGAGAATTCAAATGTCACCTCATCTGTTGCATTTATTACAATAGAGCAACCTATTAAAAATATCGCAAATAGTATCTTTTTCATACTTACAAAATTTTAATTCGACAATGTAAACCAAAGTGCGCCTTTCCCTGAATAATTCTTTAGAGAGTCCATTTCCAATGTGGCAAAATTAGTACGTTCTTCTGTTCCTGGACCTAATACGGCTATTACATGTTGACTATCATCAAAGATTATCCAATAACATTTTTCCGGGTTTCTACAGTTTGCAGCCACCCCACTTCGTTTAACTTTTAGCTCCACCTTAAATCTATCAATCAGGTACAGAACCTGTTTCAATGAAGAACCTCCGAGCAAGGTATAAATAACCCCCTGCTGCCAAGACGGGTAGTCAGACATCGTAGCAATCAGTTTTTCTTCCTCCTCATCATCGTTTAACAAGTCAGAATCTATAACGACAGTATCTACTAATCCAATATCCTGATTATTCTCAACGTCTTTCAGTACTTCGTCAACGGCTGATGCATAGCTGCTGTCATTTTCTACCATCGGTACATTTTCCGCATCAGTCAAATCATTGGTATTCACATACAGAAAGACACGTATCATGGTACCACGCTTCATCTGAATCTTCTCAGTTTTTTGGCGTACATTCTTATAAGAAATGACTTCACTTTTCTGTAAAGAGCTATTCCCCTGAATGTATGCACCGATTTCTTTATCCAGCAACTCACTCGCCATTTCATAGGCATCTGCTTCTGTTTCAAGAGTTGCTTCCGCAGAAAGATATTGGGAATTACGTTTAATGTCATTAATCTGCTTAGAAACAGACTGGCCCATCATAGTAAATGGCAATAATATCAACACAAATAAGGCGACTACTTTTTTCATAATTATATTCTATTTTATTTCATTATAATCGGCAAATAAGTTTTTTATTCTTGTAAAATTCACATAACCATTTAATCTGGCAGAAATAATACCCTTACGTTCTTCAAAACAAGCCATTGGAAAAGACAGTTTCATGATATGATTATATCCCATAATACTATTGTGCATAATCAACTCACATGTTGCTGCTTCTTTTTCCAAAGAAATAATACCGAAGAATGCCTTGCAGCCTGTTTGCTGACAATAACTTATCCATGTTCTTAACGGAACGGTTATGGTATCTGTCTTAAACCCATATTTACGGAACTTGATTTCTAAAGTAAACCCATTCTCTATAAGATTTGAAGTAAACAGATTTGCCAAACTTTCTATCGGGTATATTTTATCATAGATTGGACTGAATTTTCCTGCACTGTCTTTCTTTAAATACAAATTTGAATTCAAATTGGGTAGCAGATAAGATTCTCCTTCTATTGTATAATAATTATCTTGCCATGCTTTTCTGATTTTCGTTGATTTTTCAACTTTCAAACTATCTTGAACAAAGGACATCAAATGAAGTTCTTCTGTTAAACGACGCTCACTTTCATCCATATTTGTTCCAAAAAGCAAATCATATTCTATTGGAAATGACATGACATAAAGCCACGTCGAATCTCGTCTCCAACCTATTACATATTCCTTTGCGTTAACTGTCTGTAGATTTATGCATATATCTGAATCCTTACAAATTTCACGCAACCTACCGAGATTATAATTACCCTGTACGATTTTAACTCGATCTTCTAACATTCTTTGGTTCCTTGATACGTTATCACGAGTTGGAATGTCAAGTTCCAAGAAATATCTCTCCAGGAAATTACATACCTCCTTCCCGAACCCTTGACGTTGTAATGGAGAAAAGACAGAATATCCAATGTGAGTTACACGATGATTTTCGATAATAGCAGTAAGTGGCTGATTCTTAAAGCGAGCAAAATGTATGTACTCCCCATCCTTGATTGTATCCAGTTGTTGATCGAGTCCGCATTTGCCTGCCATAAGTTTTAACAAATCGGTACGAAACGTATTCTTAGCATTTGATGATGATATGACTCCGGAAAAGAGCCATACCAACATCATAAATACATAACATCTTGCGTTTTTTAGCCGATTATTATCCATCTCTGCGAACCATCTGTTCGTTTCAATTGACCCTGAATAAGGCGTCCGTC
>DJWZ01000045.1 GCA_002449535.1 Prevotellaceae bacterium UBA7017 | reverse complement strand
GAAAGAGAGGAAAGAGAGGAAAGAAAACTTGGATTGAAAAGTCCCACTTGATGTGAAGATTAGTAAAATCAAAATATATAAAAATAAACAAACAATAAAAAACTAAAAATTACTAACCTATGATTAACAAGATTGCAAAAATGAAAATGGCACTCTTCCTGTTATTAGGGATGGGGGCTTTGCAGTCATGCGAGAAGGACATTCTCACGGGTCAGCCAGAGTGGTTGGGTAATTCCATCTATGAACGGTTGCAAGAGGGAATTGACGGCAAATCGTTTAATTATACGATTCGCCTCATCGACGACCTCGGTCAGACAGATGTCCTTTCGCAGACAGGTTCAAAAACGCTGTTTGTTACATCCGATGATGAGTATGACAAATGGTTCAGCAGCAACAGTTGGGGAGTCAGGTCGTATGAAGAACTGACAACATCCCAGAAGAAACAGCTCTTTAACGGTACGATGATTAACAATGCGTACTTGATAGAGCTTATGTCAAATACTGAGGCTACCACTACAAACGGTGACCCGGAGAAGGGTATGTGTATGCGTCGTGAAACTGCTGCCAGCATATACGACAATGTGCCCACAATGAATCCGGCGGACTTCCCAAGCAACGTGAGCTTGCCAGGTGACCCGGTAAACAAGGCTTGGAAAGAGGTAAGGGATGCAAACAAGCCAATTTATGTTTTGCAGGATAATACTCCTGCGCCTATGATTCACTTCTTGCCTGAATACATGCAGAAGAACAACATCAAGGACGAAGACCTGAAGGTTGTCTCAAACGGAGAGTCTGACAATATCAATGACTCGTGGATAAGCGGAAAGAAGGTTATAAGCAAAGAGCAGACATGTAAGAACGGTTACATATATGTCGTAAATGGCGTAATGGAAACCAATCCTAATATGGCGGCTATCATACGCGATGAAACCAAAGAAGTTGCTACTACCAGATGGGCAAGTTTCCTGTCACGTTTCAGCGCACCGCAAAAGGTGGAAATGTCAGAGAATGAGAAATTGGTATTCACCAAGCAGCATCCGGAACTGGCAGACAAGGATATGTATGTGCTGCGTTATCTCAATAGCAGTTCTAATCACCAATTTACATCTCCTACTGGCAAGTATGCTGATAACCTCAGTATCACCCTGTTGAAGTTAGATCCAGGGTGGAACCAGTATTCTGCTGCGGAGCTCAGCATGAAGAATGATGCCGGAGTAATGATAGTTCCTACTGATGAAGCTGTAAACTCATGGCTCACCAACGGTGTCGGAAAAACCTTGCTTGAGAAGTATGGCTCTATTGAGAAAGTAGATCTTGAGACAATGGCTAAACTCCTCAATGTCAATATACTTGGCTCCTTTGCAGCATCTGTTCCTTCAAAGTTCGGCTCTGTACAGAATGATGCCCAGCTGTCTCTCGGCATAAAGGCAGAGGATGTAGTAAGATGCTATATGGGATGTAATGGCGTAGTATATGTGGTAAACAAGGTCTTTGAGCCTGCAGAGTTCTCTTCTGTAACATTCCCGGCACTTATGTATGGTGGCAACCCTGACCCAGATAAACCAGACGAGTTATCATTCCAACTTATATATAAGGCTATGCAGGGACGCGTTTCGGGAAGCACAAACTCTGACTATGACCTTGACTTCACACCATATCTGACATCTATGGACTCTAAGTTCAATGTCTTCATACCTTACAACATGGTTGTATCAAAGGGTAATACAAACGACGTGAAGAATAGAAAGGTAGTACGTTTTGTTGACCCATGTTCTTGGGGAATGGAACAGCCTTGGCTCTATGAGTGCTATGTCGATACTGCGGGATATCATGGTGCAAAAGGCGCTGTCGTAGCAAAGGCATACAAGATTACTCAGATACAGAACAACGGAACAATACAAATAAGTACTGGTACCAGTGAGAATGTACCATCTACAATTGTTGCCAACCGTCTGTTTGATTATCTGGATAATGCTATCGTGGTAGGTGACATTTCTGCATCACAGGAATTTTACAAGACGAAGGCTGGCTCTACCATCTCTTTCAAGAACAATAATATAAGAGGTGGCTTGCAGATGGAGAAGAACTATGACATACCAGTTGACAGGATATACGAAGAGTCAAATGGTAAGACTTACGGTATTGTTGCAGATGCTGCAATAGACAATACCGTAATGAAGGTGCGCATTCCTCAGACAGCTTCAAAGTCTTTGTATAAGATTCTCAAGGAAGAGGCTGACAACGGTGGTGACAAATTGTTCTATAACATGATATATCAGGCTCCGTCAGGAAAGACATTCTTCTCGAATACAAACTCTAAGTATGTCAGCCTTTTGAATGACTATAACTTGACGATATTCGATAACTATAACTATACTGTCTATGTGCCGAAGGATGCAGAGGTGCAATCATGGATAGATGCAGGTTACCTTCCTACTTGGGAAGATTATAATGACCTTGCCAGCAATTATCCTTCTTTGTCTGCAACCAAGGTTAAGGAATTGCAAGATTCTATAGCTAATATTATTACCAATTTTGTAAGATACCATATCCAGGATAATTCTGTATATGTAGGTGGTGTACCATGCAACAATACAAGTTATGAGTCTGGTACTCTTAACAAGGCTAACAAGCGTTTCTATACACTTAGTGTAACGACTGATGCTACTTCTGGTAGCGTAAAGGGTATCGGAAATGACGAACCAGTGGCTATCGCTTCCGAGTTCTACAACAAACCTGGTCGCGAGACGTGGATAGAGGTACCTGTCTCTTCTGATGGTTCTTATTCACTTACTGCGAATAATGTATATCAAAGTAAGATTGCTGCATCATCATACATCGTTGTTCACAAGATCAATGGTACTCTCTGCTATAGCAAGGAGGAGCAGAAGCAGAATTGGAAGAAAAGGCTGGGATTGGAATAACCTAATATAAAAAACCATAGATATTATGAAGCAATATATTAAGATAGTTGTCTTGGCAATAGTCTCAGCCTTAGCGCTGGTTCCTACCTATGCACAGGACATAACGTCTGTACATGGTGTCGTTTCCGATGACTTTGGACCCTTGATGGGAGCCACCGTGTGTGAGATTGATGGTAGTGGGCGTATCATAGAGTCTGCTATTACTGACATGAACGGTAACTTTAC
>DJWZ01000012.1:1186-3092 GCA_002449535.1 Prevotellaceae bacterium UBA7017 | reverse complement strand
TCACGACCTGAGCCATTGCTCATAAGAGGGTCGCCACCGCAGAGCCATCCTACACTCTGCGACATAGGGGTGATACTTTCGAGCACCGTAGGAGACATTGGGTTCTCCATTGACAGTTCTGTCTTTGACTGACCCAGTCGCAGATTGAACGCCTTTGTAGGACGGTATTCCATGTAGTACTCCATAACATTTCCGCCTTTGAATTCGTGCATAAAGAAGGCATAGAACTCCTTGGTAATGTTTGCACCCACCATGAGAATAATGCGCTTCATGTCAAATGTATTTGTGTTTGCACTGCTATTGCCTTCTTGGAAAGTAGCAGTATAACCACCTTGTGCATAGCCAGTTACCTTCAGGCGTGAGCCAACGGCTTCTGCCCAGTACTTGGCATCTTTCTCAGCACCCTCTGCAGGGGCTTGTAACAATGGTTGATGAGCTTCAAGGAAGGCAGCATCGGTATCACCGCTGTAATCGGACACTGCCGGCAAGATTTTCTCAATACCTTTTGGCTCGTCTGCTAATACTGCCACTGTGCATAACAGTGCAGTCAGCATGGTTGTCATTTTTTTCATTAAAGAATGGTTATTATTTGGTTTTGTATATAAGCATGCCCTTACCATCTTCAAGGTAAGAGTACATGTATGCTATATTGACACCAGAGTCTGTCAACTTTCTCAGCACATCAGCAGCAGCACCAACCTTATCTTCTACTGCTACCGCATTAACGTCTGTCAACTGAAGATTGATACCTGCTTCCTTCAGTATGATAAATGCATCCTCTGGCTTGTCACATATAACACGATAGATGCCATAGTCTTTTGTATCAGCTATAGTGGATGCTATAATCTGAATACCTGCTTTACTGAGGAGTTCGAGAACCTTGATGAGAGTACCCTCTTTGTTCTCAATGAAAATGGAAAGTTGTTTCTTTGTCATGGTATAATCAATTATAAACGGTTCTTTTATCAATTACGCGAACAGCCTTACCCTCTGAAACAGGAAGGCTTCCTTTTGGCACGAGCTTCACATGAGGAGTCAAGAGTATCTCATCTTTCAGGGCACGTGTAACATCCTTCTGAAGCTGCATGAGTCTTTGATAGTCATCCGTGAAGAGTTCTTCGAGTTCTACCTCGACAGTCATATTGTCATTATTCTCATCAGTTGTGAGGGTGATGAGGTAATTGTTGGCAAGTTCTTTGAACTGCATCAATATCTTCTCTATCTGTATTGGGAAGATGTTCACGCCACGCAATACCATCATATCGTCAGAGCGTCCCTTCATGCGATCCAGACGAACATGATTTCGTCCGCAAGGACAACCACGACCCAACACTCTCGTGAGGTCACGAGTGCGATAGCGCAGCAATGGCATAGCCTCTCTGTTGATAGAAGTAAGGATAAGCTCACCTATCTCTCCGTCAGGAACTGGCTCCAGAGTTTCTGGATTTACTATCTCAACAATATAATAGTCTTCCCAAAAGTGCAAACCGTTCTGCTCCTTACATTCAAAGCCGACACCAGGACCACACATCTCTGACATACCGAAAGAGTTGTATGCCTTTACGCCAAGCATCTTCTCAATGCGCTTACGCTGCTCCTCAGAATGGGGCTCTGCACCGATTGCGAGAATCTTCAGCTTTGTATCCTTACGTGGGTCAACGCCTTGCTCCTGCATCACCTCATACAAACGAGTAACATAAGAAGGAACAGCATGAACGGCTGTCGTACCGAAGTCTTTCATAAACTTTATCTGACGCAGAGAGTTACCAGCTGCTGCAGGTACTGTTAACATACCGAGACGCTCTGCACCATACTGGAATCCCAAGCCACCGGTAAACATACCATAACCGCTTGAGTTTTGGAATACGTCGTCCGGACGCAAACCAACCATCCACAGATTACGTGC
>DJWZ01000012.1:0-962 GCA_002449535.1 Prevotellaceae bacterium UBA7017 | reverse complement strand
ATACGACGGATATCATCAATGCTGGTGATATTTTCTGGGGTTACCCCTGCCTTCTCGAGGCGTTCTTTGTAAACAGGGTTATTCATACAATGAGCAACGGTAGCCTTCAAGCGTTCTACCTGCAGAGCCTTTATCTGCTCTGTGCTCATGGTTTCAAGTTCTGGATCCAGATATTCTGATTTCCAGTCAGGAAGTTCTCTTCTGTATGCCATTAGTGTACATTGGCACCCATGTCGAATGCCTTTAAGTTAGATTCTACGATTTGTTCTCCTTTTTTAGAGAAGATAGTGGCTACAGCATCACGCAGTGCCTCTGGTGATACTATGTCAATGAATTTTGCTGCCATTCCGAGGAGCACCACATTGGCAGAACGTACAGAGCCGGCATCTTTTGCCACCTGTTCTATGTCGAGTTGCACAACATTATTTAGCGATGAAAGTTCTGCAAAGAGTGCTTCCTCCTCAGGATAGTTTGGCACATTGACAAGCGGCTTGTTAGATGTTACAACGACACCATCCTTGGAAAGGTAAGGGAGATAGCGAAGTGCCTCCATCGGTTCCATAGAGATGATAACGTCACAGCCGCCCTTTGGAATGAGGTCGGAATAAATAGTGCTGGTAGAAAGACGCAGATTTGACTGCACATCGCCACCACGCTGACTCATTCCGTGTACTTCTGCCTGCTTGAGGTTAACACCGGCGCGTGTTGCTGCCTCACCTATGATTGTTGCGATAGAGAGAATACCTTGTCCTCCGACACCGCAAAGTATAATATCCTTTTTCATTATTTTGCCTCCTTATTATTACGAGCTTTCTCACGAGCATGGCGAGAAGCTGTTTGAATACATTCACGACGAGGAATGATGACACTGACACCTTCATAGTCTATCTCATCCTTTATAAGCTGTGTTATGGCAGGAATGTTCTTTGGAAGTGGTGTCACAACGTGCAGATGGGCTGGAT
>DJWZ01000151.1 GCA_002449535.1 Prevotellaceae bacterium UBA7017 | reverse complement strand
GAAGCGATTTTTCATTAAACTTTGTCATAGTAATACTGTTTAAATTGTTAGTGATATGTTTTATTTTTTGAAAGCTCCTGTCCCACATCGGGACGATGCCAAATACTTTTCAGAAGTGCTTGTCCCACGTCGGGACAGCCAGTTTTATTTTTAGAAATGCCTTTCCCGCATCGGGACGATGCCAAATACTTTTCAAAAGTGCCTTTCCCACATCGGGACGGCCTACTTTTTTTTCAAAACTATCTTTCCCGCATCGGGATGGTATGTTTTATTTTTCAGAACTATCTTTCCCACATCGGGACGGTCAACTTTTTTTTCAAAACTACCTTTCCCGCATCGGGACGGTATGTTTTATTTTTCAGAACTATTTTTCCCGCATCGGGACGGCAAGGGTTAAAAATTTTCGACTACAAAAGTATATAATTTTCAGGCAATATGAAACACCAAACTAGAAAAAATGACGAAACCACCCGAATTTTATGCGATTTTCACAATTAAAAAGCTTGGTTTTAGGAATTTTTGTATATCTTTGCGCTCGCGAAGCAAACTAAAATTTACTATGAAACAGAAACTAACATTACTATTTCTCATTTGCATTTTAAGTGCCTTAAACATCAATGCAGAAGTTTATGAAGGCTCATGTGGCACCAATGTTAAGTATTCCCTTGAAACAAGTACAGGATTACTTAGCATCACTGGTACAGGTGCGATGAACGATTACAGCTCTTATTCATCTGTTCCTTGGTATTCCAACAAGTCATACATCAAAGTTGTTGAAATATCTGATGGCGTGACGAGCATTGGAGATTATGCGTTCTCACGTTGCTCTGGCCTTACCTCCGTCACCATCCCCAACAGCGTAACGAGCATTGGTAACTCTGCATTCTCGAGTTGCACAGGCTTGACATCAGTAGTAATTCCTCAGAGCGTTGTATCTGTTGGTAAAGCAGCTTTCAAGAATTGCTCTAATTTAACAACTGTTACACTTAACAGTAACATAGAGACTCTTGGCGAAGAAGCTTTTGATGAGTGCAAGATGTTAGAAAACATATACATTGACAAGTTGGATTTTTTGGAGAAATATAGCATCCGTTCAGCTCCGGCCAAAAAGTATTTTATCAATGGTGAGCAACTGACGGATATTGTAATTCCAGAAGGAGTGACTTCTATAGAGAATTACAACAACATTGCAGGCATTAAGACTGTGACAATTCCATCCAGCATCACTTCAATTAAGGCAGGATATGGAACGAAGGTTGAAGATTGTATATATTGTTATGCTACCACGCCGCCAGAGACAGTTTCAGATTCCTACCCTTACAACCAAAATTGCTTTTACGCTCCGGTTCTTTATGTGCCGTACGGTACCAAGTCTGAATATAACACAACAGGTCATTGGGGTAACACAAACTTGTTCTCTGTGATTGTGGAAATGGATGGTGAGGTAGAAGAAATAATCATAACCCTGAAGGAGGCTGGAACCTTAAAAGAGAAATTGTCGGAATTGGATGTGACAAAAATAAGGCACTTGACTTTGCGTGGACCTATAGATGCAAATGACCTCGGCTTGATTCGTGCTCGCGAAGGACGACTCTCTACGTTGGACGTGCTTGATTTGAAAGATGTGATACTAGTTCCCAAGGATAGAGTTTTCTATAATTCATGGAAGCGTGCTGTAGATATGACTTTCACCGGCTACTTGAATTGCATTTGCATAGGTGAAAATGGTCGGACAGAAATAGTTACAGGTGAAGGTGTACCTTCCCAAGGTGGCGGTTATTTGGTATATAACTATTACGATGACCTTGCATACGCTTTTGAAGGAATGCCTTTGAAACGTGTGGTTTGGCCAAAGTCCGTCAAAAAGATTGGTGAGGGATCTTTTGAAAATAGCGGATTAGAAGTCCTGGAAATGTCAGAGAATCCTCAGATGATCGGAAAGAAGGCATTTAATAATTGTGCAGAATTGCGAGAGCTGCCAAGCCTCAGTGGTGTGACTTACTTGGGAAGTGAGGCTTTCGGTGGCTGTAAACAGCTGCTGGCGTTAGATAATAAACGGGAGATCAATCTCACTTCGTTAGACAGTATTCCTTCATACGCTTTTTCTGGTTGTACAAGCATCAAATCGTTTGTTCTTTCATTCAACTTGCAACAAATTGATACAGACGCTTTTAAAGGTTGTACTTCACTCACCTCCGTCACTCTCCCCGAAAGTCTGACGGATATACCATACGGTGCATTCAACGATACTCCGTGGTATAACAACCTTAAATGGATAGACAACATCAAGTATATAAATAATGTTGCTATGGAGAGTAAGTGGGAATCGACAGTCTTGAATTTCCGCGAGGGTACGCTTGCTATTGCAGACAACTTCTACCACAATGATTATAGTGTGTCTCAAGTAAATATCCCGTCTTCTGTCAACTATATTGGCAGTGGTGCTTTAAGCTGTTTACAATGTGCTACCGTCGCGTTACCAAGTTCGTTGAAGAGAATCGGTATTAGTGCATTTGCAGCGAGTAATCTCACTTCAATCGAGTTGCCAGAATCGTTGGAGGAAATAGGCGAAAAAGCTTTCATAAAATGCGAAAAATTGTCAAGTCTGAAAATATCATCATCTGTTAAGAAGATTGGAGCTAACGCCTTCGAAAGCTGCGCTTTAGAGACCTTGACCGTTCCTGCAAACGTTGAGGAAATAGGAGATCAAGTATTCATAAACAACAAGTCTTTGCTGCGAGTTGACTATCAGGCACCTGTCCTAAGTAATTATATATTTAGCGACTGTACTGCTCTAGAGCGTATAACGCTGGAAGGCTCCATTAAGGAAATCCCAGAATATGCATTTGCTAACAATACTTCTCTGATAAAACTTGTATTCCCAGAGACTCTCGAAACTTTGGGAAACTCTGCATTCCAGAATTGTACCTCTTTGAAAAGCATTGAATTGCCGGAAGGAACAACAACCATTCACTCTTCGTTCCGTAATTGCAGCGGTATACAAACTGTAATCATACCGAGTAGCGTCACATTCATTGGTAACTATGCTTTCACTAACTGTTCAAAGCTGACTGACGTTTATTGCTATGCGGAGCAAGTACCAAATACTGAATATGTCCTGTCCGAAAAAGCAATAATGACTGCTGCTACGCTGCATGTACCAGCAGCTTCCCTTGAAGCATACAAAGCAACCAGACCATGGAGTGAGTTCGGAACTATTGTTGGTATGAATGACTTCGAGGCTCCTGACAATTGGGTTACACTGACCAAAGAAATGTTCTTCCTGTGGGATGGCTCAGGGGCTGATGCTACCCCACTGTTTAATACCCCCGCTGATTTGAATCTCGACGTGGATGTCGCCAGCGGCGAAGTTGTAGCAGGTTTTAGCGGCGTAGAGTGGAACATGTATGCAGACCTCAGCAAGTACGATAAAATCGTGCTGCGTGGCAAGGCTGACGGCAATGTGCGTATGCTTACTAACCGTCTCGTGGCTGGTGGCGAATGGAAGGAGATTACCGCCGTATTCAACAAAAACGACCAGTATTGGGATTCAGAATATAAGGCTCTCGTCATACCTCTTGATGACTTCCGTAACAAGTCCACTTCAAGCAACAATGTGCGTGTTGACGACTTCGTTCACCTGAATGCTATCAAGGCTAACTGGGGTGCTACAGTTAATGTGCAGGCCATTTACCTCGTTCCTTCAGTCCTTCGTGGCGATGCTAACGGTGACGGCGAGATAGGTATGCCAGACGTGATGTTCGTGGTTAACTACATCCTTGGCAATCCTGCTGATATATTCAACGAAGAGGCAGCCGATGCCAACCTTGATGGCGAAATTGGCATGCCTGACGTGATGTTCCTCGTACAATACATCCTTAACGGCAAGTTCCCTGACGAGGAGTAAATTTATAAATTATAATAAGGAATTAGCAGGAATTGCATTAATGCAGTTCCTGCTATTTGCATTTTTTTGCTGCTTTTCTTGCATAGATTGAAAATTATTCATAATTTTGCAACCAGAACTGATTTTTAACTAAAACTCAAAGCTATGAAAAAGATTCTTTTATTGTTAGCCTTGCTGCCACTGATGGCAAGTGCCCAAACGCTGATTAATGGCATTTATTACAACCTCGACATCGAATCCAAACAGGCTACTGTGACATATAGAAGTTTTGGTGGTTACGCTGGCAATGTAAATATTCCTGAAAGTGTAACCTACAATGGTGTTAACTACGTAGTGACATCAATCGAAGCGGGGGCTTTCTATGACTGCGTAGATCTGACCTCTGTTACAATACCCAGTAACGTGACAGAAATTGGAAACAGTGCTTTTGAAGGATGCTCTGGCCTGACATCTCTCGAAATTCCTAATGGTGTTACATTTATAGGAACTGATGCTTTTACGGGAACAGCATGGTTAGATAATCAGCCAGAAGGCTTACTGTATATAGGAAAAGTTGTTTACAAATACATAGGAACGATGCCCGAAAATACTTCCATATCCTTAAAAGAAGGTACAACGGCTATTGTTGGAAAAGCTTTCCATGAATGTTCAGGCTTGATATCCATTGATATTCCCAACACTGTTACTTCGATAGGGATGGGGGCTTTTACTTATTGCTCCAACCTGACATCAGTCATTATTCCCCAAGGTGTGACATCAATAGGAACAAGTGCTTTCAACAGTTGTTACAGCCTGGCATCGGTAAGTATTCCCAACAGCGTAACATCAATAGGAAGTGGTTCTTTTTATAAATGCAAAGCCCTGACAGAAATTGTAATTCCTAACAGCGTTATAGAAATAGGATACAATGCTTTTCAAAATTGTTCCAATTTGACATCCGTCATCATCGGCAACAGTGTGACGTTGTTAAACAACAGTGCGTTCTCAGGCTGCTCTAGGCTGACAGATGTATATTGCTATGTTGAAAACGTTCCGTCGACAGGAAGTAATGTTTTTACAGAGAGTACCATACGTTCTACTACGTTGTATGTGCCAGCATTAGCTTTGGAGAACTACAAGAATTCCGAGCCTTGGAGCGGATTCGGTAACATTGTTGCATTGGACGATGAACAGGTGGTAGAAGACGTAGCCATCAATGAAACGAACTTCCCTGACGAGAATTTCCGCAACTGGATATTGGAGCGTTACGGCTCAGACGGCGTGCTGACTGATGACGAGATTGCTTCTGCAGATAAAATAAGCTTCCCTGATATACGCGTTCAAAGTCTGAAGGGAATAGAATACTTCACGGCACTGGGAACGCTGTATTTCTGCGATAGCCCGATAACTACTCTGGATGTTTCAAAGAATACAGAGCTCACATACCTTGGCTGCCCAAACTGCCAACTTACATCGCTTGATGTGTCGAAGAATACAAAACTGACAAGCCTTTATTGTAATGGCAACAATCTGACTTCGCTTGATGTGTCACAGAATACTGCGCTGAAGAATCTGGCTATTTACAGTAACCAAATTAAGGGTGCAGAAATGGATACCCTTGTTGAGAGTCTGCCAACAGTAAGCAGCGGCACGCTGTATGCCATATACAATACTGACGAACAAAATGAAATGACCACAACGCAGGTTGCAGCGGCTCTGGCAAAAGGTTGGACGCCTAAATATATGGTTAACGGCAGATGGCAGGACTACGCTGGCAGTGAGCCGGAGATTATGAAGTGCGCTACGCCTGTTGTTGCTTTCTATGATGGCAAGTTGGTATTCATGTGCGAGACAGAAGATGTGGAATATAAATATCAGATTGCAACGCCATTGATGTCAGAGTCTGATGGCACCAATGTATCTATGCCGACAAAGATTCAACTTATTATATATGCAACAAAGGATGGATATGAACCGTCAGATACCGTAACGAAAGAAATAGACCTGAAAGCCCTTATCGGTCAACTTGGCGACGTCAACGGCGACGGTGAGATAGGTATGGCTGACATCATGTACATGGTGCAATATATCCTCAACGGCAAATTCCCGAATGAGTAAATAACAAAAAACAAAATACAATTATGAAAAAGATTCTTTTATTATTAGCCTTGCTGCCACTGATGGCAAATGCTTATGATGTCCAGATTGACGGTATTTATTACAATTTAATTACCAAGGCTAAACAGGCAGAAGTAACATGTCTTTCAACCGATTTCTTTGGAGGTTCAAATTCAAACGCCTACTCTGGCAGTGTTACGATACCTTCAACCATAACGTATAATGACGTAACCTACAACGTGACAAAGATAGGAGATATGGCTTTCGCTAACTGCTCCGCCCTGACAGAGGTTGCAATCCCCAACAGCGTGACATCAATAGGCGCCGCTGCTTTCTACTATTGTTCCGGTCTGACATCGGTGGCAATACCGAGCGGCGTGACATCAATAGGAAGCAGTGCTTTTTATTACTGCCGAGGCCTGACAGAGGTTACAATCCCTAACGGTGTAACAGAAATAGGCTCCAGTGCGTTCTCTTACTGCTACGACCTGAAATCTGTAACAATACCCGCCAGCGTGACATCAATAGGATCGGAAGCTTTCCGTGGCAGTTCCGACCTGACATCGGTTTACATAACAGATATAGAGGCTTGGTGTAAGATTAGCTTCCCTGATGATTCTTCCAACCCATTATGTTATGCACATCATCTTTACATGGATGGCAAGGAAATAAATGATTTGGTGATTCCGAACAGTGTAACAAAGATTGAAAACTGGGCATTTTATAACTGCTATAGCCTGACATCTGTGACAATCCCTAACAGTGTTACGTTAATAGGAGAGCGTGCTTTCAATGGATGCTCCAGCCTGACAAAGGTTTCCATTCCCAACAGCGTGACTTATATAGGTTACGAGGCATTCAACTACTGCACCAGTCTGAAAGAAGTAACAATCCCTAACAGCGTGACATATTTAGGGTTGTTTGCTTTCTCTAATTGCTCTGGTCTGACAGATGTTACCATCGGTAGTGGCGTGACAGATATAGGGAGCCATGTTTTCGCTTACTGCTCTAGCCTGAAAGAGGTGACTATCCCCGACAACGTAACATCTATAGGAGACATGGCTTTCTATAGCTGCTCCAGCTTGACATCGGCGACAATCGGTAATGGTGTGACATCAATAGGAGCAATTGCTTTCTATGAATGCTCTAGCCTTAAAGAGGTGACCATCGGCAGCGGTGTAACATCAATAGGAAACAACGCTTTTGCCAACTGTTCTGAGCTGACGGATGTATATTGCTATGCTGAGAAAGTGCCAAATACAGAAAGTGACATTTTCCAAAACTCATACATTGAATATGTTAATTTATATGTGCCGGAAGCTTCGGTAGCAAGTTATAAGGCTACTGCGCCATGGAGCAGTTTCGGAACCATCAAGACCTTGTCAGGGGAAATACCCGAAACACCAAAGTGTGCTACTCCGACCATCAGCCTTGTTAACGGCAAATTGGAGTTCGCATGCGATACGGAAGGCGTAGAGTTTGTGTCAAAGATAACCTGTCCTGACCCAGGAGAGTATGAAGGTTCCTCAATACCGCTTACGACAACATACACTGTCACCGTTTATGCAAAGAAAGACGATTACGAAGACTCTGACGTTGCCACAGCGGAGATAAACGTCGGCGGCGGTGCAAGCGGCATCCGTGGTGATGCCAACAACGACGGCACAGTAAATATGCCTGACGTTATGTTTATCGTAAACAAAATTCTCAACGGCAAGTTCCCTGATGAGGAGTGAGGAGAGATTAATATATTAAGAAATTAAGAAATAATAAATGGCGCAGGATGTTATTTGCATCCTGCGCCATCGTCTTAACCTCTAACCTTTAACCTCTAACCTTTAACCGTTACCCCCGTCTCCTAAACTCCGATAGGATGATGGCAGTGGCTATCGAGACATTAAGGCTCTCGGCGGTAGATAGTTGACAGGTGACAGTTGACAGTTGACAGCTTTGACCTTTGACCATTCTCCCCTCCATTTGGGAGGGGCTGGGGGTGGGGTCACCTCCGCCTTGCGGAATGAGCAGCTTGTGCGTCAGCATTTCGCGGACGGGGGCAGAGATGCCGTTGCCTTCGTTGCCCATGATGATGACGCCATGAGGGGAGAGCGTGGAGGTGTAGATGTTCTCGCCGTCGAGCACCGCGCCATAGACGGGAGTGGCAGGGGGCAGGGTAGAGAGGTAGTCGCATAGCGTGTCGAAATACGTGATGTCCAGACGCGCTATGCTGCCCATCGTAGCCTGTACCACCTTCGGATTATAGGCATCGGCAGTGCCTGCGGTGCAGACGATGTTACGGATGCCAAACCAGTCCGCCGTGCGTATGATGGTACCCAGATTGCCTGGGTCTTGCACACTGTCGAGCGCAAGGACCAGTTCCGTCGCCGGCGCGTCGGAGATGCGTGACGTGGAGACGGAAGGTATATCAAAGACCCCCAGTACCTGCTGCGGATGCTGAAGCAGCGACACCTTGCACAGCTCCTCGTCGGAAACAAGGATGTCTTCTACCTTGGCAGACAGACCGACAGGACATTCCCAAACGGAGGTGTGTATCAGCATGCGAGGAGAGAAACCGGCTTGGAGCAGGTCGTTGACACACTTGGGACCTTCGGCAAGGAAGGCATTCTCCTTCTTGCGGAATTTCTTCTGCTCAAGAGAGCGGATGAACTTTATCTTCTGTTTGCTAAGCATTAAAATTATGAATTATGCATTATGAATTATGCATTATGATTGTAGTTCTGCCAACTCTAACCAACGCATTTCTTTTTCGTCGAGTAGTTGGGTGACCACCTGAAAGCGTTCGGAGAGTTTCGTAATTTCCTCAACAGACAACGTGCCCGACGACAGTGCCTCTTCGGCAGCTGCCTTCTCACGCGTCAGCTCCTCAATATCGTGCTCCAACTGCTGGAACTCCTGTTTCTCCTTATACGACAACCGCCGACGGGTGTCATTGCGGTAAGATGCTTTTGAATTTTGCCTCCCCTCCATTTGGGAGGGGCTGGGGGTGGGGTTCTCTTTCTCCTTCGGCTGCAGCTTCTTCCACTCACGATACTGCGTGTAGTTGCCAGGGAAGTCCTGAATCTCGCCGTTGCCGTGGAAGATAAGGAGGTGGTCAACAATCTTGTCCATGAAATACCTGTCGTGGCTGACGACGATGACGCAGCCGGGGAAGTTCTGCAGGTAATCCTCCAGTATCTGCAGCGTCTTGATGTCGAGGTCGTTCGTAGGCTCGTCGAGGACAAGGAAGTTGGGATTGCGCATCAATACCGTGCAGAGATATAGCTTGCGCTTCTCGCCGCCAGAGAGCTTATAGACGTAGTTGTATTGCTGCTCGGGGGTAAAGAGGAAATGCTGCAGCAACTGCGAAGCGGAATATTGCCGCCCCTGACCGAGGTCGATGTATTCTGCAATGTCGCGGACAATGTCGATGACCTTCTGCTGCTCGTCAAACTGCAAGCCGTCTTGTGAGAAATATCCAAACTGCACCGTGTCGCCGATGTCGAACCTGCCGCTGTCGGGAGGTATGACTCCAAGGAGCAGTTTCAGGAAGGTGGATTTACCCGAGCCGTTGTTGCCCACGATGCCCATCTTCTCGAAACGGGCGAAGTTATAGTAAAAGTCCTTCAGTATCACCTTGTCGCCGAACGACTTGGAGACATACTGGCTCTCGAAGATTTTGGAACCGATATATACATTCTTCGACTTCAGCGACACCTGGCGTTCCTCTATGCGTGTCTTGGCAAGTTTCTCAAGCTCATAGAAAGCATCCTCACGATACTTTGCCTTGTGGCCGCGTGCCTGTGGCTGGCGTCGCATCCATTCCAGCTCGCGGCGATAGAGGTTGTTGGCATGCTGTATGCTCGCCACCATCGTGTCGATGCGCTGTTGGCGCTTTTCGAGGTAATAGGAATACGAGCCGCGATAGGAGTAGATGGTCTGGTCTTCGAGTTCCAAGATTATAGAGCATACATTGTCAAGGAAAAACCTGTCGTGTGTCACCATGAGGATAGTCTTGTTGCCACGCGACAGGAAGTTTTCAAGCCATATCACCATCTCGAGGTCAAGGTGGTTGGTAGGCTCGTCGAGTATCAGGAAGTCGGGATTGGAAATCAGCACCTGCGCCAATGCCACACGTTTCTGCTGTCCGCCGGAAAGTTGGTGTACGGGCTGCTCCATGTCGGTGATGCGCAGCTGCGTGAGTATCTGCTTTGCCTTCAGGCGTGTGTCATCATCAGGATTGACACCCGAGAAACAAGCCTCCAGCACAGTGGCATCTTGCGGAAAACGTGGCTCCTGACGCAGGAAACCGGTACGGATGCCATTGCGATAGATGATTGTTCCGGCATCGGGAGTGTCGTCACCTGTCAGCAGTGAAAGAAGCGTAGATTTACCTGTTCCATTCTGAGCAATCAAGCCGACACGCTGACCCTCGGCAATGGAAAAGGAAATGTCTTTGAAGAGTACGCGCTCCCCAAAACGCTTGGAGAGATTCTGGATGTCAAGAACGGGTGTTGCCAATGATTTCTTCTATATAGTTAAGCAAAGGCTCACGTCCCTGCTTCTTTTCTGATGAGGTAATAAAATGAGGGGGCAGCTCTTCCCATCCCTCCATAAGGGATTGCATGTAGCTATCGACATTGCTGCGTAACTGGGAGGCGGAAAGCTTGTCGGCTTTCGTAAAGACAATGGAGAAAGGTATGCCGTTCTCGCCAAGCCATGTCATGAATTCTATGTCTATCTTCTGCGGATTATGGCGCACATCAATGAGAAGGAAGACGTTCGCCAACTGCTCACGATGCAGAATGTAGGAAGAAATCATATCCTCAATATCGCGCTGGACACTCTTTGAACGCTTGGCAAAACCGTATCCGGGGAGGTCAACGATGTACCATTCGTTATTGATGAGAAAATGGTTTATGAGCAGTGTCTTGCCCGGGGTGGCACTGGTCTTTGCAAGCCCTTTGTGGTTGGTAAGCATGTTGATAAGGCTTGACTTACCGACATTACTCCTGCCGATAAAGGCAAACTCCATCTTGACATCCTGAGGACATTGGGACAGTTTTGCTGAACTTATGGTAAAGGTGGCTGATTTTATTTCCATGATGCAGACACATTATATATATATAATAAAGCTTCAGAAGTTAAAAGCAGAGGTAAAAAGGGAACGTATCACTCTCCAATCAGCTGTTTGGCATTCTCAAGAGCAGCAGCGGTTACATCTGCTCCGCTTAGCATCTGTGCTATTTCGCGAATGCGTTCCTCCTTGTTGAGCTGTCGCATTATGGAGGTCGTAGTGCCAGATGGCGTCTCGTGTTTTTCCACCTTGTAATGGTGAGTGCCGAGGGCTGCGATTTGTGGCAGATGCGTGATGCTTATCACCTGACGTTCCTTTTCACCCATCTCGTGCATAATCTTTGCCATCTGCTCTGCTATGCGACCGCTGACACCTGTGTCAATCTCGTCGAAGATAATGGTAGGCAATTTTACCGCACCGCCTATCAAAGCCTTCAGCGCCAGCATAAGACGAGCTATCTCACCGCCAGATGCCACTTGGCTGACATGACGCAGAGGCATGCCCTTGTTGGCAGAGAAGAGGAAGGCAACCTTGTCCTTGCCGTCGTGGGAGAGGGGCTTCTCCTCAACACTGACAGAGAAAACGGCATTTGGCATACCTAAATCAGCCAAACGGGAAATGATATTCTTCTCAATAGTAGCAACGGTCTTTTTACGTGATTTGCTAAGTTCCTCTGCCTGCCTCTCTACTTCTGCTTTCAGATTGGCAACCTCCTGCTTCAAGGCTTCAATCTCTTCACCTCTGCCATCAATAGAGTCGATGGCTTGCTGCAATCCTTCCTGCTTGTCAAGTAATTCGGAAAGAGTCGTAACACCATGCTTCTTTTGCAGAGAGTATATCAGGTCGAGACGCTCGTTGATGAAAGCTAATCGCTGCGGGTCGAAAGAGATGTTGTCGAGTTCCCTCTCGAGTTCGTCGGCAATATCCTTCATCTCAATGTATGACGACTCTAACCTCTCAGAAAGACTGTTGAGCTGTGGAGAAAGCCTGGATGCAGATTCCACATTTTGTGAAGCACGACGCAAAAGGTCATTCACACCATTGTCATCATTAGACAATATAGTGCAGGCTTCGAATAAGAGGGACTTGATTTCTTCGGCATGTGAGACTGTCTGCTGTTCTTGTTCCAACTCTTCCTGTTCGTCGGCAGTGAGATTGGCATTAGCAAGTTCCTCAAGCTGAAAGCGAAGCAGCTCCTCATCCTTGTGGGCTTGTGAGTCGGCAGCAATGAGGTTGTTGAGTTGCTTCTCGGTATCAATATATGCATTATAGGCACTGGTATATGATGACAGATTATTACCAGCAATGATATCCAGCACGCTAAGTTGAAAATCTTCTTTCTGCAAAAGTAGGTTTTGGTGTTGGGAATGGACATCAAGCAATCTTTCGCCGTAGTCACGCATCTCTTGAAGTGTAGAAAGCTCATCATCAATAAAACCACGGCTTTTGCCGGCAGAAGATAGCTCACGACGTATGATATGTTCTGTTCCGTCAACAACAAAAGTCCCTTCTATGACACATTTGCTTTGCTCTGGCTTGACAACCTTTGAGTCGGCACGTTGTCCGAGAAGGAGATTTATGGCACCAAGAATAATACTCTTACCAGCACCGGTTTCACCCGTAATTACAGAGAAACCAGGGAAGAAGTCGATGTCAAGTTCATCAATAAGAGCATAGTTCTTTATATATAGATGCTTCAGCATATCTATTGTTTTATTTTGTCCCAGGAATTACTTTGAGATGGATTGATGGAGAAAAGAACATCATATACCTGAGATTTTTCCTTGGATGTTCCCTTGCCTTTATAGATATTTGCCAGCTCGTCTTTCTTATAGTCGGTCCATATCTGTGGCAACATACTCGTGGACCTGTCTTTGTGGGCCTTATCTAAGTTCTCCGTAATAGCGGTACTGATTTCTGTTCTGCCACGTTCCGCATTGTTTGCCATCTCGTCCAGCCCCTTTCTGTAATAGTTGTATTGCAACTGGCGGAATGGCTCCATAGCACCTTCCATATAGTCATTGATAATGGCAAAACGATTCTTCCTGCTGTCATATGCCTTCCATCCTGGATATTCCAGGTTTTGGGCATTATTGGTAAGATTCAGGCATCGGTTGAGAACATCACTGCCTCCAGATGGAGAAAAGGTATCAAGGTCTAAACCGATGATAAGATATGAATAATAGGCAAAGAGAGCAAGAAGCTGGTTGTCAATAATCTCTTCGTTATAATTCAGATTATCAAATTGACGATATGAAAAAGTGAAATCATTATCCTGGAATTGGAATATTGTAGTAGTGTATGCAGAATTATAAACAGGACGATTGGCTTGTACCATGCAAGTACAATTCCAAATGCCTTCGTCTCGCTTATATTCTTTAACGGTAATGTTGAACGAACAGGATATTCGTTCGTGCTCCAGGAATTGCAGGGTTGTCCAATGCTGGGTGTTAAGAAATTCTTCCAGTTTCTCCTTTAATTCATCATAGACAGCATTATCTGTCCCTTGTATCTGCTGATGATTGATATTCACCTTAGCAGACAATTCCTGAGCAGAAACTGTCAGGAAATGGAATAATGTGCAGAGAATAAGGAGTATGCATCTCATTTTGACTGCTCCCTTAATCTGATTCGAGTTAGAGCTTGCTTTGTATCAAGTGAAAAATCACCATTAAGAATCCAACTGTAGTAGCCAGGATCACGTTTGAGAACTTCAACTACCGGGATGCCTTTGTACTTCCCGAAATTGAAAACTTCTATGCCATTCTCATTAAACTTCATGCGACCAGCAAAATCAACTTTTTTTT
Organism: Prevotellaceae bacterium UBA7017; assembly: GCA_002449535.1. GTDB lineage: Bacteria > Bacteroidota > Bacteroidia > Bacteroidales > Bacteroidaceae > Prevotella. The sequence goes on along the minus strand of DJWZ01000151.1, from coordinate 10,273 downwards.
CTTTGTTGCAGAAATTATGAAGTTCGTCCATGTTATTATTCAGGACTTTGCTGGAATCCTCGTTCGCTCCAGGTGCATATTTGTCCAATTCCCCTTGAAGAACACGATATGTTGCTTCTGTATCTTCGTTGGCAAGATGGGCTTGGAAGTCATCTTCCATATTCCTGCCGCAATAGAATTTATATGCTGCAGCAAGGTTGCGCTTCTCCATCTGCTTGAAAATGGTACAAGCATCAATAAGTCGGCATTTAGAGAAATCAAAGCTTATGCCTGCCCTTAAAAATTCCTCTGCCAACAAAGGAATATCGTAGAAATTGCTGTTGTATCCAGCAAAATCACATCCCTTAAAGGTTTGAGCCAGAGTGGAACCTAATTGCTTGAATGTTGGAGCATCGGCAACCATTTCATTGGTAATGTGGGTGAGCTCTGTAATCTCAGGAGGAATAGGACGTCCAGGATTGACAAAGTAATTCTTTCGTTCCTCACTACCGTCAATTCCAACCTTGATATAACTAATCTGGATAATACTGTCCTTGGAAATGTCAAGGCCGGTAGTCTCCAAATCAAAAATAATCAGCGGCTTGTTAAGATTCAGTTTCATCCTAATATAGATTACTCACTTAATAACATAGGCATAATAAGCATGAGGACATCTTCGTTTTCTGGTTGTTCAGTAGGACGAATAACTCCTGCACGACTTGGATCTCCCAATTCGATGCTTACGCTATCACTATTGAGATTGTTTAAGATGTCGAAAATTGCAGAACCCTTAAAACCTATGCTCATCTGTGCTCCGTTGTAATCACATACCAAATTCTCGTGAGCTGCTGTTGCAAAATCAATGTCTTCAGAAGATAGTTCAAGATTATTTGGAGTCAGACGCAACTTTACCAATTGTGTGCTTTCGCTTGCAAATGGCAATACGCGACGCAATGCGCTCATCAATCCTTTACGGTCTATATTTACAACATTTGGGTTGTCTGTAGGAATTACGCTGCTATAATTTGGATAACGTCCCTCAATAAGACGGCATGAAAGAACACCATCAGCAAATTTTATTTCTGCATTGTTGTTGTTGAAACGAATACTTATTTCTGTTTCATCGTTTAAATCAAGAACAGAACGCAGAAGACCTGCAGGCTTCTTTGGCAGTATAAAAGAAGAAGGATTTGCTGTCTTGCAAGAGAAAATCATGTTGCGTACCATCTTGTGACCATCACTTGCAACGATGTTTAAACTATCCTCACGTAGGTCGAAGTACAGACCATTCATGACCATGCGGAGTTCATCGTTGGCAGTAGCAAACATTGTACGTTGAATGTTTGCAGCCAAAGTATTAGCAGGAAGGGATATTTCAGTAAAATTGTTCTCAATAGGTTGCAGATTTGGATAATCATCAGCACTTTGACCAGCAACACGGTAAGAACCATTCTGATAAATAACCTTTACACTATTATCTGGGGATGATACCTCAAACGTAAGTGGCTGCTCGGGAAGTTCCTTTACTGCTGCCTGAATAATGCGGTTAGGAATACAGAATGCTCCCTCGCCTTCATAATCTGAAAGGGCTACGTGGCATTTCATCATGTTTGCATTGTCGGATGCTGTAATAATAAGTTGTCCATCTTTGATTTCAAAAAGATAACTATCCAAAATGGACAAAGAATTCTTAGTATTGATAACTTTTGATAAAATGCTCAATTTTGCGCTGAGCGCTGAAGATGATAATGTAAATCTCATAGTTCTATATATAGATTATTTCGTAATTGCTGTACTGTTTTTGGGAAAATCAGCGCAAAGATAAGAAAAATATATGAGTATGTAGTAGGGCTCAAAAAGAGTTTAAGTTTTTTTAACGCTTGGAATCTTTTTTGTATAGAAAGGAGTATTAGGTCAGAAAAAAATAGTAACTTTGCATCCAAGTGTAAAAAATACATATAACTATATGGAAATTCAAGGAAAGATTATTAGTGCCCTCCCGGAGCGCAGTGGTACAAGTCAGAGAACTGGTAATGCATGGAAGGTTCAGGAGTTCGTTGTGGAAACTCATGACCAGTATCCTAAGAAGATGGCTTTTGAAGTGTTTGGTGAAGATCGTCTTCAGCGTTTTAACATTCAAGTAGGACAAGAAGTAAATATTGCTTTTGATATAGATGCACATGAGTATAATGGAAGATGGTTTAACAGCATCAGGGCTTATGATGTACGTTTGGTAGATGGACAAGCGCAAGCAGCTGCCCAGACTGTAGCCCCAGAGGGAATACCTGTGCCAGATGCTCCAATAGCAAACAATGTAGAGCCAGCAGGCGATTCTGCTGAAGATTTACCATTTTAAAAAATAAGTGGCATTACAAAAAAATATTCGTTTTAGTATCATTAAGGAAGCGGACAAACGTTTCCGAAAATATGGTATTCGTGCAGTTACCATGGATGATATTGCACATGGAATCCATATTTCAAAGCGAACGATATATGAAGCCTTTCCTACCAAAGAGATGGTACTTACAGGGGTGCTTACAAATATCGTAGAGGAAAGGGATGAACATATAAAAGAATTTTCGTCCCATACTGATAATGTAATGGATATACTTTGTGAGGTGCTACGATTGCAGATTGAATTTTCTGCAAAAACAAATTCAGCTTTTTTTACAGATTTGGTAAAATATCCCAAGGTGGAAAAATTGATGCTTAAGTATAATGCAAAACAAAGAGAGAAGGCATTTGACTTCTATAAGAAGGGCGTCGCTCAGGGATATTTTCGAAAGGATATAGATTATATAATCTTTAGTCGCATCATGAAAAATGTTGTCCATGTGTTGAGAGCGACGAAAGAATTAAATGACCTTACATACCAGCAATTATTCGTAAATTGTCATAGCATAATAATTCGAGGTATTTGTACCGATAAAGGAATAGAAAGATTTGAACATTTTATGAAAGAGAATTTTTAAACTGATTAAATTTATAAGAAAAATTAAGTAGTATGAAAAAACTTATTATTGTATTTTTTGCAGCCTTTTCATTGGTGATGCTAACAGGGTGCCGAATGGCAAAAGAGTTGGCTTATTTTCAAAATATGGATTCTATAAGTCTGGAGGGCGTAAAGATGCGTCCGGAAATTCATATTAAGCCTAATGACGAATTGACTATAACGGTTACTTCTACAAATCCAGAAGCAGCTGAGCCATTTAATATGACTTTACGTGGCGGAAATTATAGTACCAGTGGTATCAATACTAATGTATCGAAACAACTCTATACGTATGTTGTAGATCAGGATGGCTATATTACATTCCCTGTTTTAGGTAAAGTGAAGGTTGGTGGTCTCACCCGTCCACAGTGTGAGGATTTCCTTCTCAGTCAGGTTAAACCTTATTTTGCAGAAGAAGAACGTCCTGTTGTAAAAGTTCGTTACTCAAGTTTTACAGTTACTGTCATAGGTGAAGTTTCTGGTTCTCGTACACTCAACGTATCTAATGAGAGACTTAGTATTATAGAGGCTCTTGCACAGGCTGGTGACCTTTCTGTATATGGCAAGCGTCCAAATGTCCTATTGATTCGCGAATTGCCAAACGGAGAAAAGATAACAGCGCGATATAATCTGAATGATGCAAATATGTTGAATTCTGATTTCTATTATTTGCAGCAGAATGATGTTGTATATATAGAACCCCATAAGGCAAGGGCTCGTTCTGCAGATGTTAATTCCTATATGTTCTGGACCCCAATATCAAGTGTATTATTGTCACTTGCGACACTTGTTATCAGTTTAACAAAATAAGTAAACAAACAACACAAAATCACAAACATAATTATGTGCGGAATAGTCGGTTACATAGGAAACAAAGATGCTTATCCGATATTGATTAAAGGGCTTCAGCGGCTCGAATATAGAGGATATGATTCAGCGGGTTGCGCTATGCTTTCTGCTAAAGAACACAAACTGAATGTGTACAAAGCAAAGGGAAAGGTAGGCGATTTGGTAAAATTCGCGGAGGGGAAAGATGTGTCTGGTAGTATTGGCATCGCACATACACGCTGGGCTACTCATGGTGTACCAAGTGAGGTGAATGCACACCCCCATGTTTCACAATCAGGAAATTTAACTCTTGTTCATAATGGAATAATAGAAAATTATGCCACATTACGTGAACAGTTAAAGAAACATGGCTTTGACTTTAAGAGTGAGACAGATACAGAAGTTCTCGTGCAGCTCATAGAGTATGTAATGGAGCAAAAGAATGTGGATTTGTCCAAAGCTGTCAGGGTTGCCTTAAAAAAAGTGTATGGTGCTTATGCTATTGCTGTAATAGATTCCAGAAACCCAGATGTATTGGTTGCAGCAAGGAAATCTTCACCCTTAGCTGTCGGAATTGTAGAGGATAATTCGGAGTTTTTCTTGGCTTCCGACGCATCCCCAATCGCAGAATACACTAATCAAATTGTGTATTTAAAAGACGAAGAGGTTGCTGTTATAGAAAGAGGAAAACAATTACGAGTGTATAATCTTAATGGTGAACAGTCAGAGACAGAAGTTAAAGAGGTTGATGTTGACTTGTCGATGCTTGACCACGAGGGTTTTCCTCATTTTATGCTAAAGGAAATCTTTGACCAACCAAACGTTCTGAGAGATTGCATGAGCGGACGTGTGATAGAGTCACCTTTTACTCATCATCCAGATGTGCTTTTGTCTGCAGTCCGTGGTCATCGCCGAGAATTATTGCAAGCAAAACGTATCGTAATAGTATCATGTGGTACATCATGGCACGCAGGTTTGATAGGAAAGCAATTAATAGAACATTTCTGTCGTATTCCTGTTGAAGTTGCATATGCATCAGAGTTTCGTTATTCGAATCCCGTAATAGAGCCGAATGATGTTGTAATGGCTATATCACAGTCAGGGGAAACGGCGGACACTTTGGCTGCTATACAGTTAGCAAAAGAAAAAGGTGCTTTGATATTTGGTATTGTAAATGGTGTCGGTTCAAGTATTGCCCGCGAATCTGATACTGGTACCTATATCCATGTCGGACCAGAGATTGGTGTTGCTTCTACAAAAGCCTTTACAGGTCAGGTCGTCGTTTTGACAATGATAGCACTGGCATTGGGAATGGCAAAAGGTACAATTGAGGAGGACGAATATGAAGAAACGATAAAAGAACTTCAGGCTATCCCAGATAAAATAAAAAAGGTATTGCAGCAGAATGAAAAGATACAGAAGTTGGCGGTGAAGTTTACCTTTGCACACAATTTCCTATATCTTGGTCGTGGCTGGAATTATCCTGTAGCATTGGAAGGTGCTTTGAAACTGAAGGAAATAAGTTACATACATGCAGAAGGATATCCGGCAGCAGAGATGAAACATGGTCCTATTGCTCTTGTGGATGAGGAAATGCCAGTGGTATTTATCGCTACACACCATAAACTCTATAGGAAAATCATCTCTAATATGCAAGAAGTGATTTCAAGAAAAGGTCATATCATTGCTATAGTGACAGAAGGTGATGAAGAGATAAAGAATATGGTAGATGAAGTAATCGAAGTGCCACAAACATTGGCATGTCTCGCACCGTTACTCAGTGTTATTCCTCTGCAGCTTTTGTCATATCATGTTGCAGTTGCGAAAGGATTAAATGTTGACCAACCACGCAATCTGGCAAAATCGGTGACAGTAGAGTAATAAAGTGAAATTAAGGTATTAAGGTTTAAAAGATAAATAAACAATGAAAAAAGTTCTAGTTTTGGGTTCTGGCGCCCTTAAAATCGGTCAGGCTGGTGAATTTGACTATTCTGGTTCACAGGCACTTAAAGCATTACGTGAAGAAGGTATTAGCAGCGTTCTTATCAATCCTAACATTGCAACAATTCAGACAAGTGAAGGTATAGCAGATAAGGTGTATTTCCTTCCTGTCAATACTCATTTTGTTACGGAGGTTATTAAGAAGGAACGTCCTGACGGCATTCTTCTTGCTTTCGGTGGTCAGACGGCATTGAACTGTGGTACAGAACTTTACAAGACTGGTGTCCTGAAGGAATATGGTGTTCAGGTGTTAGGAACATCTGTACAGGCAATTATGAATACAGAGGACCGTGACCTTTTTGTCAAAGAACTTAATAAGATAGATCTCAAGGTTCCTGTATCACAGGCATGTGAAACAATGGAGGATGCCATAGCAACTGCTCGTCGCATTGGTTATCCTATTATGATACGCTCTGCATATGCATTGGGAGGACTGGGCTCTGGTGTTTGTCCAGACGAAGAGACTTTCAAGGAGATAGCTGAAAGCGCATTCACCTTTGCTCCACAGGTATTGGTAGAAGAAAGCCTGAAGGGTTGGAAAGAGATTGAATTTGAGTGTATTCGCGATGCTAATGACCATTGCTTTACAGTAGCATCTATGGAGAACTTTGACCCATTGGGAATACATACAGGTGAGTCTATTGTTGTCGCTCCGACATGTTCTCTTAAGGAAGAGCAGGTTAAGATGCTGCAGGACATAACAATCAGGTGTGTCCGCCATTTGAACATTGTAGGTGAGTGTAACATACAGTTTGCGTTCAATGCAGAAAATAACGACTATCGTATCATTGAGATAAATGCCCGTTTGAGCCGTTCCTCTGCATTGGCATCAAAGGCTACTGGTTATCCTCTTGCTTTTGTTGCTGCAAAGATTGCTCTCGGATATACTCTTGACCAAATTGGCGAGATGGGAACTCCAAACTCTGCATATGTAGCTCCTTCTCTTGACTATATGATTTGTAAAATCCCTCGTTGGGACCTTACCAAGTTCACAGGTGTAAGTCGTAAGATTGGCTCTTCTATGAAGTCTGTAGGTGAAATCATGTCTATAGGTCGTTCTTTCGAGGAAATGCTTCAGAAGGGCTTGCGTATGATTGGTCAGGGAATGCATGGATTTGTTGGAAATGATCACATTAAGTTTGATGACCTTGATGAGGAGCTCTCAAATCCGACAGATATGCGTATCTTCGCCATTGCACAGGCATTGGAGAAAGGTTATACCATAGAACGATTGTTTGAGCTCACCAAGATTGACCCTTGGTTTATTGAGCGCATGAAGAATATCGTTGACTTCAAGCATAAACTGCAGACATATAATGAGATAACAGAGATTCCTGCTGATGTAATGCGTCAGGCGAAGGTACTCGGTTTCTCTGATTTCCAGATTGCTCGTTTTGTTCTCAAGACAGAAGGAACAAATATGGAGAAAGAAAATCTTGCAGTAAGACAGTATCGTAAGAAGCTTGGCATCCTCCCTGCAGTAAAACGTATAGAGACAGTCGCTTCTGAACACCCAGAGCTTACTAACTATCTGTATATGACCTATGCAGTAGAAGGCTATGATGTTAACTATTATAAGAATGAGAAGAGTGTTATCGTCCTCGGCTCTGGTGCTTATCGTATTGGTTCTTCTGTAGAGTTTGACTGGTGTTCTGTAAACGCTATTCAGACAGCACGCAAGTTGGGCTATAAGTCTATAATGATAAACTATAACCCAGAGACCGTTTCTACAGACTATGACATGTGTGACAGACTCTATTTCGATGAGCTTTCATTTGAACGTGTCCTGGATGTGTTTGACCTTGAGCAACCTCGTGGCGTGATTGTTTCTGTGGGTGGTCAGATACCAAACAATCTGGCAATGAAACTTCATCGTCAGAGTGTGCCTATCTTGGGTACCAGCCCGGTATCTATTGACAGGGCAGAAAACAGAGGTAAGTTCTCTTCAATGCTTGACCAGTTGGGTATTGACCAGCCAAAGTGGAGTGCTCTGACTTCAATGGACGATATCAATAAGTTTATCGAGGAGGTCGGCTATCCTGTTCTTGTAAGACCTTCTTATGTGTTGTCTGGAGCTGCAATGAATGTCTGCTATGACGACGAAGAACTGAAGCGTTTCCTCGCTGCTGCTTCTGAGGTAAGCAAGGAATATCCTGTTGTTGTATCTCAGTTCATGCAGGAGACAAACGAGATAGAGTTTGACGGTGTAGCACAAAATGGTGAAGTTGTAGAATATGGTATCTCAGAGCATATTGAATATGCAGGTGTGCACTCAGGTGATGCCACAATGGTATTCCCTGCACAGGATATCACCTTCGCAACTATCCGTCAGATTAAGAAAATGTCTCGCGCTATTGCAAAGGAACTGAATATCTCTGGACCTTTCAATATCCAGTATCTTGCAAAGGGTAGGGATGTAAAGGTTATAGAATGTAACCTCCGTGCTTCTCGTTCTTTCCCATTCGTTTCAAAGGTTCTCAAGCGCAACTTTATTGAGACGGCAACAAGAATTATGCTTGATGCACCTTATCAGAAGCCTGATAAGTCAGAATTCGATATCGACAGAATGGGTGTTAAGTCCAGCCAGTTCTCTTTCGCTCGTTTGCAGAATGCAGACCCTGTTCTTGGTGTTGATATGTCATCAACAGGTGAGGTTGGTTGCCTTGGTGACTCTTATGAAGAGGCACTTCTCAACTCTATGATAGCAACAGGATATAAGATTCCTTCTAAGGATAAGGGTATCATGTTGTCATCTGGTGGTACTAAGGAGAAGGCTTCTCTGTTGGATGCTGCAATGGCATTACAGAAAGCCGGATACACTATCTATGCAACAGAGGGTACTGCAACATTCCTCAATGATAATAAGATTAAGGCAATAGCTGTAGGATGGCCTGACGAGGCACATAAGGATATTCCAAATGTTATGGATATGATTCATGACCATAAGTTTGACCTTATTGTGAATATTCCTAAGAATCATACAAAGCGTGAGCTGACAAATGGTTATAAGATTCGTCGTGGTGCAATAGACCATAATATACCTCTTATCACCAATGCCCGTCTGGCATCTGCATTCATACATGCATTCACAACGCTTTCTATTGATGATTTAGGAATCAAGTCTTGGCAAGATTATAAATAAATTATGAATAATATATTTCGCGGCTTAGGAATAGCCCTTGTTACACCGTTTACTGATGATGGTCAGATAGATTTCGAATGTCTTTCGTCCATCATAGAATATCAGTTAAATAATGATGCAGATTTTCTCTGTATCCTCGCTACTACTGGTGAGACTCCGTGCCTTTCTGCTGAAGAGTACTGGACTGTTAAGGAGTTTATCGTAAAGCAGGTAAATGGCAGAGTTCCACTCCTTATGGGATGTGGTGGCAATAATACTGCTGCCATAGTGGAAACTCTCAAGACGGGTGACTTTAGTGGCATAGATGGCATACTCAGTATATGTCCTTATTATAATAAGCCTTCTCAAGAAGGACTTTATCAGCACTTCAAGGCTATAGCGGCAGCAACGAAACTGCCTGTTGTAATGTATAATGTTCCTGGACGTACAGGGGTCAATATGAAGGCTGAGACAACATGCCGCCTGGCAAAAGATTGTGATAATATCGTTGCCATAAAGGAAGCAAGTGGTTCTATAGAACAAGTTGACGAAATAATTAAGTATAAGCCAAAAGACTTTGAGGTGTTGTCTGGTGACGATGCTATCACATTCCACATGATAGCAACAGGAGCCGTCGGAGTTATTTCTGTAATAGGAAATGCTTTGCCAAAGGAATTCTCAAGAATGATTCGTCTTGAATTCAGAGGTCAGTTTGAGGCTGCTCAGAAGATACACCATAAGTTCACAGACCTCTATAGCCTTCTCTTTGTAGATGGTAATCCTGCTGGTGTGAAGGCGCTGATGTCAGAAATGGGACTGTTGAAGAATAATCTTCGCCTGCCACTTGTTCCGACACGATTGACAACACGCCAGAAGATAGCAGAGGTGCTTAAGGGCTTGAAATTATAGTTTTTACAACATCTGAAATTTTCCGAGATAATAAGTATTGGTTAATTTAGAAATCATGGCATTCATCGAACGTGACATCCTTCCAAGGTATGCTGCGTTCGATGTTGCACATAATATGGAGCATGTCACTCGCGTGATACGTTCTTCGGTATCCATTGCACAGAAGATGGGTGCTGACGAGGATATGGCTTATGTCATTGCTGCCTATCATGATTTGGGGCTTGAAGGTCCACGAGCCATACATCATATTACATCAGGAAAAATTCTTCAGGCTGACCAGCGACTCAGAAAATGGTTTTCTGAAATGCAGATAAGGATTATGAAGGAAGCCGTCGAAGACCATCGTGCTTCTGCTTCCAGGGCTCCACGTTCTATCTACGGCAAGATAGTTGCTGAGGCTGACAGAGACCTAAATCCAACATCGGTTTTTTTGCGAACTATTC
>DJWZ01000059.1:47252-51075 GCA_002449535.1 Prevotellaceae bacterium UBA7017 | reverse complement strand
GCCTCTCATGATGCTTACATAGCCAGAGATGTGCATGCCGTGTGCCCGCTGCGGCATGATGTCACGGTAGGTCTCGGTGAGAGACAGGGTGGTATCGATAGCCTTTTGACCCAATTCGCACTGTGCTATCAGGTCGGGCAGGGCGAGATAGGAGTCGGGACCTGCCACGAGGTCGGCATGATAGCTGTTGATGAGCACTTCCTTCACACGTTCTGCCATACAGCCCAAGACACCGATTATGCGACCCTCTTTGCCACATTTCTCATTATGTAGCGTTTCGAGGCGATGGTATATCTTGTTTTCGGCATTTTCACGTACAGAACAGGTGTTGAGGAATATGGCGTCGGCTTCGTTGGCATTTTCGCACAATTCGTAGCCCGCCATCTGCATGATGCTGGCTACTACCTCGGAATCGGCTACGTTCATCTGGCAGCCGTATGTCTCAATGAATAGTTTCTTCATAGGTTGCAAAGGTACGAAAAAATACGAAAACGAAAACGAAAACGAAAACGAAAACTGTAAAAATACAAAAAAATAATGAAAATGCGAGCCTGTTTTTGAGTAAAATCAAGAAATTGATGGTAAAGTGAAAGAAATAGGGACAAAAAATTGTGTGCGCACACAGAAGTGCTTATCTTTGCACTCGGAAATCAAAAGAAACCCGTTAATTCGGGGGCAAAAGATTGTCCAGGATAACAAAAAGAGGTGAATTCCTCGTAATTAAAAAAGAAAGGAGACGCACTATGTTTACAAACACAGCAATGGTTCTCATGCTTACAATGGTTGGTATTTCCACCATTTGCGGATGCACCTCCCTTATGGGAAGAAGGTAACACCTTAAAGCAAGAAACAGACTCCAAACCCACTTTAAATACTGACGTCTGATGGCTCGTGAGAGTTATCAGACGTCTTTTTTTGCTGATTTGCTACTTTTCTTGAGAAAAAGTTTGGAAAAATGTGTTTTTATTACTACCTTTGCACCGTTTTATGCGCATATATATTCGCGTGCAGGCGTATATGTAACATAAAAATGACGTCAGAACGTGACAAAAAGGCTTTGAAAGAAAAATTAAAAAAACAATAATAATCAAAAACATCAAAAACTAAAATGCAAAACAAAGGAATTGTAATTGTAACCGCCATCTTATTGACGCTTGCAAGTATTTTCTACCTTTCATTCTCATTTGCTACGAGTTACTATGACTCTAAGGCTGCAGAGATGAAAGACCCTATTGCTGCGCAGAACTATAAGGATTCTGTGAAGTATTTGGGAGTGTATTCTTATCAGCAGTGTCTGGAAACCCAAATCGGTTTGGGTCTTGACCTGAAAGGTGGTATGAACGTTATTCTCGAAATCAGTGTGCCTGACGTAGTTGACATTCTGGCTGATCACAAGACTGATGCAGCTTATCAGAAGTCTATGGCAGAGGCTAAGAAGGAGGAGGAGTCTTCACAGAGTGATTTTATCTCACTCTTTATCAAGGCTTACCAGAAGAACGCTCCTGGTCATCGTCTGGCAGAAATTTTTGCTACACAGCAGCTGAAAGGTAAGGTTTCTACCCAGAGCACTGACGCTGAGGTTGAGAAAGCTCTGCGTGCAGAGGTACAGAGTGCCATTGACAACTCTTACAATGTAGTACGTAACCGTATCGATAAATTCGGTGTCGTACAGCCAAACATCCAGAAGTTGGAGGGTCAGGAAGGCCGTCTGATGGTTGAGATGCCTGGTGTAAGGGAACCAGAGCGTGTACGTAAGCTCCTTCAGGGTTCTGCAAACCTGGAGTTCTGGGAGACTTATAATGCTCAGGAAGTTCTTCCTTATTTCTCACAGCTCGATGCACGTCTTGCCGCTATCGCTTCCGGCGAGAAGGTTGAAGAGGTTGCTGACAGCGCAAAGACTGAGACTGCAGAGGTTGCCGAGGCACCTGCCGAAGCTGATACTGCCGTAAAAGAGGCAGCACCTAAATTCCAACTTAAGAAGAACGACGCCGACCAGGCTGCTGCAGCTGACAAGGCTGCCAAGCAGGATGACAAGGCTATAGAAAAGGCAAAGAAAGAGCATCCGCTCTTCGCTTTCTTCCAGCCAGTACAGGGACAGAGCCTTTCTACTGTAGGTTATGCTCACGAGCGTGATACTGCTGAGATAAACAAGGCTATCTATGGCGAAGAGGCTAAGAAGGTTATCCCTTCTGACGTAAAGCTGCTGTGGAGTGCTAAGCCTGTTGACGGTACAAAGAATATCTTTGAACTGCATGCCTTGAAGGTGACATCTACCTCTGGACGTGCTCCATTGGAGGGTGATGTGATAACAGATGCAAAGGACGAATTTGACAACTTCGGTCGTCCATGTGTATCAATGTCTATGAATAACGAGGGTTCACGTCTGTGGGCTCAGCTGACAAAGCAGAACGTTGGCAAGGCAATAGCTATCGTCCTCGACGGCGTAGTATATTCAGCTCCACGTGTAAATGGTGAGATTTCCGGTGGTAACTCTCAGATTTCCGGTAACTTTACTATTGAAGATACAAAAGACCTTGCAAACACTTTGAAGTCAGGTCGTATGCCTGCTCCTGCACGTATCGTACAGGAAGAGGTTGTTGGTCCTACACTCGGTGCACAGTCTATCCAGCAGGGTATCATCTCATTCATCATTGCTTTCGTACTCCTGATGATTTACATGGTTTGCATGTATAACGTCATCCCTGGTATGATGGCAAACATAGCTCTTGTGATAAACCTCTTCTTCACACTGGGCATTTTGACAAGCTTCCAGGCTGCATTGACAATGTCAGGTATTGCAGGTATGGTATTGTCATTAGGTACTGCGGTGGATGCTAACGTGCTGATTTACGAACGTATCAAGGAAGAGATGAAGGGTGGCTTGGGACTGAAGCAGGCTCTGGCTGCCGGCTACAGCAATGCTTTCTCTGCTATCTTCGACTCTAACCTCACATCTATCATTACTGGTGTAATTCTGTATGTATTCGGCACCGGTCCTATCCGTGGCTTCGCTACAACATGGATTATTGGTATCATCTGTTCTTTCTTCACCGCAGTATTCCTCACACGTCTTGTTTACGAGCGTCAGCTGAATAATGACCGTTGGAAGAACCTGACATTCTGCACACCAATATCTAAGAACCTGCTGCAAAATACTGATGTCAAGTTCATGTCTCTCTATAAGAAGACATTCACTTTTGTTGGTATTGCCATCATAGTATTCATTGTCAGCTTCGTTGTTCGTGGTCTCTCACAGAGCATTGACTTCACTGGTGGTCGTAACTATGTTGTTACCTTCGAGAAGGCAGTACAGCCAGAGGAGGTTCGCGGTACTATAGCAAAGGCATTTGATGGCTACAACACCAGTGTCATAGCCCTTGGTACAGACAACAAGACAGTTCGTATCTCTACCAACTATAAGATTGAGTCAAACAATCCTAATGTTGATGATGAGGCAGAGACAATCCTCTACAAGGCATTGAAGGCAGAAGGTGTAGTAAATCAGCCAAGCGTAGAGGCATTTAAGAATCCTGATGTACGTGAGGGTGGTTCTATCATATCTTCACAGAAGGTAGGTCCAAGTGTGGCAAAGGATATCACTTATGGTGCTATCATCAGTGTGCTTTTCGCACTTGTTGCAATCTTTATCTACATCCTCATACGTTTCCGTAACGTAGCATTCTCAGTAGGTTCTACATGCGCTCTTGCCGTTGATACTCTCGTAGTACTTGGAATCTACTCTCTCTGTTGGGGTTGGATGCCATTCTCTCTTGAGATTGACCAGACATTCATCGGTGCTATCCTGACCGTGATAGGTTACTCT
>DJWZ01000059.1:34695-47201 GCA_002449535.1 Prevotellaceae bacterium UBA7017 | reverse complement strand
TACTCTATCAACGATAAGGTGGTTGTATTCGACCGTATCCGTGAGAATCTGAAGATACATCCAAAGTGGGATATACAGACAAGTTTCAATACTTCTATCAACCAGACTTTGGCTCGTACCATCAATACATCATTCTCTACATTGCTGGTATTGTTGTGTATCTTCTTCTTGGGTGGTGACTCTATCCGTTCATTCTCATTTGCAATGATACTGGGCGTGGTATTCGGAACATTGTCATCAATATTTATTGCAGCTCCTGTTGCATACCTCACTCTCGGAAAGCACATCGAGAACAGGCTGAAAAAGGAAGAGAATGCAGCAGAGTAATATCTGACTCTATATGCAAATAGTATATTTACATGGTTTCTCATCTGCGGGCAGTACTGGTACTGCTACGGAGATGAGAAATCATTTTTATCCCCTCGGAGTGAATGTCATTTCTCCTGACATTCCCATAATGCCGAATGATGCAGTACCCTTCTTGACAGACTTTATTGCCCAGCATAAGCCCGACTTGATTATAGGAACATCAATGGGAGCAATGTATGCTGAACTGCAGAAGGGCTATCGACGCATTCTTGTCAATCCGTCATTTCAGATGTCGCGAACTCTGACCTTTAATCATCTTGGAAAGAATGTAGCATTTCAGAATCCGCGTCAGGACGGGGCTACACAATTCAAGGTTGACAAGGAGATGATAGCCCAGTTCAAGGCTTTGGAAACGGCTCCAAAGAAGGGTGCCGGTGACAATACTCCGCATGTCCTCTATGGCATAACACCTGAAGAGAAGGAATTGGTATGGGGTCTGTTTGGTAATAAAGACAGGCTGGTGAACTTCCAGAAAGAGTTTCAGAAGTGTTATGGCAAGGAGCATTTTAAGATTATAGATGCTGAGCATAGCCTTACAAGCGCTGTCCTCAAGAAGGAAATAATACCACTGATACACCAAATCTTGGGTGTATGACGCGTGCGTACATAATTATATTATTAATACTGTTATATTTATCCTCATGCAACAAGCAGGAGCCAACCAACCAAGGGCGCACTTCTGCTTGTTGGGTGTATGCTATGTGTGCATGTATAGAGCATGAGGCAAGGCAAATAGGAGACAGCGTAATATTGTCGCGTCAATGGCTCTTGGCACGAGAATTGGAAGAGCAAACCCTTAACGGAGAGGAGATAGTAATACGTAATGTAGGTCCGGAAGCATTGCGACTGATAAGCCGATATGGGTTGGTGCCCTATTCTTTTGAACGCTCGCACATCAATAATGGTGCTGTATTGATAAAAAAGATAAAGCTGTTAAGGGAACAAGTCGATGATAAGGAAGTATTATTGTCACGTTTGAAAGACCTGCTGCCGCGATTTTCTGTGATAGATTATAATCCATTGGAAAAGAATGCAAAGGGTTCTTTCTATTATTATTCCATGCGTTATACCCCATTACAGTTTGCTGAAAGTGTGATGTACCGCATTCACTATGACTGGTATGCCAATAGCAGCGAAAAGAAGCGGGGAGAGAAATTTGTTCTTGATGACAAGGATAACAGGCGGCAATACGAATATGTCAATATCTCGTATAAGGAGATGTATGACATGGTAGTGTCATCTGTAAAGGCAGGGCATGCCGTATATTGGGAGTATGGCGATAATCATACTTCCGGGCATGCAATGGCTATTGTGGGTTTGAAGAAAGCAGGGAAGGGTAGAGGGGATAGTATTGTTTGCCTTAATTCTTACGGTTCAGAATGGGGCAACAACGGAAAGTGTGTCGTAAGTTCACAATATTTTCTATCGCATACATGTAATATAGGTGTATGTAAGTAAGGGCAAAACAGAAAATCAAGTAGAGTAAGTTTGAGAAAACTCAAAGTTTCGCCCTGAATTTTGTCGGTGAAACACCTAAATGTTTGCGAACATAGGCTCCAAAGTGAGAGATATTTGAGAAGCCTAAACGGAAAGAAATCTCTTTAATACTGTAGTTTAAATCTGTAAGATAGTAACGGATGTCATCGAGAGTGTACTGAATAATCCATTCCGATGCTGACTTGTCGCTATATTGCCTGCACAACATTGTAAGGTACTTTGGAGAGATATTCAGTTGTTCAGCATAATAGGTTGCTGGACGATGTTTCACGTCCACATTGGACAGTATATTCAGAAATTTGTTGAATATCTGTCGGCTCTGCAATATGCGTGGCTCCTCCCCTTTACCATTGCTGGATTCAAGGACATCGCATAGTTCTATGAGTAATGCACGTATCAGTGTCTGAACTATTTCACGTGAAGAACCTTTGTTTGATGATATCTTTGAACGAATAAGGGCATAATATAATCCAAAATCCTCCTTGCATGCACGAGACATAGGTATGATATTGGTCTGATTGATATATACTGCCCTGTTCCAAATGCTGATTTTGTCTCGTAAAAGTCCTTGTACAACATGATTTGACAGGCAAAGCAATTTGCATTCAAAATCTTTGCTGAAAACACAATTGTCAATTTTTATGTTAGGAGGACAGAAAAGTATTTCACCTTCTTTTACTTTAGAGTCCTTGCCATTGACTGACATGACAAGATTTCCTTTAACACATAGACCAATAAGGTTAATCATTGGTTTTACAGGATAAACCTCTGATAGGTTGCGTACGTTGTCATAAATGATGATATCACCATCATTGTAATCAACCATCAAGTTATTAAACTCGAGGATTCCATCGTTACCTTTTGAATTCTTAGTTGCCATATAAAATGGGTTTGTTTTTGCGGTTGATGCAAATTTAGCCTATTTTTCTCGAAATTTTACAAATAAGACGAAAAAATAGTGTTTAAAAAGGTAGGGCTTTCCCGAATCCGTTATTTATACTGCCAAATTGAACACATGTCAAGACCTAAAAGGAATCTAACTTAGCATATATCAGAGCATTAAGGATGATAAAATGTTATATTTGTGAAATAAAATCCTCTTCATCTGATGACATGGTATTGTCATCATACATTTGGTCATGCAGTTTTTGGGTTTCCGTGATAGCATTATTGTGTCCTGTCAGGGCTGCAAACGGAGCAAATTGAGCTGCTCTGTTCCACATCGACATAGGGGTATGTGTCTTGGAAACATGGTGTGGCAAGTTGATGATATCATCGTAGTTATCTATCATGCTTTGTGTCCTCCTATTTGGTTGTTACGCTCCTTGGCTGTTGCTCCTTCTTCAAAGTTAAGACCTCGTAGGATAGCATTCTTACCGAAACGCTTTTTTATAGATATCTGTGTTTCTTGGATGCGGCGTTCTTTTTCTAATCTTTTCTTTTCTGCTTGCTTTTGTTTCCGTATTTGTTCGTAATCTGTAAATAAATCAAGTTGTATGGTATTGTTTCCTTGTGTAACTTTTTCTTCTGGAATAACGTTATTGACGGTAATGTTGAGTCTGCGTATGAGCAGATTCTTATCTACGATATTATCGTATAATTGAGTTACAGCTTCTGTTATCAGGCGTGTTGACGATGTCGGGTGGGGAAGATTTGCTGAACCATGAGCAGGTTTGGGTACCATTTTTCCGTAATAGTTAGCCTTTATCTCTCCATGATATTTGGAATGTATTGCTTCGTTGGTAAGATTTTCTGCATCATATCCTATGTAGATGGTTACCTGATCGGTGACAAGTCGCATTGAAACAAGTTTTAATGCCATACTGTCTGCCATCTCCATAATAACTACGCGAGCCTTCTTGTTATTATAAGGTGATGACAGAACCTGTCCGTTGCTGAATGAATTTCTTTCGGGTCTGTATGCCTTTATAACATCTAAGGTGCATGGTTCCCACCCCCAGGCATGATCTATTAGCAATTCTGCATTTACTCCGAAGAGGTTATACAGTAAGTCTTCATTATCTTCCGAGGTACGTGCGACCTTGCCCATAGTGTCAATACCATATTTACTTAATGACTTCGCTATTCCGTGCCCTACACGCCAGAAATCTGTTATGGGACGATGGTTCCATAGTTTTTGGCGATATGTCATTTCATCTAATTCTGCAATTCGTACTCCGTCCTTATCAGGTACTGTTTTCTTAGCCATGATATCCATTGCTACCTTTGCAAGATACAGGTTCGTGCCGATTCCGGCAGTAGCAGTAATGCCAGTCTGTTTGAGAACGTTCCTAATCATTTTCATGGCGAGTTCGTGAGCTGTCATCTTGTAGCTGTCAAGATAATCAGTAACATCTATAAAGACCTCGTCGATGGAATATACATGTATGTCTTCTGCAGCAATGTATTGAAGGTAGATACTGTAAATTTTTGAGCTGACCTCTATATAATGTGCCATACGAGGTGGTGCCGCAATATAATCCACAGCCCAATTGGGGTGTGCTTTCAGTTCTATGTCAGATGTTGACTTGCCTGTCAGACAATGCGATGGCACAGAGTCTTTTCGTTGGTGATTGATTGCGTTGACTTTTTGTATTACCTCGAAGAGACGTGCCCTGCCCCCAATGCCATATTGCTTTAACGAGGGAGACACTGCAAGGCAGATTGTCTTTTCTGTTCTGCTGGCATCGGCAACTACAAGATTGGTGGTCAGGGGGTCAAGTCCCCTTTCTACACATTCAACGGATGCGTAGAAAGACTTTAAATCAATAGCAATGTATATGCGATTTTTATTCTCCACCAATTAGTAAATGTCATAAGGAGTGTTACTGTTTCTTGTTAACCTCCTCCAAGAACATTTTTATCTGATGCAATGACTCTTGCTGCTCATGAGGTTTGAAACCGTGTCCTGCACCGGGAATTATATGCAGGCGGGCATCCTTATAAGTCTTTACGGCTTTACGAGAGTCATCCATAGATACTACAGGGTCTTTGTCTCCCTGAACAATGAGTACCGGACGCTTGTATTTCTTTATTGATTTGAAGATTTGTATATTGCGAACTTCAAGGAAATAGCGTCGTCCCAAAGGTACATTCCACATCTTGGTGGTATCAGGTATATCTTCTACCTTTGGATAACGTTCATTCCAATTGTCTGGTATGCAGAGGGCAGGAAATACAAGGATTGTTGCTTTTATGTCGTTTGGCATTTCGGCAGAAGTCAGAACGCTGACAAAACCACCCTGACTCTCTCCAATCAGTACGATATTATCGGCATCTACATCTTTTTGCTGCTTGAAATAAGATATGATAGCCTTCAGGTCATTCTTCTCATCAAGTACAGACATGTTCATGGTGTTATTATCGCTTTTGCTATTTACTGCTCCACAAGGGAAGTCAAAAGCATATACCTGATAGCCGATGGCATTGAGAGTATCAAAATAAGTCCTGCCATAATGGTGAGAGCCGTTGAAACCGTGAGAAATTATCACTAATGGTTGTTTCTTTCCTGTCTGTTTTGGCTTGCTTATGATACCATAGATATTTCGGTCTCCATTCTTAATCCAAAGGCTCTCGAAATTTCTGTTAGCACGCTTCAAGACATCCTCCAATACTCCGTTTACCCATTTTGCATCGTGAGCACCATCGTTAACGTACATTGAACAAGGGACACCTTTCTCTCTAAAAGCTTTCATTAAGTCCATATTGGCTTCAAGAGTGAAGTCTTTGTCTCCAACAGCTATTTTCCAGTCTGTTTTCTTCCATGAAGCAACATCGTTCGCTGTACCATTGTTTATGCGTACTATAGGATTATTATTTTCTATTATCTGTTGTCTCCATGAGGCAGAGGGGTCATTCTTCAGAAATGACAGGGGCTGGCGTCTAAGATATCCGCTGATGTCATATACCATACAGAAATACTCGGGATGATGTACTCCGTAAACAGTAGCGGCACCGCCACCCATAGAGAAACCTCCGATGGCGCGTCCGCCTTTGTCTGTCCTTACGCGGTATGTCTTTTCGATGTAGGGAATGAGTTCATTGAAGAAATAATCCTCATATTTCCAATCAGGAGTACCATTATTGTCTTTTTCGGCATTGAAATACATCATGTTCTGTTGATTACCTTCTGCACAGACAATAATCATGTCTTGGATTTTTCCGCTGTTGGTAAGGCGATTTGCTACTTCCGAAATATGGTGTATTTTTTCCCAGTCGGTATTTGAGCCACCGCCACCATGCATCAGGTATAATACAGGGTAGCTATGCAGTACATTAGTATCATAACTGCCTGGCAGGTATATAGAATATTCACGTTCTGAGATACCATTAAGCAGTTTGCATGGCATTTTCAGGGTAAGAACTTTTCCTTGAGCAGAATTGTTGCCCTGGGCTTGAGTAATTAAAGGCAAAAGCATTAAAAGTAATGCGATTGATAATCGAAAGATTGTTTTCATAGATTATGATAGATTTTGTTTGTTTTTATTTTTCAATATTGATAGTCTTTTAGGGTGCACTAATCGCCTCCCCACTTCCCCTTACCATTTCCAAGAGTTCTTCTCCTGTAAGTCGGTAACTCATGTCTGTTGCCTTTAGGACGTTATCTGCCAGTTCCTTCTTCCGTGCATGGAGACGCTGTATTTTCTCTTCGATTGTTCCTTCGGAAATGAGATGATATACTGTCACGGCTTGCTTCTGTCCTATGCGGTGCGCGCGGTCTGTTGCCTGTGCCTCTATAGCGGGGTTCCACCAAGGATCCATGTGTATGACATAGTTTGCATGGGTAAGATTTAAGCCTAATCCACCGGCTTTGAGAGAAATAAGGAAGACTGGACATTCCCCATTCTGAAATCTTTCCACCAGTTGCTGACGTTCCTTAATAGGTGTTGAACCATCTATATATATATAATGTATATGTGCTTCATCAAGATTTCTCTTTATCTGTGTGAGATATGTCGTGAACTGCGAGAAAACAAGAGAACTACCGCCACCCTCCATGATGGTCATAAGTAATTCTGTAAGGGCTACAATCTTTGATTTGCTGCAGGCACAGAGGCGCAACTTTGTAATTTCTGCCAATGTGTTAAAGGAAATATTCTGATTGCCGGAATTATTTTTCAGTTCCTCTTCAATGATAGTTTGCGTTTTTTGACGCATAGCCTCATACCTGACGATTTCCTCTTCTGACAGGGTAACATGTTGATATATCTCTTCTTTATCTGGCAGCTCTTGTGCAACCTTGTCTTTTGTCCTGCGTAACATGAAGGGCTTTATCAGGTTGTCAAGATTTTCTTGTGCAACCTTATCGTGCAGCAATTCTATGGGTTGGATGAAGCGTTTATTGAAATTCTCGAAACTGCCGAGCAGACCTGGATTGACAAACTGGAAGAGGTTCCATAGTTCTCCAAGATGGTTCTGCACAGGAGTACCTGTCAGCATTATACGATAATCACTCTTCAGTTTCATTGCAATGGCAGATGTCTTGGCACCACGATTCTTAATAATATGGGCTTCGTCCAGACAAATGGTCTTCCATCGTTTATTGATTACATCTTCCTTTACGCTTAGCAGAAGCATATACGACATCACGACAACATCTCCTTCTCCTGCGTTTCTGATGGCTTCTGAACGACTGGTTTCATAGTTAAGCATTATGATGTTGAGGCTTGGTGCGAAACGTGCAAATTCAGTATTCCAATTAGGTGCCACTGATGCCGGTGCTATCACGAGAGCCGGACCTTCTTTCGCTTTTGCAAGGAGAAGGGCTATTGTCTGTATGGTTTTGCCAAGACCCATATCGTCAGCGAGCAGTGCTCCTGCTCCCCATTTGTTCAGACGCATCATCCATTGGTAGCCTTCTTTTTGATATGTACGCAGTGTTGCCTGAAGTGTTGCAGGAACACGTGGGTGATATTCGCTGGCTTTCTTTATGCGTTGGCGTATCTTTTGCAGCTCTTTATCACCCTCCAATCGTAGTTCCCCTTCGAGTATATTGTTGCTTAGAAGTGCAGCAGAGAAGGGAGACATTTGTAATCGGGAATGGTGGCGAGAGGTGATAGAGGCAAGGCGATTCAGTTGCTGACGCAGTTTTTCTGACAAAGCCAAGAATTCTCCGTCATTAAGGCGAATGTATTTACCGTGACTTTGTGCTGATAGCTCCAGCAGTTGAGCCATAGAGAGAACTTTTTCCTGGTCAACATTTATACTGCCCTCTATGTCAAACCATCCGTTTTCGTTGCGTTTGATATTACCATTCCAGATGCTCTTGGTGCTTTTGGTCTTTATATTTATGGATGTTCCTTCAGGCCATTCGCAAATTACAGTGTCCTGATGTTGTTGTGCATATTCCAACAAGGGTAGTAAATCGTATATTCCGAGAATCATGGAGGTTTCTCCATTCAAGGCTGTTGCCTCAATGAAATCATTGAAAATTTTGAATTCCAGTTCCATATCGCGGTTTATGCGAGTACGATTTTCTCCCATTCCATCGATAATGACCTGTTTCCCTCGCCCAGGTGTCAGTTGCATCTTCCCACCTTCCATGGTGCGAATAAATATCTCTATGGCAAAGCGTTGTTTTTCTTGCTTGAGAATTTGTATTACCAGCTTGGTGTCTGCATCCCGTATAGGTAATGTTGATCCTCCCTCCAGCAAATCGCTGTGAATCTCAAGGCGTGAACCATCGGAAAAGCGTTGCATGCTGGCTTTAACGAGGAAGTGCTTCAGTTTTTCTTCCATTGACAAGGGGAAAATCTTTTCTATCAAACGGTCATAGTATTTCCTCTGTCTTTCACCAATGCGGATAAAATTTATGGAGGTCTTTCCTCTGTGGCTGATAAATATTCCTTGTTCTATTGCTTCCCGAGGCACATTGCTGTCAACAGTAAAACCATTCGGAGTACGAGTAACCCGCATATAAGGCATTTCTTCGTTTACCTCAATAGTGTAGTGTGGTGCATATCTGCCTCCGTAGAGTGGGGTTCCCTCTAATACTTCAATGAGGACATCTTCTATCATCTTGTTTTGCCCACTGAGACGCTTTCCTGCTCCCCATTGTCCGCTCTTTAGCATTGACTGCATTCGTGTCTCTACCGTCCTGACGCGGGTGCTGGTCATGAAATATGCTTTTCTGGTAGGAGAAGTATTGTCGTCTTCATAATCTTCCCTATGTGGCATATTCATCAGCAGAGCATTTTCGTTGAGGATATTCCAGTGAATATGGATATCAGAAAACTCTGTTATCTGTGTTTCAGCATTTGTCATACCAATATACTGGAACATCATCTTTGCCATTATGCGATCTATGCCCTTCTTACTGGTAAGAAGAGTCATAAGTTCCTTCTTTTGCTGCTTCTCGGTATTGGTACTATACAGAATGCTATAAAGAATTTTTGCTGCGCGTGTCAGATTTTCTTCCTGTACTTTGCTGATACCTAACGCCTTCTTGCGACCATCGTCGCTGAAAGTACGTTTAGCAATTGTTACGAAATAGAAATTGGCGATTTCCCAAGGTAGGTATGGCTTAGAGGTAGCATAACCTTTGTCTTTATTGTTCAGTGACAGGGCTTTCTTGAAGTGATCCAATCCCTTCTTGTCGTTTCCGTGCAAGGCTTCATAGATGCCTGCTATGATACGGTGGTCTCTGTTTGAGGAAAGCAGGTAGTCGGGAGTCTTGCCGTATGCCAAATACCTATACAGGTCGAGTGTGCACTGTATGCTTTCCTTCTGTTGTGTTATCTCTATATTCTGATAGCCCTTTATTAAGTTTGAAAGGTTATAGATGTCTGTCAGTTCTCCTGTTGAGAAGAGATACCTTAGAGTTTCCTCGATGAGTCCGAAGAAATTGGCTTTATTGAAAAGCAACAGCAAGGGGGCAAAACGATAATCCAGAACTGCGGGAATGAGGGTCGTGAGATTCTTGCTGATGGCATAATCATCTATCTTCTCAATGTTAACGTGTTGATAGGAACTGCTGATAAATTCCCACAACATTTTTTGTATAACGGTAGGCTGTAACTCTGCCCCAACAGCATTCAGCACTTCTATGGTTCCTTCGGGTTCTTTCTCTACAAGATATTGCATCACCTTGATAAGCAATTCCGGCTTTACGCAATGGTCATAGGAGTCAGTGCGCCAATTGAAAGCATATTCGTCAATCAGTCCTTGTGTGCACAGGGTTTTTGTGAGGTGCTTCAGGTCGGTACACGGTCCCGTGGGCAGACTGTTCAGTATCGGTAATATACTGTTAGCCTGCGAACCCTCAGTATTGTAGAGAGCATAGATAGTGAGCAGTTGGAGCTGCTGTTTACTAAGAGCTGAAAGCAAGTGCGTATGCCTTTATGCGTTTTACCATTGCGAGCAATCCGTTGGAACGGGTAGGAGAGAGGTGGTCTTTGAGACCGATGGCTTCGATAAAATGTAGGTCGGAATCCAGAATCTCCTTTGCTGGCTGGTCGTTTATAACACGTATCAGCAAGGCTATGATGCCCTTTACTATCAAGGCATCGCTGTCAGCCTGGAAATGCAGCACCTTGCCTCCTTCCCCATCGGAGGCATCGCATTGTATCCAAACCCTACTCTGACATCCTTCAATGATATTCTGCTCAGTCTTGTATTTTTCATCAAGAGGCTCTTGCTCGCTACCCAAGTCAATGAGTAACTGGTATTTGTCCATCCAATCGTCAAGAGCGTTAAACTCTTCTATTATCTCTTCTTGTATATCGTCAATAGTCATTTTCTTTCTCTAAAATAAAAAGTTTATCGTTAGGTCTTACCTTGTCAGGAACAGCAATACTTATTCTCTGTCCTTTTTTGCCGGTTTGAACTGGCTTCAGGTCATATCGGATTTCCTTTACCTCGTCAATAAACATCGCTCCTGTAGTAGGTCCGGTAATAAGAAGCTTGTCTCCGACATTGATATCATGCGCCTCAACTTGGAATTCTGCCACTCCTATCTTGGAGAAATATTTTATGGTTTTGGCGGCATATACCTTCTTTTCTGTTGCCTTTGAACCATAGGCTTCATTCCATTCTCCAAGTGTCTGTCCCTGATAATATCCATCCCAGAACCCTCTGTTGAAGACTCTTGCCAGTCGCTCGTCCCATTGGTCTTTGGCTGCTTCTGAGAAGTTCTTGCCTTTTGTGCCAGCCTCTTTGTCTGCCATAACGGCGTTTATCGCTTCACGATAGCATCTTACGACTGTATCAACATATTCAGGTCCGCGTGCTCTGCCCTCAATCTTGAAGACCTCTACCCCGGCATCAAGCATTCTGTCGATGAAACGGATTGTTTTGAGGTCTTTGGGTGACATTATGTACTTGTTGTCAACGAGCAATTCGTTGCCAGTTTCTGCATCCCTGACTTCATAGCCTCGTCTGCAAATCTGCACACATTCACCTCGGTTGGCGCTTCTGTTGGCATTATGGAGAGAGAGGTAGCATTTTCCAGAAATTGCCATACATAGGGCTCCGTGACAAAACATTTCTATGCGTATAGGTTTTCCTGAAGGTCCGCAGATTCCTTCCTTTAGTGCCAATTCGTGTATCTCTTTCACCTGCTCCATCTTCAGTTCACGTGCCAATACGACAACATCGGCAAACTGGGCATAGAAACGCAGGGCTTCGATGTTTGAAATATTCAGTTGTGTTGACAAATGAACTTCCTGACCCACTTTGCGACAATACATCATTACAGCGATGTCAGAAGCTATTACGGCAGTGATATTGGCTTCTTTGGCAGCGTCGATGATTTCGTGCATCTGCGGAATATCCTCGCCATAAATGATGGTATTAACGGTAAGATATGACTTTATGTCGTGTTCCTCACACAGTTGTGCTATCTCGCGCAGGTCGTCAATGGTAAAGGCTGATGCGGAGTGGGCACGCATATTCAGCTTTCCGATGCCGAAATATATGCTGTCTGCTCCGGCATTGATAGCTGCAGCCAAGGATTCCCTTGACCCAACGGGTGCCATTATCTCTAAATTTCCCATATTGCTCCGTCGGGAGTGTCCTTGATTATTATTCCTGCTTCGTTGAGGTCATCACGTATCTTGTCTGATGTAGCCCAGTCTTTTTCTGCCTTTGCCTTTGCCCGGATGTCAAGTACCATTTGCATTACTTTGTCCAGAGCTTTGTTCTCACCGCCATTGTCGTTGGTATTGATGAGTCCCAAGATGTCTTCTGTCCATAGGTGCATCGTCTGCGACAGGGTCTGCAGGTCTTCGGCACTTATTTTCGCCTTTCTGTCAACCAGAAGGTTTACCTGGTGGCAAGCCTCAAAGAGCTCGCTGATAACGATAGGTGTCTGCATATCGTCATTCATAGCGGCATACAGCTTGTTGCTCAATTCCTTTACGTATGCTGTGATTTCCGGGCTTGAGCCCTTTGCGGGTTGTATGCGTTTCAGGTCTTTTAGTCCATTCATCAAACGCGCCAGTCCTTTTTCTGCTGCTTCGAGGGCTTCAGAAGAGAAATCGACAGTTCCCCTGTAGTGTGCAGAAAGGATGAAGAAACGTATTGTCATCGGGCTGAATGGCTTTGTCAGCAACTCGTGTTCGCCCTTGAAGAATTGGTCGAGGGTAATGAAGTTGTTGTATGACTTACCCATCTTTTGTCCGTTGATGGTAATCATGTTGTTG
>DJWZ01000059.1:0-34643 GCA_002449535.1 Prevotellaceae bacterium UBA7017 | reverse complement strand
CATGTTGTTGTGCATCCAGTAGTGCACTGCCTGATGTCCCATAGAAGCCTGTGCCTGTGCTATCTCACACTCATGGTGAGGGAAGACGAGGTCCATGCCGCCTCCGTGAATGTCGAATTCATCGCCAAGGTATTTCCTTCCCATAGCAGTACATTCGCAATGCCATCCTGGGAAACCGTCGCTCCAAGGAGAAGGCCAGCGCATGATGTGCTCAGGTTGTGCTTTCTTCCATAATGCGAAGTCGGCTTGGTTCTTCTTCTCACCAACTCCGGCAAGAGTATCGCGAGAGGCATCTTTGATATTCTCAAGGGTGCGACCTGAGAGAATGCCATATTTGTATGTCTTGTTGTATTTCTCAATGTCGAAATATACAGAACCGTTGCTCACGTAGGCGTAACCATTGTCCAGTATCTCCTTCACCAGTTGCTGCTGCTCTATGATATGACCTGTAGCATGAGGTTCTATTGATGGTGGCAGCACATTCAGCTTTTCCATAGCCGAATTGAAGCGGCGTGTGTAATACTGGGCTATCTCCATAGGCTCCAGCTGTTCCAGTCGTGCCTTCTTTGCTATTTTGTCCTCGCCTTCATCGGCATCGTGCTCCAGGTGACCTACGTCTGTGATGTTTCGCACATAGCGCACTTTGTAGCCAAGGTGCTGCAGATAACGGAAGAGTATGTCGAAGGTAATGGCAGGTCTTGCGTGTCCCAAGTGTGCATCACCATATACTGTAGGACCGCAGACATACATGCCTACATGTCCTGGATTTATGGGTTTGAATGCCTCTTTCTTATGGGTGAGGGTATTGTATATCAGAAATGTTTGTTCCATTTGAAAATATTGAAGATTGAAAATTATAAATTATGCATCGTGAATTAACTCAGTTTCAGCATCTTGTTTATCGGTTTTACAGCCTCTTTTGCTATATCTTCGCTGACGGTTACTTCTGGTGCCTCGTAGCGAAGGCAGTTGCGCAGTTTCTTGAGGGTGTTTAGTTTCATGTATTGACACTCGTTACATCCACATGATGTCGCTCCCTCTGAAATCTCCGGCGGAACGGGCAGGAAAGTACAGTCAGGACACATCCTGTTCAGTTCGTGCATGATACCAGCTTCTGTCGCAACGATGAAGGTAGGAGGTTCTAGGCATTTTACGCTGTTCTCCTTTCTCACGTGTTTAGCATAACGTATCATGTCGGCTGTAGAGCCCTTGACATCTGCCATAGCGAGTACTGGCGCCTTACACTCCAAGTGAGCCATAACGATGGCTTCTGGATGTTCTGCCTTCATTTTTGCTATTGCCTCAACCGAGAACCGCTCATGAACATGACAGCCACCATTCCATAACTCCATGTTACGTCCTGTTACGGAATTGATATATGCTCCAAGGTTATAGTCGGGACCAAAGAGAATCTTTGCATCCTTGGGCAACTGGTCAACAACCTTCTTGGCATTTCCGCTGGTTACGACCACATCAGTAAGTGCCTTTGTGGCAGCGGTGGTATTAACATACTGCACTACGAGGTGGTCAGGATGTTCCTCTTTCCATTTCCGCAAGTCCTCAGCATTACAGCTGTCTGCAAGAGAACATCCGGCATCTGGGTCGGGTATCAGCACCTTCTTCTTTGGCGAGAGAAGCTTGCAGGTTTCTGCCATGAAGTGTACACCACACATGACTATAATGTCAGCATTAGTCGCTGCTGCCTGACGTGCCAGCGCAAGCGAGTCACCTACGAAGTCGGCACACTCTTGTATGTCACCAGTGGTATAATAGTGCGCCAATATTACGGCGTTCTTCTCTTCACACAACTCGCGTATCTCTGTCTTGAGCTCCTTTATGTGCTGTGGGGTTAGCTGTTTTTCTTCCATATTTTTGGGGTAAATTTTTTTCGCGTGCAAAGTTACAAAAAAACAAGTAAAATACAAAAGAAAATTATATTTTTCTTTTTAATAGCAGCGTGCAATGCCCTTTTTTCCGCCTCGGACGGAAACTTTTTCCGTAACGAGCGGAATCTTATTCCGTCCCGAACGGAAAATATTAATGGGCTATAAAAGCGAGTAACAGTCGCTATGTCTTCCCTACTCTTTCTCTACCCCTTCTCTAATGCTTATGAACATGAGTTCTTATAGAGATGGGTTAGAGTTCTTATAGAGAAGGATTAGAGATGCTTTCGATATTACTTAGAGATGTTTCGGAGATGTCTATGTCTTACCATAGAGTTGGTATAGAGTTAGTATAGAGTTGGTATAGACTTGGTATAGGGATGCTTTCTTGTATTTGAGGCTTTGTCTCCTTTGCAAATGGTAAAGAATACAAAGACTCTTTTTCATGTTGCAAATATACAAAAAAATATCGATACCACAAAATAATGACGTAAGTTTTTTCAGGTTCGTTGTTAAATCTGCACCATAAAATCCCTTTATATTTTTGTACAAATCTAAAAAACAGAGTGTTACATTTAGACTGGAAGCAATAGCGTTTTGTGCTTTTGTGGATTTTTGTCATTTACTATGGTTTTTTGGCAAAAATGTCACTTTTTCGCTACAGTTTTCTGTAAATAAGAGTTAATTAGGGGGGGGGGGCAGTTAAAAGACGTTAATCATGGTTTTCCGCTATGTATTCAAAATTTGAATTTTCAAAAAAAATCCTTACCTTTGCACTCGCTATGTGATTTATTCACTTATGCAAGGTGATGATAAAAGTTTTTTTGTTCGATGAATGTTTTTACCTGAGAAGGTAGAACTTTCAGGCTGAAGGTTTACACCTGAGAAGGCATAAACCTTCAGTTAAGTAAATTAAAAGTTTATTCAGTTATTTGCCTGTGAAGGCACTTTCTCCCCTATGTGTTGTGCATAGGGGAGAATTTTTTTGTGAAAAGTCAAAAAGAATAGAAGAAAAAACGAAGTTTTTCTGCTTTTTCTTGCATTATTCGTAACTTAATTGTATATTTGCACCCGCATTTTTTAGATGCCCTTTATAAGGGGTGCACTATTTTGGGGTTGACTGGATTTGACAGCGGGCCGGGATGGTGCGTAAGCATGCGGAGTTACGGCTGTGTTCTCCATAATCACTTCGGCCGACAATTTAATTGGCGAAACACGTTACGCTCTCGCTGCTTAGACCGAAGTATAGTAGGTCGGCTTAATTTCCGTGCAAGGCATGGAAACGAGACATCGCTCAGAGCCCTCCTTCCTGAGGCTTAACTGGTTAATGCGGTGCAGAAATATCGGGAATAGCATGGTCAGAGCCTCGATGGCTGTGTGAAATTTTAGAGGATAAGGCAATGCTTGGTGGTCCGGGTCTTGGTATTGCACGAAAACGAAGTCCGGAATAAGCATGTAGAAAGCGTACGGTCACACCGTTTGGACGGGAGTTCGATTCTCCCCAGCTCCACTATGTTTTTGACTTCTATAGCACGATTAGGATTTATTTCGCGCCAAAAGACCTTGGAGCGGCATTTCTATGATCCGGAAATGTTGCAGAGAGAGGTCTTTAACCGTTTGGTGACCAAGGCAAAGGGTACCCTCTTTGGTCAGGAGCATGACTTTGAGCATATTTTTCACTATAAATTGTTCAGGAAACATGTTCCAGTAAGCACTTACGATGACCTAAAGGACTATATAGACAGAATGCGTCATGGGGAGCGGGATATCCTATGGCCAGGACAGGTGAAATGGTATGCTAAGTCATCAGGGACAACAAACGATAAGTCGAAGTTTATTCCGGTATCTGTTGATGGCTTGAAAAGAATACATTATGCAGGGGGAGCCGATGTGGTTGCCTTCTACTTGCAGAATAACCATAAGTCGAAGCTGTTCGACGGCAAAGCACTGATACTGGGAGGTTCCCATGCACCAAACTATAATCTCCCCAACTCTTTGGTAGGCGATTTGTCGGCAATATTGATTGAGAACATCAATCCCTTTGTAAACCTGATTAGGGTGCCGGACAAGAAGACTGCCTTGATAAGTGACTTTGAGAAAAAACGCGAATATATCGCGCAACAGTGTCTGCATGCTAATGTGACAAACCTGAGTGGCGTTCCATCGTGGATGATGTCGGTATTGCTGAGGGTTATGGAACTTTCTGGAAAACGCTATCTCCGTGATGTATGGCCCAACCTTGAGGTGTTCTTCCATGGGGGGATATCATTCACTCCTTATCGCAGGGCATACGAAAAACTTATCTTGAAGGAAGATATGCATTATATGGAAACCTATAATGCTTCTGAAGGGTTCTTTGGCATACAGGATGACCCGAAATCCTCTTCTATGCTCCTGATGCTTGACTATGATGTGTTCTATGAGTTTGCTCCGATGGATGCTATAGACGATGAGGGAAGGCTGACAGATCCTGATGCCGTTGTTCCTATAGAGGGCGTTGAAGTAGGGAAGAATTATGCCATGATAATAACCACTTCGTGTGGCTTATGGCGTTATATGATAGGCGATACAGTACGATTTACCTCGGTGAAACCGTATAAATTTGTTATTACTGGGCGTACTAAGAGTTTCATCAATGCTTTTGGAGAGGAGTTGATTGTTGACAATGCAGAGAGGGGACTTCAGTATGCTTGTGAACAGACAGGCGCAGAGGTCAGCGAATATACCGCAGCACCGGTATTCAGGTCTGAAGGAGTGATACCACATCATCAATGGCTGATAGAATTCTCAAAAGAGCCGGATGATTTGGAGAAGTTTGCTGATATCCTGGATAGCAGGTTGCAGGAACTGAATAGTGACTATGAAGCAAAACGCTTCAAGGACATCAATATGATAAGGCTGCAAATAGTGAAGGCTCGTCCGGGACAGTTTACGGAATGGCTTGCTTCCAAAGGAAAGCTTGGAGGACAGAATAAGGTTCCGAGATTGTGTAATAGCCGTAAACATATTGATGAGTTGTTAGGGCTATGAAAAAACTGTTATTGCTCATAATAATATCTACGGCAACTCTGGTATTGGTACAGAGTTGTGCTCGCATGGGAGCACCTGACGGCGGATGGTATGACGAAACGCCGCCGAGGGTTATTGGTGCTACTCCTGCAGATAGGGCATTGAATGTTGATAATGGCAAGGTTCGCATTTATTTCAGTGAGTTTGTAAAGATAGAGAATATTCAGGAGAAGGTTGTCGTTTCTCCACCACAGATAGAAACACCAGAGATAAAGGCTCACGGAAAATATGTAGAAGTGAAGTTATTGGATTCTCTGAAGGCTCACATGACTTATACGATAGACTTCTCAGACGCGATCTCAGATAATAATGAGGGAAACCCGTTAGGTAGTTATACATATAGTTTCTCTACTGATTCGCTTATAGATACATTGGAGGTTTCCGGATATGTTCTGGCAGCAGAGAATCTGGAACCTATAAAAGGTATCTTGGTAGGATTGTATCCTGCAGATTCTGCATTGGTGAAGAAAGATTTCTGCAAGAACGATTCTTTGCCGCAATTCTTGAGAGTGTCGCGTGCTGACTCAAGGGGACATTTTGTTATCCGTGGAGTAGCACCAGGACGATATACTGTCGGAGCTCTGCAGGATGTAGATGGAGATTACAGGTTCAGCAACAGGGGAGAAATGATGGCTTTCTCACACGATGTTGTTTCACCTTCTGCATTTGGTGATTTCAGACAAGATACTGTATGGGCTGACGAGATACATGTAAAGGATATATTGCAGGTGCCCTATACACATTTCATCCCAGATAATGTAGTATTAAGGGCATTTGAACACATTTCTACAGACAGATATTTCGTAAAGAGTGAGAGGAAGGATGCAGATAACTTCACACTGTTCTTCACAGCACCTTGTGAAAAAGAACCTCTTCCTCAGTTGAAAGGTTTGAATTTCAATGCGGAGGATGCCTTTATCATCGAAGCATCTCCAAAGGCAGACACTATAACATATTGGTTGAAGGACACGGCGTTGGTGAATATGGATACCTTGCAGATAGAGATGAAAACATTCGTTACTGACACGTTGGGTATGTTATCTCCAAGCACCGATACTCTTGAGATTCTTGCTAAAACTCCTTATGTAAAGCGTTTGAAGGCTCAGCAAAAGAAGCAGGAAGAGTGGAAAGAGAAAATAGATAAGAAACTGAAGAAGCAGGAAAGATGGGCAAGAGAACATCCCGATGAACCTGTGGAACCGATAGATACTGTTATGCCGACGGAAAAACTGGAGGTGAAATATGATGTTCCGTCGTCCTTGGCACCAGATAAATATCTAAAGATAAGTTTCCCAAAACCATTGGAGAAATTCGATTCTGCGGCAATACATCTATATGTAGAGCAGGATTCGTTATGGTATCGTTCACCGTTCACCCTTGAAAAGACAAGTGCCAGGGAATGGGAGGTGTTTGCCGACTGGATATATGGTGCCGAATACTCGTTCGAGATAGACACCCTCGCTTTCGAAGATATATACGGAATGAAGTCAGCTCCATATAAAGCAGGTTTCAAAGTAGCGACGTTGGAAGCCTTCGCATCTTTGTTTGTAAATGTCAGTGGATATAAGACAGATGGGGATGTTATAGTTCAGATGATGGACAAAGGTGACAAGCCTGTAAGGTCTGCTGTAGTAAAAGATGGAACGGCGGAATTCTATTATGTTCAACCCGGTGTATATTATATAAGAGCTATCATTGATAGAAATAAAAACGGAAAATGGGATACTGGAGAGTATTTTGATGATATGCAGCCCGAGGAGGTATATTACAATCCGGAGCCAATAGAATGTAAGGCAAAGTGGGACCTTACTCGGGAGTGGAACCTTTCAGCATTACCATTATATAGACAAAAGCCGGCAGAGATTACGAAACAACGTGCAGATAAAGAAAAGACAATACAACACAGAAATGCCCAACGTGCAGCAGAAAAGGGAATCCCGGAACCTGTACAAGAGTATAAATAATAGTTATGAATAAGCGAATTATCTTCCTATATTTATTTGTTCTTCTGCCATTCTTAGGTACATCGGCACAATGCACCTATGAGAATCGTGCCTTTAGTGGTAGTGAACTAATAAATTATAATCTGTATTTTAACTGGAAGTTTATATGGATTAAGGCTGGTACTGCAAGTATGATAACCCAGCCGATAGTATATAATGGTAAGAATGCCTACCGTTCAAGTTTGATTACTCGCTCCTCTGCTACTGTGGATAAGTATTTTATGATGCGCGATACCATTATGGCTTATTTCTCTACAGAGTTGACACCTCTATATTATCGTAAGGGAGCGCGTGAGGGAAAGCGGTATTATGTTGACGAGGTATGGTATTCATATAATGGAAACAAGTGCATAACAAACCTGAAGCACCTTACTTCTTCAGGAGATACATATAAGGAGAGGTTTGTGTATGACCGTTGTGTCTCTGACATGTTGAACAGTTTCCAACGCATAAGAAATGTGGATCCGTCAGGTTGGAAAGAGGGACATGTCGAATACCTTGATATTGCCGGTGGTGAAAAACTTGTCAATGCGAAATTGATATATAGAGGGAAAAAAGAGATAAAGGCTGATAATAAAAAGAAATATAAATGTCTTGTTTTGTCTTATGTAGAGAAAGAAGACAAGAAGGATAAGGAAATAGTACGGTTTTATGTAACAGATGACAACAGACATGTTCCTATTCGTTTGGATATGTTCTTGAGATTTGGATCTGCTAAAGCTTTCTTGAAGTAAATGAAAAGAATACTTGTTGTATTTATAGCTATAAGTTATGTGTTCCTCCCATATATTGTTAAAGGAGGATTTCTGCGTGCGGATGAGGGTATGTGGACATTGTATAACCTTCCCGATGCTGTATATAAACAGATGAGGGCTGAGGGTTTTGCTATGCCAAAGGAAGCTCTGTATCAAGACCTGACAAAATACTCTCTTCATTCGGGGACTTCCATGATTCCGACGCTTTCATCGGCTGTTGTGAATTTCTCTGGATTCTGCACAGGAGAGGTGGTGTCACCAAAGGGATTGGTGCTTACAAACCATCATTGCGGATTTGAAGCCATTCGCTCACATTCTACAGTAGAGCACGACTACATGAAGGATGGCTTTTATGCTGAGTCATACGAGCAGGAACTTCCCAACGAGAATATGTTTGTGGCATTTATGAAGAAGCAGGAAGATGTTACAGACAAACTGCGGCAATTAGGGCTTGACAGCATGGATTTTTATGACAAAGAAGAACTCATTGACTCTCTTGAGGAGGCAATGTCTTCTGAAGCAAAGAAGATAGACTCAACATACTATGTGGAGATAAATGCCTTCTTTGAAGGAAATGCCTATTATGCAACAACATATCAACGCTATTCGGATGTACGTCTTGTTTTTGCTCCGCCAAAGTCTATGGGAAAGTTTGGTGGTGAGACAGACAACTGGATGTGGCCAAGACAGACATGTGATGTTTCTGTATTCCGTATATACGTAGATCCGCTTACTGGAGGTCCTGCAGAATACAGCCCCAAAAATGTCCCGATGCTCCCGGATAATTGGTTATGGGTAAGCACGAATGGATATAAGGAAGGTGATTTCGCAATGGTGATGGGCTATCCTGGAAGTACTTCCCGATATCTCAGCAGCTATGGAATAGAGGAAATGCGTAATTGTATCAACGACCCTCGTCAGCAGGTGCGTGGAGTGAAGCAGAAAGTAATGAAGAAACACATGGATGCCTCCGAGGCAGTACGCATAAAATATGACAGCAAATTTGCACAGAGTGCGAATTATTGGAAGAATGCTATAGGCATGAACAAATGCATAGACTCCGTCGGAATAGTAAGACTAAAACGTGAGATGGAGGCAAAGTTGACATCATGGGATTCTACAAAGTTGAAAAATCTTTATGCAAAGCGTGCTGAGGCAATGCGTGCCAATACCTTCTTTTCGGAATCGTTCTCATATCGCAGCGGTAACGAACTTGCTGTCAGAGCAACTAAATTCTATAGTGGGATGCCTGTGTTGGGTGACTCAACAAAGGTAAAGAAGCAATATTTGCAGTTTAAAGATAATAGTGACCAATGGGACAAAGACCTTGATATAGAAACAATGGCGGTGATGATTGAGAATTATCGCTCTCATGTACCAGAAAAATATATTCCATCTTTTTATAAGCGCATAGACAAGGAGTTCCATGGAAATTATCGTGCCTATGTTGAGGCTATATGGGAAAATTCTGTGTTGATGAAGAAGAATGCAAAGATTCCGCTTCGCATGACCCGTAAACTGAAGAAAGACCTCGGAATAGATTTCTCTATGTCGTTGGTAGAAACACTTGCTGACCTGAAAATTGTATTGGATGATATTAGAGACAGCATACGTGATGAGGAAAGAATATTGTGTGCAGAAAAACTGCGTGCAGAGGAGAACCTGCCTCATTACAGCGATGCAAATTTCACACTCCGCATGACATACGGACAGGTAGGGGGATATGTACTCAATGGCGATGATTCTGGATACTTCACTACTGCCAAATCAATGAGAGATAAAATGCAGAAGGGCGGTGAAATACAAGATTATTACGTAGAACCGCGCGTGCGCCAGTTGTTTGATGACGATGTCTATGGTATTCTTGATGACAAGGTGTCTAATACTCTGAATATGTGTTTCCTCACGAACAATGATATAACTGGAGGAAACAGTGGTTCTCCTGTACTTGATAGCCACGGACATCTTATCGGTTTAGCCTTTGACGGTAACTGGGACAGTCTCTCAAGTGATATCTTCTTTGATACGTCCTTGGCACGCTGTATAAATGTGGATATCCGTTATGTACTGTATATGATGAAGGCGTGGGGCAACGCCACACGCCTACTTCAAGAGATGGGTATAGAATAAAGGGTATTTATTCTGCTGGAACAAAATCCAACTGTTTCTTTTCAACATTAGCTTTGGAGACTTTAATAGTAATAGGGTCTCCAAGGTTATATCTGTTATGATGTCTGCGTCCTACGAGGCAGAAATTCTTCTCGTCAAAGTCATAATAGTCATCCTTCAGGTCCTGCAGGCTTATCATCCCCTCACAATGGTTTTCGTCTATCTCACAGTATATACCATAGCTGGTGAGTCCGCTGATATGGGCTTCAAATTCCTCGCCTACGAATTGTCCCATAAATTCTACCATCTTATATTTGATGGAATCGCGTTCTGCCATTGCGGCTATCTGCTCTTGCTGGGATGAGTGTTCACACAGCTCTTCGTATTTGTTTTCGTTGGCACTCTTTCCTCCTTCTTCATAGCGAGTAAGCAGTCGGTGTACCATAGTATCAGGGTAACGCCTGATTGGTGAGGTAAAGTGAGTGTAATAATCAAAAGCAAGACCAAAGTGCCCTATATTATGTACAGAATATTTGGCTTTCATCATTGCACGCAATGCTACCATCTGTATGGCATTGCTCTCTGGTTTGCCTTCTATTTCGTCCATAAGGGTATTAACGGCACGTGCCGTAGCCCCCTTTGTACTGGTAGATTTCATTTTGTAACCGAACTTTGTGACGAAAGAACGTAAGGTTTCCATCTTCTGTGGATCTGGGGAATCATGGATACGATAGGGTAGGGTCTTTGCCTTTACAGGCTTTCCTTCCTTGGTCTTCTTTACCTTTCCGACATGTTCTGCGACAGTCTTGTTTGCTAAGAGCATAAACTCCTCAATAAGTTTGTTTGCGTCTTGGCTTTTCTTGACATAGCAGCGTATAGGTTTGCCTTTTTCGTCTATGTCAAACCGCATTTCCTCTCGATCAAATCGTACAGAACCGTTCTTAAAACGTCTTTCTCTAAGTTTTTTTGCTAATTTGTCAAGGGCTAATAATTGCTCTGAATAAGGATCTTCAACTTTGTCGCGGTTCATTATTCCAGGTCTGCTACTTTCTATTACAGCCTGAACCTCTTCATAAGCATAGCGTCTGTCGCTTTTTATAACAGTATGTACAATGCGATATTTCTTTATATTGGCTTCGTCATCAAGCAGGAAAATGACGCTATACGCAAGTTTTTCCTCATTTGGTCGAAGAGAACATATATAATTACATAGCCTTTCTGGGAGCATAGGGATTGTCCTGTCAACCAGATATACAGAAGTGGCACGCTGTTGTGCTTCCTTATCAATGATAGAACCTTCTGTCACATAGTGTGAAACATCAGCAATGTGAACACCAACTTCCCAAAGATTACCCTCTTTCCTGATTGACAGTGCATCGTCAAAGTCTTTTGCATCATGTGGGTCTATGGTACATGTCCATACATCTCTGAAGTCTTCACGTTTCTCTAATTCCTCCTTGGTGATAGTATCAGGTATCTTGTTTGCTGCGTCTTCCACCTCCTTCGGGTATTTGTAAGGTAAGCCGTATTGTGCCAGGATAGTATGCATTTCTGCATCGTTATCTCCTTGTTTGCCCAATATATCGATAACTTCTGCGATGATACTGCGCTGTTCACCATCTGGCCATGATATTACTTTTACAACGGCTTTGTCATTAGTCTTACCTTTTTTCAGTTTGTCTTTTGGTATGATGATGTTCGTAGTAATGGTCTCGGTGGGTAGTAGGTAGGCAAATCCTTTGTCAACCTTCAATTTCCCTACGAATTGGTCTTTCTTACGTTGTAGGATTTCCACTACTCTCGCCTCACGGATGTGGTTACGTTTACGAGCCATCATCATGATTTGTACCCTGTCACCATTCATGGCAAATAGGGAGTTGCGCTCTGCCACGAAGATAGGTGTTTCGGAGCCATCTGGGATAACGCTGTTTCTACCATTTGCCTTGGCTTGGAAGGTTCCTACCAGTGTTTGGGTGTTGTCTGCAAGTTTATAGCTGGTATCTGATATTTTAATAAGGTAGTCATCCCATGCCATTTCTTCCATAATGTCAATGGCAAGCATCTTTAGGGGATGAGTATCAAGATGCAGAAGTTTGAATATCTGCTTTAAAGTGAAAGTTTCATTTGGATTACTTGAGAAAAAAGTTTCTAACTTCTCAATCATCTGCGCTCTCGTTAAGCGTTTTCCGCCTTTCTTACTTCTCGTTTTAGCCATAGTAGTATGTTTAGGTTTTCTTAATTCTCAACTCTATATCTCTAAACCCTTTATTTGTGGGTATTAAGTGTTTCAACAGCTTTTTTAACTTGTTTGTCATACTGTATAGCGCTTGCTACACTACCTCTTTGGAAATAATATGCTGTGACAATGTCTTGTTCTATAAGGTGCTGAATGATATTGCGGTTCTTGTCTAATTCTTTCGAAAGGTTGTGATTTAATTTTGTTTTCAATGCTTCGAATTCGTTTTTCGCATCATCATAATATCCTTCAAATTTA
The DNA here is from genome assembly GCA_002449535.1 of Prevotellaceae bacterium UBA7017. GTDB lineage: Bacteria > Bacteroidota > Bacteroidia > Bacteroidales > Bacteroidaceae > Prevotella. Next base: position 22,330 of record DJWZ01000059.1, on the reverse strand, counting down.
GCAAATTTCACCAATTCATCGAATTCCTTACTGGTTTCGCGGTCATATTTGAAGCCACTCTTCAATACTGTATCCTTGAAATCAGCCCATTCTGCATCTGTTAGGTGAAAATCCTCTGCGGGAGCTATTTTTTTGTGTTTCCTAATATAGTCAACAGCCCAATGAAATTCTACTTCTGTGGAATCCAGACCCGAACCGCAAAGGTATGCTGCAATATTTGGTAAAGAGTCATTGCTAACCTCTATATCAGGTTTAACACCAACACCTTGTACACATTCTCCGGCTGGGAGGTAATATTTTGATGTTGTTACCTTTAGAGAAGCATCGTGTGGCAGTTCCATTGGTTGTTGTACAAGACCTTTTCCATAGGTCTTCTTTCCTAATATGGTTGCTCGTTTCAAGTCTTGTAAGGAACCAGCAGTTATTTCGCTTGCAGAAGCACTGTTCTCATTCACCAAAACTACTATAGGCATTATTGTGTCCAATGGTTCTGATTCTGTTTTATATTCATTGTTAGAACGTGCTATTTTGCCCTTTGTGGTAACGATGGTAACTCCTTTTGGGACAAACATGTTTACAATTTTAATAGCTTCAGCCAATGCACCACCACCGTTGTTCCTTAAATCAAAGATTAGTTTTTTCATACCTTGCCCACGCATTTCCACAAGAGCTCTTCTGATATCGCGAGAGCATTCATCTGTAAACTGTGTCAGCAGAAGATAACCAATTTCATTATTGTTCTTTAGTAAACCATAGTAGGGAACACTCGGTAACTGTATTGATTTGCGAGTTACTTTCTTCTTAAATACCTTTCCGTTGCGTTCTATCTTAAGATTGAAACTTGTGCCAGCCTCTCCACGTAAACGACCTGATACGTAATCAACCTTCTTACCTATCATGGAAGAATCGTCAATAGCAATAATCTTGTCACCCTTTTGTAATTCTATTATAGATGCTGGCATGTTCTCATATGGTTCATCAATTACGATGCAACTATCTCTGAGGTCTTGTTTTATAATGGCTCCAATACCAGCATATTTTCCTGTAAGCATGGTCTTAAGATTCTTTACCTCGCTTGCTGGATAGTATTCTGTATATGGGTCAAGAGACCTTAGCATAGCTTTTATACCTATACCTATGGTTTTGTCAGGATCTAAAGAGTCCACATACATCATATCAAGATTCTTGTATATGGCAGAGAATGTCTCAAGGTTGCGCATTACGTCAAAATTATGATTCTTGACGGTCGGTTTGTTGTCAGCATACACTGTTGTGCCAACAAAACAAAAAAGAACTATGATTGTATAAAAGATTTTTTTCATAACAGTTGCAAAGTTACGATTAAGTGAGCAAAATACCAAAAGAAATTGGAAAAAAATTCACTTCATAGTAAAATTTATACATAAAAAAAGAAGAGTCAGTATGTGACTCTTCTTGTGCGCTCCCTCTTGGGCTTGAACCAAGGACCCCCTGATTAACAGTCAGATGCTCTAACCAACTGAGCTAAGGAAGCTTTTTTATGCATTTTTTTCGAATTGCGGTGCAAAGGTACAACGAAAAAGTGAAATATCCAAATTTTTCAGCGAGTTTTTTTTATTTTTCCTGCAAAAAACTTTAAAATCCCTATAAATCACTTCGACATTATCTCGCAAATTCTGTTTTGTAGTGTGCGAGCATAGGGTTTGTCATAACAATTATTAATAAGGATAGAAAAGGCTAAATCATGCCCGTTGGATGCTGTAACATATCCACTAAGTGTTGAAACTCCGTTCAGGGTTCCTGTTTTTGCATGCACATTATTATGCGCCATGCCGTCTGTCATTCGTTTTCCTAATGTACCATCAACTCCTGCGATAGGCATATTCTCGTAAAGTAATTGATAAATCTTTTTGTCATTATAGATATATCTCAATAGATCTACCTGTGATTGGGCTGTTGACTTATTGGAGTGTGACAGTCCGCTGCCGTCAATAATATTGTAGTAATTATACTTGATATCCCATTGGCAATCTTTTGGGCGATATCTTTCACGGATTTTACTTACCATCTCACGTATAACATCCTTACATCTGTCATAAGACCAGTTTGGGTCGTTTTTTACGAGATTTAGCAACATAGATTCAGCATAAATGTTATCGCTGCTTTTCAACATGCGGTTCATGACCTTCATTAAAGGAGTGCGGATATATCCTAATGGATATGTGCCTCTGTCCGTTGTGTTCTCTTTTCCCCAAGTCAGGGTAGATGAAAACTTTACGGTATCTGAAGCAAGCAGTCTTGCTACCTGTGGTGCAAAATTGTCTTCTGCAAGGCGAATATGCTGCGTTTTTTCATTGATGCAAAGTATAATGCCGCCATCGATGGAATCATACCCCATTGCTATAATCTTGTCTTTTATGGCTCTTGCTCCCTCTGCTGTTAGGGTAGGGTCGCAGTTGGTATTAATGTATATGTCACCTTTCAGAAACAGATTTCCTAAAGTGTCCATCGCTTCCTCTCCGTTGGTGGTGATGCTTGTCAAAAATGTGAAATCTTCACCATATGTAGAGAGCATAGCAGTAGCTGTATAGAGCTTCTGGGTGCTGGCGGGAATCATCATCCTGTCTGCATTCCACTCATACAGGGTGGAGTCAGCAGTCAGGTCATAGATACAACATCCGATGGATACTTTTTTAGACTTTGACAATAATCCCCTTACTTCTGTGCGTAATTCTTCCTCCCAAGTCTGGGCGTTCAGACTCATCGTTAGAAGAAATAACAACAATATGGAAGTAAGTCTTTTGTTCATATTCTATAAAAAGAAAAGGCATCACTCATATCGAGTGGTGCCTTTCGTGGGCCATCTAGGGCTTGAACCTAGGACCTCCAGATTATGAGTCTGTTGCTCTAACCAACTGAGCTAAAAGCCCGTGCTGACGTGGAATATATTTAAGGTGGGAACCACGTTTGCGGGTGCAAAGGTACAAAAAAAATTGCACAGAGGCGAGGGGAAAGAGAATAAAAGATAAAAATTTAAGTTTTTTTCACCTTTAAGGGGGCTCCTCCGTTGTTTTTGATGAATCCTTTACACCTTATTTATTATATCCATATTCAGGGTTTTCATACATGGTGATATTTATCTTAAAATTCATCATTTCATCGAGATTGTGTACAGGATGCTCCACATCTTGTGGGATAGGTAGCTTTGAGAAAGTCTGGAAGTACAGGATGCAGGCATCGTGCCACCAAATGGCATCTCGTACCTGTATGCGCAATTTGCGCTGTACCTCGTTGAAACGTTGCTGGTCAATATATGGCTCCAACGCATCCCATATCTTTAGCATATCTCTGGTCATACCTACTCCTTCGTCATATTTATGACATAACTCTTCCCAGAAGGTACGTCCGCTTTTCATTTTATGCTTCCAAGGTACATGATGAAACCATGCAATCAGTGTTTCTGGACATGTATTTATGTTGTCGTACAGATTACAGAGTTCTTCTGGATATTGTGAAACGGCATCTGTTCCCTTGTGGCTTCTGTCAAATCCCAATCCTATGGAGTCTGCCTGATGATAATATGGTGGTGTCCAGTCGCGACGCATACCAGGAACGGTGTACCAAGGCGCAGGTCCATAGTGATGTTCTCCAGCGAAGATATGGTGTAAGCCGAGTGGCATCATATAGCTGACTGCTGCTTCATGGCTGGTCAGCATCATCTTCAGAAGATTGGAGTTGAGAGTTGAGAGTCGGGAATCGAGAGAAGAACATTGGATATCAAATGTCTGACTAAGCCATTCTTTGGCTATTTCCTCTGATGTTATTTGTGGATTCCATGCTAATCGTCCGAAAGCATACCAGTTAGCTTGTGCAAAGTGGTGACCACACCAGTTTGTGTCATCTCCTATATTTGCAACACCAGCCATAGCCTTTAGCGATGAAGGATTTATGCTACCCAGAAATTCTTTCCACATAGGGGAGAGAAAAACCAGATGGTTGGCTGCTCCAAGATATTCCTGAGTAATCTGCAGTTCTGCCATCATGGATGTTTTCTTCATTCCTGTGAAAAGCGGACTATATGGCTCTCGAGGCTGGAAATCAATAGGACCATTCTTTATTTGTATAATGACATTGTCCAGGAATTGTCCATCAAGTGGCATGAACTCGTTATATGCTTGTTTTGCTCTGTCATTATCATTGGGATTATATACAAAAGAACGCCACATAACGATGCCGTTGTGCTTTTTCAATACTTTTGCAAGCATATTGGCACCTTCTGCATGTGAGCGACCATAGTCGCAAGGGCCTGGCTCACCTTCTGAATTGGCTTTTACGAGGAAACCACCAAAGTCTGGTATGATTTTGTATATTTCCGCAACTTTCTTTTCCCACCACTTTATGACATCTGCATTCAGAGGGTCAGCTGTTGGTAATCCTCCGAGTCGCATAGGAGAAGCAAAATTTATAGAAAGATATACACGTATTCCGTAAGGGCGCAGGATGTCTGCTATCTGTTTTGCTCTTTCCAACTGTTGGGAGGAAAGAGTAGCAGGCTTGGCATTTACGTTGTTCAGTACTGTTCCGTTTATGCCGATAGAGGCATTGGCACGTCCGTACTGCTGTATCCGCGAACTGTTTAGTGGTTCTTTTGTCCAGAAAATACTTCTGCCAGCAAAGCCTCGCTCGACAGTACCATCAGGATTGTCCCAATGATTGAGGATTCGCAGAGCATACGCAGGATGTCCCTTTATATTGAGATTTTTGCAGTCAGTTCCTGTCTGTTGCAGACGCAATAGATGGTATGCTCCATAAAGCAGACTTATGTCAGAGCCGGCAGTTAATTGTATCTTCCCTTTTGTTGTTATTATGACGTAATCATCGTGTTCAAGGCTGCGTTGTTTCCTTAATTCTATAGGCATTCCCTTCCAGAAGCTCTTCAGTTCCGTCATTGCGGTTCCTGACACCCCAGTAATTTCAGCAGGGGTATTTGCGAAGTCATAGCGCAACCATAGTTTACTACCATCCTCATTAGGAAACTTGGGGGCAGCATTGTTTGCTGCCCCCATAGTGAGAGCCTGTGAAATGAAACACAGGCACATAATCATTTTGTTCATTAGGCTGTTATTTCTTGCTTGTAGCATATACTCCTTATTTATATATATATATTATTTTACGTACATCCTTTTCTTTTTTCAAGAGAACATCCAACGGGGATTTTTTTGTTCCCGTTGGATGTGTTGCTGTGACTGTCACAGTTGCAGCTCTCTCTTTTTAACTAAACTTACTAACCATTATGATGAAAAAAACTTTACCGAGTGCAAAAGTACGGTTTTTCCGATGAATAAACTTTATCTTTTGTTTCTTTTTCATAAATTATTGTTTCCGGAGGCAGAAAAAACTTCACTATGTTACACTGGGAAAACTTTTTAGAATTTTTTACAATTTTTGTGTCACACATTATGTATATATTTGCAATCGAAATCTAAAAACCAAATCAAATGTCAAACGAAAAAAACATAGAAATCGAAACAAAAGTTCCCAACATGAAAGTGGGTCTTGGAGAGAAGATTGGATATTCTTTGGGAGATGCATCTGCAAATCTGGTTTTCCAGATGATGATGATTTTCCAGTTGAAGTTTTATACCGATATCTTTGGTCTGGATGGAGCAATAGCAGGTAGTGTTCTCCTCATAGCCCGTATCGTTGATGCTTTTGTTGACCCTGCAGTAGGTATTCTCAGTGACAAGACACAGACAAAGTGGGGTAAGTATCGTCCTTGGGTATTGTGGTCTGCTCTGCCTTTTGCTGTTTTCTATGTTTTGGCATTCTATAATCCTGGCATCGAGGACAAGGGGATGGTTGCCCTGTATGCAACAATCTCTTATATTCTCCTCATGACGATGTACTCTATCAATAACACTCCTTACAGTTCTTTGGGTGGTGTGATGAGTAGCGACATCAGAGAGCGTACCAGTATTACCAGCATTCGTTTCGTTGCCAGCACAATAGCACAGTTCGTTGTTCAGGGTCTCACATTGCCATTGGTAAACAAGTTTGGTAATGGTGATGAGGCTCATGGATGGCTTTGTACTATCGGTCTTTTTGCTTGCGTAGGATTTGTATTCCTCGTTATAGCGTTCCTCTCAACAAAGGAGAGAATCACTCCTCCTCCTGCTCAGGAGAGCAATGTGATGGCAGACGTGAAGGAAACCTTTAAGAGCAATCCTTGGAAGGCAATGTTCGTCCTGACACTCTTTGTGTTTATCACGCTTGCTGTATGGGGTAGTGCTATGAGTTTCTATTTCCAGAGCAATATTGATCAGGCTGCGCTTTACAAATTTATTGAAAAATGCGGTCTTGCAGATATAGAAGGTACACGCACGGGCATAGGAGCAAGTATTCTGGGTGCCTTCAACCTGATAGCACATAGTCAGGCTGATGCCTATAGTATCGGTTTCTCCTTATTTAATATGATAGGAGCCATTGTTCAGTTCCTGGGTGTGATACTTCTTTCTGAGTTCCTGGCAAACCGTTATGGTAAGAAGCGTGTCTTTGTTATCTGTCTGTCTTTGACAGCATTCTTCACAGCATGTTTCTATCTGCCAGAACCGGCAGATGTTACATCTATCTACCTGCTGTGTGTATTGAAGAGCCTTGCTTACGCTCCTACAGTACCACTTCTGTGGGCTATGATTGGCGATGTAGCAGATCATGTAGAGTATGTCAGTGGTCGCCGCGCTACTGGTTTCTGTTTCTCTGGTGTAGTATTTGCCCTGAAGGCTGGTCTTGGTATTGGTGGTGCTTTCGCTGGTATTATCCTGTCAAGCTTTGGCTATGTAGGAGGTGCTGCCATTCAGAGCGGTTCGGCAATCGAGGGTATCCGTCTTGTCAGCAGTGTTATACCTGCAGCCCTCTTCGCTATAGGCGTTGTGGCTCTCTTCTTCTATCCTATCACTAAGGAGTACAATGAGAAGATGCAGGCAGAATTGACTCGTCGCAGAGCCAGTAACCGATAATAATATTTATGAATTATGCATTTTGAATTAAGAATTATAACAAGTTTTCTCAGCCTGATGCTTGCAAATACCATGCTGGCAGATGGGCTTCGTGAGACTGTAGGAAAGCATTTCCTCATTGGTACTGCCATGAATACTGTTCAGGTTCGTGCCAATGACCCAAAGATTAACGCCATAGTAGATAAGCACTTCAATGCTGTCGTTGCAGAGAATTGCATGAAGGCGGAAGAGTTGCAGCCCAATGAGGGATTGTTCGACTATCGTCAGGCTGACAGGTTGGTAGAATATGCTCAGGCACACAATATGACTTTGACGGGTCATTGCCTCCTTTGGCATTCACAGGCTCCTCGCTGGTTCTTCAAGGACGAATTGGGTAATCCCTGCTCTCGTGAAGTATTAGTAAAGAGAATACAGGAGCACATCAAGGCAGTTATGACCCACTTTAAAGGTAAGGTGCTGGGTTGGGATGTTGTCAATGAGGCAATCCTGGACAATGGAGAATATCGCAAGTCAGAGTTCTTTAAGATTATCGGTCCTGAATTCATAGAGATAGCCTTCCGCGCTGCTATGGAGGCAGACCCTGATGCTGAGCTGTACTTGAATGATTTCACTATGTCTGCAAGGGAAAAGCGTGAAAAGTATTGCGAGATAATTCGTGACTTCAAGAAGAAAGGCATTCGTATCGATGCTATCGGCATGCAGAGCCATAATGGTCTCGACTATCCAAAGCTTTCAGAATACGAGAAGAGCATCGATGCCTTTGCAGCAGAAGGCGTGAAGGTGATGATGACAGAGCTCGACCTTAATGTCCTGCCTAATCCTAAGGAGTTCGGAGGTGCCGACATCGCACAGAATTTCAAGTATCAGGAGAAGTACAATCCTTACAAGGATGGCAATATTCCTGCTGACTCCCTGAAGAAGATAGATGACAGGTGGATGGACTTATGGAAGATATACTACAAGCATCGTAACCAGATAAGCCGCGTAACACTGTGGGGTATAGAAGATGGGCAGTCCTGGCTCAACAACTTCCCAGTAGCAGGCAGAACCAACTATCCGCTTCTCTTCGACAGACAGAAAAATGAAAAACCTGTCGTGAAGAAGATAGAAGCACTGTTCAGTAAGTAACTTAACTTTTTAACTTTAAACTAAAATATGTATCCACGTTATCTCTTTCCTGCCGATTATATGGCAGATCCCGCTGCAAAAGTCTTTGACGGACGAGTTTACATCTATCCCTCTCACGATTGGGATAGTGGCGCGTCAGAAGATGATGATGGCGGTCATTTCCAGATGAAGGACTATCATGTCCTTTCTCTTGATGACATAGAAAATGGCGAAGTTACCGATCATGGTGTAATCCTCGCTTTGGAAGATGTGCCTTGGGCTGCCGGTCAGCTTTGGGACAGTGATGTTTGCAAGGGTAGGGACGGAAGGTACTACCTCTATTTCTCTGCAAAAGACTATAACGGCCTTTTCCATCTTGGTGTTGCCATTGCCGACAAGCCGGAAGGTCCTTTCAAGGCAGAACCATATCCTATGTATGGCTCATACAGCATCGACCCATGTGCCTTTAAGGATGAGGACGGAGAGGTTTACATCTATTTCGGAGGTCTATGGGGTGGACAGCTTCAAAGATATAAGGACAACAAAATCCTTGAGAATGCCTACTTGCCAGAGGGTGATGCAGAGGCTCTGCCTTCTCGTGTAGCCCGTCTTACTGCCGATGGTATGCAGTTTGCCGAGACTCCAAAGCCAGTTGTCATCCTTGATAATGACGGCAAACCTTTGAAGGCAAATGACCCTCATCGCTTTTTCGAGGCATCATGGATGCACAAGATGAATGGTAAGTATTACTTCTCATACAGCACAGGCGACAGCCATCTGCTGTGTTATGCAATAGGAGACAATCCTTACGGTCCGTTTACTTTCGCAGGCGAACTGTTGCAGCCGGTTGTAGGCTGGACAACTCACCACTGCATAACAGAGTACAAGGGACAGTGGTATCTCTTCCACCACGACTGTGTGCCATCCAATGGTATTACCTGGTTGCGCAGCCTGAAGGTGGCTCCATTAAGAATTGAAGGCGAAAAATTATACCTTAATGTTTAATTTATTAATTTATTAATTTATTAATTTAATTATTTTTTATTTTTCTTATTTATTAACTTTTTAAAATCTAAATGTTATGAAACTGAAGAGTTTACTTTTCATGGTAACATTACTTCTTACCTGTCTCGGTGTACGGGCAGATGAAAAAGTAGTGTTTGAGCAGCATTTTGATTCAGAACAAACTGCTGACCCAAGTGCTGTAGGTTTCTACGAGTACATCAACAGTCAGGAAGGAGATGAGCGCTCTGTTAGTGACGGTGCTCTGGTCTTTTCCAACACTGATGCATTTCTGTGCAACACCGAAAGATGGCAACGTGCCGTCAAGTTCCGTAACCTGCCTTTAGAGGAGGGCAAGATTTATCGTCTTAGCTTCTGGCTGAAGGGTAGCAAGACTTACAATGACGGTACAAATGACGTTAATTGTAAGTTGTCAACACTGCTGTTGCAGGGTGAGGACAATGCTGACATTTCTCTGCTCGACTATAATGGTGCAGAGCAGCGTCTTGAGGCTGAGAACTTCAATTCTGATGCGTTTGTAAACTATTCCAAGAAATTCGTTTTTGCCAGCGAACAGCAACAGAAGGATGTTTATAACAAGGGTGAGTTGGCAGACAAGTTCTTCCTGTCTCTCAGCGTTTACAATCCTGGTTTGTTCTTTATTAAGGACGTCGTTCTTACTGAGACTAATGCTATTGCTTCTGCTGAGTTTGGCATGTATGCTATTAAGATTAACTTTGGCAATAACACCAATATCGCTGATCTTGCCAATGCTTCAGAGAAGGGAAGACTGTGCTTTGACGATTTGTCTTTCGCATCAGTAAAAGTTGATGGTGAAGATGCTACAGTAGAGGCTATTGAGTATCATAGTGATGGCTGCCTCTATATCTTTGTAGATGCAGAACAATATGAGCTGACAGATGAAAATGAAGTTTCTGTGTCTTTCACTAACCCAACTGACGAAAAGCAGATTAAGTTCAAAGGTTCGATAGAGTCACCAGCAAGTCTTTTCAACTTCGAGAATGTAGAAGTGACAAACAATACTGCTCTCGACGAGATTATGTCTGATTTGTGGCAGCCTGCTGAATTGATATCTTCTAATCCTAAGAAGAACGCTTTCTCTATCGACAAGAATCTGAATGAATTCACATTCGTATTCGACAAAAAGGTCGGAACATCCGATATTAAGGCAGTACTTCTCAATGGTAATACAGAGGAAGAACTCGTTCTCAAGGAAGGTCAGGAAGAACTTTCTGATACAGTTGTTCTTGTACGCGTAAAGGACACAGAACTTTCAAAGACGAACGAGGTTAAAATCGATGCTTCAACTGTTGTAACTGACAAGGGACAGAATTTTAGTGAAGATTATACTGGTTACAATGTCAAGTTCGAGGCTGGTAAGCCAAAGGTGGCTGAGGAAATAATCACTCCTGTACAGACTATCCTCTTCGACAATGACGCAGCTAACACAATTCCTACAGGTTGGACAGCTGTTATCGACAAGGATGATAAAGGTGAAGGCGAAGTTCGTGCTTCAGGTACTTCTCAGGGTTCTGGTCCACGTATTTTCGGGTACGGTTCTGGTGATTATCAGAAGGTGCTCTATATGCGTGCTACTAAAGGTGCTGAGACTCATTGCTACAGTACAGCTACCTATGGTAACATAGAGGGTTATGCAGCAACTCTCCCTGTAGGTCTGCTTCATATAGACTTCTTGGCATCTGGTTATAAAGGTGCAGGTCAGAGTGTAAAGTTTGAGATTCTCGATGCAAAAGGTGAGAATGTTCTTGCTTCCTTGGAGAAGACTACTTCTGAGGTTACTCCTGATGGAGGTCCTGCAAGTATGGAGAAGTTCACTATCGAATATGACAACAAGACTGAGCAGAATGTAATTCTTCGCTATACAGTTCTGTCAACTGGCTACTCAGAGACAATGTTCGCAGGTGTTGTTATAAATACCTATGAGAAGACTGAAGGTGATGTACCTGACGATAAGAACATCTTAGTAGATCCTTCTTTCGGCGGTGCAGGTAACAACCGTTCACCAAAGGCTGAATCTGGTTGGGAACTCTGGCAAGCTGGTGAAATGCGTGCATTTGATACTGATTTCAACTACAATGGTACACGTATCTTCAACGACCTCGGTCTGAAGGGTCTGAAGATTGGTTACTACTGTAACGGTCAGTGGCCAAACGGCTTCATACAGTATGGTGCTGCTGCTGGCGAAGGTGCTCCAAAGCTCGCTCTGGCACAGGCTACTCACGAATTCACTTTGTATGCTGCAAACTGGAAGGAAAATATTTCTCGTGAGATTCATCTTCAGGTTCTTGACGAGACAGGTACAGAAGTTTATGTTGACAAGGTATTCAATACCTCTCCTGTAAATATGGAAGGAAGCCGTGGTGCAAGCTACGAGGCTGATAAGTTCACATTCGCTTGGGATTGTCCAGCAGAAGGCAACTATATCGTAAGGTTCGGTTCACCAGCAGGTGAGACTCTGATTGGTAACCTCTCTATCATCCAGCCAGGTTCTCGTGCAGTTAAGTTCTATGCACTGCTTGCAACTGCTGTGAAGGCTGCTAAGGCTACACTCGCAAAGGTTGCTGATCCTATGTATAATGGCGCAACAAAGACTGCTTTGGAAGAAGTTATCGCTAAGTATGAGGATCAGGAAAAGATTGACATGACTACTGAGGAAGAGTTCAAGGACGCTATTGCAGAGGTTGAAGGTCTCACAAAGTCAATGGAGACTCGTTTCGAGTACATCCCACGCTTCAAGACAGCTTATGCAGCAGCAGTAGAGCAGTTCACTGGTGCTATCGGTACAAAGTATGAGCAGCTTGAAAGCTACAAGAAACTTGAAGAAGGTGTTGCAACTTATGAAGGTGTAGATCCTTCTGACCTTGAGGATGAGGAACTTGTCAGCGCAACAACAAACCTTGAGAATAACAGTGCTCTCTTCAATAACATGAAGAATACTTGTGTTGGTCTTCTGACCAAGCAGATTGCTGGTCTTGCAGCTCAGCTCGTTTCTCTCGACGAAACAAAGGTTGATGACGAATACGTTCTTGCAGCAGGTAATGTTGTCAGCGATGATCAGGAGATAGCATCTCAGCTCAAGCTCCGCATCACAAAGGCTATCTATGACCAGTGTGCAGCAGGTGATCCATTCAACAAGCCACTTCTCGACCCAGAAACAAACGAAGATACTGGCATTACAGAGGCTGTAACAATCGATGCAACAAACTTCATCCAGAACTTTGGCTTCTATTGCACAGAAGGTTGGCCTGGTACAGTAAATGGCTTCCCAGGTTGGACAATCGAGAAGATACAGGGTAACGTTGGTCCTTCTTATGGAATCTCTTCTTGGGGTGGTGAGCGTGCTACGGCTCTCAAGCCAGTAATTGAGGCAAGTATCAGAACAGACTGGGGTACTCATGAGTATGACGCTAGTCAGTATATCATGCTTCCTATGGCTAAGGCTACTGTTTCTATCATCGTTGGTGAAGACGGTGGTAATCCACACGAGGCTTACGCTTACGTTGGCGAAGGTGATGCTCAGGTTAAGAAGTATTATGATGGTCAGAACCCAGGTGCAGAAGACAATTCATTCTCTCGTGATACAAATATCCCACGCGAGTTTGCTGACGTAACACCAGAGGCAAATGATGACGCTACTCTTGGCTCTATCCTCCTCGGTGCTCATGCACGTGTAAACGGTGGCTTCGCAAGAGTTGATGACGCTAAACTTGTTTTGACAGGTAAGTTAGAAGGCTTCGACTATGCAGCAGCAGCAGCTAAACTTGCTGACCAGATTACTGCAATTGAGAAGGTACAGCAGAGCAACGAGCCAGCTGAGGCTCCTGTTAAGGTTGTTTACTACGACCTCAACGGTGTTGCAACATCAACTCCTCAGGGCATTGCAATCAAGGTCGCTACATACGCTAACGGCTATGTTAAGGTGACTAAGGTTACTGTAAAGTAATAGTTGTAATATATTAAAATCGTTTTCTCCCCTTGACGGTTCTCCCGTCAAGGGGATTTTTTTCTTTTTTACGTTTTGAAATATTATTTTGAAGGCGGTAAAAAATTATTTACCCCGTTATGGATTTTATGTTCAAAGGCTTGAAACACATGTCCAAGGGCTTTGGACAGTAATTCAAGGGCTTTGAATATAAGTTCAAAGCCCTTGAATATAAAACCTTTCGAAGGAAAAGATTTTTTCTATCTTCAAGTTCCCCTTTTCACTCCCTTTCTCACTTCCCTTTCAACTGAAGCTTGCGAAAGTTGAGTTAATTACCTTAGTTCTCAGGGTTTCCATCGCTTTTTTCGCTTTTTTCTTGCATTTCTCAAAACTTAATTGTATCTTTGTACCCTCAAACTTAGGAGACTTATTAACTAATTCTAAATAAACAAGATGAGAAAGACTCTTTTATTCCTTTTAACCTTTGTGCCTGCTATGATGTATGCGCAGCGGGTGAAGGTGGCGTGGGCAAATGGTGACGCTACGGCGGTCGTTACCGGTGATGCGGGATATGCCGAAATGGTTTCTGCTGCTTACACTATGGGCTCGAAGTTGACTAATGACGGTCTTATGGCTGGCAGCAATGCTGATACTGGATATGAAACAGTGGCATATAATCCAGCATTTACAAGGTATAAGCCAACGGAAAAGGCAACAGCGAAGACAGGTTATCATAACCTTGCCTTTATGGTGACTCCTGCCAGCGGTCATAAGTTTAAGCCTACAAAGATTTCGTTTGATGCTGCCAAGGTAGGTACTGATGGCGGTAATGCGACAGTAGTCACTAAGATTAGCGGCGGAACGGAGGAGAGTGTGGATGTTATTACTCCGCTCAGGAACAAGATAACAAAAGAAAACAGCACTGGTTTCAGCCATCATTCTTATTATGTGAATAACTACAGTAGCGAGAAGGGCTTCCTGATGCTGATTTATATTTATAATGTAGATACCAGCAAGGCAATGGCTTTCCGCAATGTCGTGATTGAGGGTGAGATAGATTCTGAGATATATGATGCCAGCCATTATCTCACAAGCCTAAAGTGTCAGGGAAATGTCGGCAGCGGAACAGAGGAGGTGAACCTCTTTGATGCCATCAAGTCGCTGAAGTATGGTGAAACCGCGCGTTTTGGAAAGAAAATGTATGGTGACCCAAGTGGCTTTACCGCTGCTTTGCAGGCAGGATTGGCTGAGGGTTACAGCGTTGCAACAGAATATAATCAGACTACTCACACATTGACGGTAAACGTAAAGAACGGAAACGAGGTGGAATTCACATTTTATATCGGTTTCATCGTTACAAACACTGCTCCCAAGGGTAAGGCAACTCCTCTGAAGCGAGGATTGGTGGCTGTGAACCTGTCACAATCTGGAGGCTCTGGAAACCTCGTTTCATGGCGCTCAAGGGCGTATGATGACAGAAACTACAGATTTAAGCTGTATAAGGGTTTAAGCGCTACTAATATAAATACAAATCTGAACAGCGGAAACTTCATCGTGGGTAAGACGAACTTTGCCGATACTGGTGGAGGAACATCGACATACTACCGTCTTGAGGTTTACAACGGAGACGGAGAGATAGTAGAGAGAGATACCTGTAAGGCTTGGTCTTCACAGGTGACATACATAGACCTCGAAGGTGGTGCTCCTACAGACAAATGGGGTAGAGGTGCTTCATATACCCCTAATGATGCCTCTATCTGCGATATGGACGGCGACGGTGAGTATGAGATAATACTGAAGTGGAGTCCTTCCAACGAAAAGGATGCTGCCTCAAACGGTACTACTTCTCCTGAATATTTCGCATGTTACAAGATGAACGGCAAACGCTTGTGGATTCTGACTGGCGGTCCTAATATGTTCTCTTCAGCACACACTTCTTCCTTCGTGGCATGGGACCTTGACGGTGACGGCTTCGGAGAATTCATGATAAAGACAGGACATGGAGCCGTAGATGGTGAGGGTAATTACCTCAGTGTAGATAACAATCCGACTGGCAGCTACTTGAACTCAAGAGGAAAGCAGGTAGAGGGAGAGGAATGGATTACTGTCTTCGACGGACGCAATGGTGCGGAATTGCAGACGATTCCTTATCATACCGACTATGCTGCCGGTTCTGCATACTGGGGTGACAGCGACCAAAACCGCTCTGAGAGGTATCTTGCCGGCATTGCATGGCTGGACGGAAAGAATGCTAATCCAAGTGCAATCTTCTCGCGTGGATATTATAATGGTGCCTTTATAGGGGCTTATGACTGGGATGGCGCAAACCTGACTCTCCGCTGGCTACATAGGGCGCTTGCAGCAAATAATGGTGAGGTGAAGTATGCCAATGGAACAACAAAGAGCCTTTCAACCACAGTATATGGCGAAGGCTGCCACTGGTTCTCGGTTGCTGACGTGAACTATGACGGCAAGCAGGAGATAACCTTCGGCTCTGGTGCCCTGAAGGCTGATGGTACAACACTCTATCGTACAGGACTTAGGCATGGTGATGCCCTGCATGTCAGCGACTTCGACCCTTCCCGTCCAGGAATGGAGTGCTTCATGGTGCATGAAAAGGGACAGTTTGGTATGGATTATCGTGATGCTACTACCGGACAGCTGCTGCTCCGCAAGACGGCATCAAGCGATACTGGTCGCGGCTTCATGGCAAACTTCGACCCTGAGAGGGATGATGCTCTTTGGCAGGCATCTGCGTGGGCTAATGTCTTTGATAAGGACGGCAATAGCGTTATCGACTCAAAAACCTGGGGCGGCGGCGCTGCTGCTCAGGACAGGATATACTGGACAGGAACCCTTGGCGATGACTTCTGGGGTAAGAGCTGCCTTGAGACGTGGAACACTTCTTCGAAGAACTTCGATCGTCTGCTTGGTTGCGTAAATGGCGGAAACTATACATATGGAAACAGAAATAATGCCTCAAAGAATAATGCCTGCCTGTTAGGAGATGTCTTTGGTGACTGGCGCGAGGAGGTGATACAATGGACAACAGGTGGTACTTCTGGCTATCAATTAGTTGTGAATGCTACAAACTATCAGACAGACTATATCGTGCCACATCTGCTGGATGACATTGACTACAGAGCACAGATAATAGCAGAAAACTGCTGCTATAACCAGCCACCACACTTAGGAATTAACCTGCGTGAGTCAAAGAAAATAACTGCTGAAACCTTTGAGGTGGAGAATACTCCAGATAATATGGGAAAATACTGGGGTGCTCTGTATGTAACATATCCTGTGAAAGTGCCGGAAGGTGTTACTGCTTATTCTGTAACAGGATATGAGTATGCGGAAGGATATGACACCATAAGGGTTTCTGCCATTGCAGCAGGAAAGGTAATAGGAGCCAACAGCCCTGTGATATTTAACTCTAAGGTTGAGAGCCCTGTTTTTGTACCAACAGCATTAACTGCGACTGCAACGCCAAGTTCGACATATGTTAAGGGATTCTATTGCGATTCTATCCCAACTATCACGGGAAGACAAGCAGCATATAAAAATCTATATGAGTTCCGTAATGGCGACAGGGGTGTAGGTTTCTATAAGACTGATGGCTCATGGAAAGTTCCTGGTGGTACTGCATACGGATTGTTTGGATATAATGCAACATATCCAGGTGCAAAGTCTTATGTGTTCGGACGTCCTTATAACCCAACTCCAACGGGCATCTCTTCTCATATTGCTGACGGACAGAAGGAGGATGGAGCAATATACAACCTGCAGGGCATCCGCCTGAAGGAAAAACCAACCAAGGGAATTTATATACAAAACGGTAAAAAGTGCGTAGCGCACTGATAATGATAGTAATAGGCATTGCTGCCGGGCGATTGATAGATATTCCGGTTAGCAATGCCTATATCGCGTATATACTGTTGGCGCTACTCTTTCTGTCTGCCTTGCTGAGGCGATGGGGAAGGGTAGCGTCAGTATTCTTGATGGGTGCGCTAATAGTCTTGGGCGTCTTCCTGATACGGAATAGTGACAGTTCTCCGACATCGTCAGTTCCTTATGTAGAAAAGATAGTTGCCGAGATGGGGAAGAAAAGGCAACTGCTGACCTCAAAATACGTTGAAGAAGGGCTTTCTGGCGATACCTATGATATAGTTGCCGCTATGACCCTGGGCGAGAAAAAGGGACTTAGCAAGGAGGTGCGGAAAACATTCTCTGCCAGCGGAGGGGCTCATATACTGGCTCTATCGGGGATGCATTTAGGGATATTGTTTATGGTGCTCACCTACCTGCTTCCTACGAGAAGGTTTCCAGGGCTGTCTGTCTTTGTGGAACTTCTTGCTATATGGGCGTTCGTATTGTTGATAGGCTTTCAGCCTTCCCTCTTAAGGGCTGCTGTGATGCTGACGATATATTGCATAGTGAGGATGCTTGCCAGAAATACAACGAGTATGGATATACTGATGTGTTCTGCCGCATTGCTATTGGTGGTTTCGCCACAATGGCTGTTTGATGTAGGATTCCAGATGTCGTTTGCCGCTGTGACGGGAATCCTATTGCTATATGCACCGATATTCAGATTCCTGACATATAGAGAAAAGGATTCGGTTCCTCCTTCCTTAAAGACGATATGTTGGAGGATATTGTACGATGGAGTTGTGGGGTTGGTGGTTATCTCATTTACTGCGCAACTGGGAGTGGCTCCGCTGGTAGCATACTATTTCGGCAATTTCCCGACATACTTCTTGTTGACGAATTTTATCGTGACGCCTGCTGCTTTCCTGATAATAGTATTGGCGATAGGTTTATTGGTGGGAGTGCCATTGCTGAAACCTCTGACTATGGTGGTGCATGGGATGCATACTTCCTTGGTATGGATAAAAAATCTGCCATACTCAAACCTGGAAGTCAGATTATCAGTATGGCAGACAGTATTGGTGTATATTATAATTATTAGTTTGTGCTATCTTGTTTATCTTTGCATCCGAAGGACGGATCGATTTTTAAGAGCGATGCCATAATGAAGGTTACGCTGCAGAAAGCCATAACGATGATAAAGAACATGCGGTATCCGACAGCCTCCTGAAGGGCACCGGCAAATAATCCTGGTATCATCATGCTCAAAGCCATAAAAGCAGTACAAAGGGCATAGTGGGATGTCTTATATTCGCCTCTGCTATAATAAATAAGGTATAGCATATAAGCTGTGAAGCCGAATCCGTAGCCAAATTGCTCAATGAAAACGCAAATATTTATAATCATCAGGCTGGATGGAAGAGCGTAAGCCATGAAGACATACACAATGTCTGGAAGGGTGATGGCACATACCATAGGCCACAACCACTTCTTCAAACCGTCCTTACTTGCTACGAGACCACCAAGGATACCACCAAGTGTTAATCCGATGACTCCGACGGTTCCCTGTACAAAGCCTAATTCCTGAGGTGAAAGCCCCAATCCTCCATTGCTCTCACTATCTATCAGGAACAGAGTGGAGATTTTTACGAGAAGTCCTTCTGGCATGCGATAAAGCAGCATAAACAGAATGCCTACCATTACCTGTTCCTTCTGGAAGAATGTCTTTACAGTATCCTTAAAGTCGGAAAGAATGGTGCTGGCAGAAACGCCTTCTCGAATGCCATCTTCAGCGGGGTGGGGAAGAATATAAGCATGCCATATCCAAATGGCTATGAAAAGTCCGCAGCAACCATAGAATAGCAAGCTCCACGAGTAGGCTATCTGGTTACGGAAAATAATCTCAAGCGTTCCGGCTATCATTACCAGCACACCCTGACCTACAATCATCGCAAGGCGGTAGAAGGTGCTTCGTATGCCTACAAACCAAGACTGCTCGTGGCTGTCAAGGGCTAACATATAATATCCATCTGCTGCAATATCATGGGTGGCACTGGAAAAAGCCATCAGCCAAAAGAATGCAAGGGTGCCTTGCAGCCAGAAGTCTGTTGGAATAGTGAAGGCAACACCTCCAAAGGCTGCTCCAATAAGAAGCTGCATAGAGGTAATCCACCAACGCTTTGTCTTTATAAGGTCAATGAAAGGACTCCATAAAGGCTTTATAACCCAAGGGAGGTATAACCATGATGTGTAATAGGTTATTTCGGTATTGGAAAGTCCTAACTGCTTATACAAGACTAAAGCTATAGTCATTACTGCTACATATGGTATGCCCTCCGCAAAATATAATGAGGGTACCCAACTCCATGGATTCTTGCTTAAATTCATTGTCTTTATGTGGAAAAATGTAATTTAGAGTTAATAATTCGAATGCAAAGGTACGGAAAAGATTGTGATTAAACAACTTTTTGAGGATTTTTTTGGTGGGATAAAAAAAATATATTACCTTTGCACCCGCTTTTTCTCTACCATGTACGTATGTACGCGTATGGGAAATAGGCTTAACTATCATATTATTAACAATTAAAAAACAAAAAGACAGATGATTATTGTACCTGTAAAGGAAGGCGAAAACATCGAAAGAGCCCTCAAGAAATTCAAGAGAAAGTTTGAAAAGACTGGTGTCGTAAAGGAACTCCGTGCACGTCAGCAGTTCAACAAGCCTTCTGTATTGAAGAGACTCAAGATGGAACATGCCATCTATGTACAGCAACTGCGTCGCGCAGAGGAGGCTTAACAACCTTTTTTCTTAATTAAGGTTAATTCTTTTGGCAATCTGAATTTTATTGCGTAAATTCGCATCATGATTGTTGAAGATTTTCTGAGATACATGCAAGCAGAGCGTGATGCGTCGCCTCGAACAGTGGAAACATACCGTGATGCATTGAGCGACTACACAGCATTTCTCAAGAAACTCGACAACGATTTGAAGCCCGAGGGCGTTGACAGCGATGTAATTCGCGACTGGATAGAGGACATGATGGAGAAGGGGCAGAAAGCCTCTTATGCATGTAAGAAACTATCTGCGGTAAAATCACTTTATCGCTACGCCCTAAGAAAAGGTGTCGTGGAACGTGATCCCGCTCACAAAGTCACAGGACCTAAAAAAGAGAAAGTATTGCCGACTTTCCTCAGAGAGGAGGAGGCTGACAATCTCTTTGATAAGCTGGATTGGAATTTAGGAGATATAAAAGATGTACGTGCGCGTACATTATTATTACTCTTATATTCGACAGGAATCCGACGAGCAGAGGTGGTGGCTCTCAGAGATGAAGATGTAAATCTCATCAACCGTGAGATAAAAGTGACGGGAAAGAGAAGGAAGCAACGCATTGTCCCGTTGGGGGAGGAGATGGTTGAAACCATCAAATACTACCAACAGCTGAGAGATGAAAACATTCCAGCAACAGACGATAGCCACGCTCTCTTCAGAGGTGACAACGGTGGAGCAATGACTGCTTCTATGGTGTACAACATTGTAACTCACTACCTCTCTTTTGTCACAACACAGAAAAAACGCTCTCCACACGTGTTGAGACATACCTTCGCAACTGTAATGCTAAATCACAATGCAAAATTGGGAAGCGTACAGAAACTGCTGGGGCATGAAAGTCTTAAAACAACACAGATTTACACTCATGTCACCTTTGAGGAGCTGAAACGAAGTTATGCAGAAGCCCACCCCAGGGAGGGCAAAAACTCACAGTTATAAAACCTATAAAACTTAAATGACTATGGAGATTAAAATTCAGGCTGTCCATTTCGACGCAACAGAGAAATTACAAGAGTTCGCTACAAAGAAAGTAGAAAAACTCTCAAGGTCTTACGAAGATATAAAGAAAGTAGAGGTGCAATTTAAGGTCGAAAAGCCACAAACCGCTATGAACAAAACAACAAGCATTAGTGTGGCTATACCTGGCGGAACACAATTTGTGGAAAAAACATGCGATACTTTTGAGGAAGGCATCGACTTATGTGTGGACGCATTGAAGGTAAAATTGACCAAAATTAAAGAAAAATCAAGAAATCATTAAAATTCTTTGAAAAAAGTTTGGTGATTTAAAAAATTATACGTACCTTTGCACCCGCAAATTCCCACAGGATACTCAAGTGTCTGAATTCGGGATGGGATATGCCTCTTTAGCTCAGTTGGCCAGAGCACGTGATTTGTAATCTCGGGGTCGTTGGTTCGAATCCGACAAGAGGCTCCCTCAAGAAGGGCGATGCGAATCGTGAGATGTGCGGGTGCAAAATGAAAAGGGTGGTTACCAGAGTGGCCAAATGGGGCAGACTGTAAATCTGCTGTCTTTCGACTTCGGTGGTTCGAATCCATCACCACCCACCAAAGAAATTTGCGGAAACGCTTGTTCTTGTGATTCCATCAAATTTTAATTTGAGACTTGCAAAGAAGCAAACGTCCTCGCAAAGTTTTTCGCGGAAATAGCTCAGTTGATAGAGCACTAGCCTTCCAAGCTGGGGGTCGCGGGTTTGAGTCCCGTTTTCCGCTCAAATGATAGAGAGCCCGAGAGGAGAGTGGAACAACGACGCTGTATTAGCTCAGTGGTAGAGCACTTCCTTGGTAAGGAAGAGGTCCTGAGTTCAACTCTCAGATACAGCTCCATATTTATTTAATAACATAATTTAATCAAACAAAAACAATGGCAAAAGAGACTTTCCAGCGTGACAAGGTTCACGTAAACATTGGTACCATTGGTCACGTTGACCACGGTAAGACAACTCTCACCGCTGCTATCACAACTGTGCTCGCAAAGAAGGGCCTCTCTGAGGTTAAGTCTTTCGACCAGATCGATAATGCTCCTGAAGAGAAAGAGCGCGGTATCACTATTAACACTGCACACGTAGAGTATCAGACGGCTAAACGTCACTATGCTCACGTTGACTGCCCAGGACACGCCGACTATGTCAAGAACATGGTAACTGGTGCTGCTCAGATGGATGGTGCTATCATCGTTGTTGCTGCTACTGATGGTCCTATGCCTCAGACTCGTGAGCACGTGCTTCTCGCTCGTCAGGTAAACGTTCCACGTTTGGTTGTATTCCTGAATAAGTGTGACATGGTTGACGATGAGGAAATGCTTGAGCTCGTTGAGATGGAAATGCGTGAGCTTCTCGATCAGTATGATTTCGACGGTGACAATACTCCTATCATCCGTGGTTCTGCTCTCGGTGCGCTGAACGGTGTAGAGAAGTGGGAAGAGAAGATTATGGAGCTGATGGATGCCTGCGACACATGGATTCAGGATCCTCCGCGTGACCTTGACAAACCATTCTTGATGCCAGTTGAGGACGTGTTCTCAATCACAGGTCGTGGTAC
>DJWZ01000067.1 GCA_002449535.1 Prevotellaceae bacterium UBA7017 | reverse complement strand
GTTGTATCTGCAAACACCTTCTTAATAAAATATGCGAATATCGGCAACGCCATTGTGGCACCTTGTCCCATAGAAGTGCTGTCGACGTGGATATCACGGTCTTCACCGCCAACCCAGCATCCGGAAACAAGGCTTGGGGTAATTCCCATAAACCATCCGTCAGACTGGAGGTTCGTGGTTCCTGTCTTTCCTGCCAATTCAGCCTTTATGCCGTGAGCATATCTCAGGCGGCTACCAGTACCGCCATTGATGACTCCTTGCAACATGTCGAGCATCTTGTATGATGATTCCGCAGAAATAGCTTCGTTAACACGAGGTTCGAATCGTGCCAGCACCTGTCCTGTCCTGTCTTCGATGCGTGTCACCATTAATGGGGCACAACGAATTCCTTGATTGGCAAATGCTGTATAGGCGCTGACCATCTCAAGAAGAGATATCTCGCACGAACCAAGACACAATGTTGGAGTCGGCTCTACCCCAGGAAGGTTTATGCCATAGTTTCTCGTAAGAAATTCCTTAAACACCCTTCCGTCATAAGAAAAGCGTTTCATCAACTGTGTAGATGCACCATTAAGCGACCTCTTCAGGGCATTACGCAAGGGCAGCGTTCCTCCGCCGGCACCTTTGACATGCCATTTGCTATATGCTGAAGAATTAGAGATTGGGTCGCAAGGCGTCATACCATTTTCCATAGCAAGGGAATAAAGATAAGGTTTGATTGTAGAACCCACCTGACGCCTGCCCTCTCCTACCATGTCGTACTCAAAGTTAAAGAAGTCAACACCTCCCACATAAGCCTTTACCTGCCCAGTCTTTACCTCCATAGAGCAGAAGCCTGAACGCAGGAAGGATTTTATGTATCTGATAGAATCGAACGGAGTAATCGTTGTGTCTATCATTCCTTTGTAAGAGAAGAGCGATGTCTCTGTTTTCTTGTAGAATGATTCGCGTATTTCCTTCTCGCTATATCCGGCATCCCTCATTCTGTACCAGCGGGGACTGTTTCTTATGCTTCGCTCCAAGATGGCATTAACCTGTGCCTGGGATGTATAGCGTGAGAACGGAGCATTGGGCTTTAATTTATTTGCGCTTCTAAAAGCTGGCTGCAAGTATTTTGCCAGATGCTCAAGCATAGCCTGCTCTGCATATTTCTGCATGCGGCTGTCGATAGTGGTGTATATCTTCAGTCCGTCCTTATGAACATCGTAAGGAGTGCCGTCTTTCTTCAGGTTCTTGTTACACCATCCTGCCAATGGGTCATTTGCCCATGCTACGGAGTCGATATAGAACTTTGTATAGTTCCATGAAGGATAATTTTCCCTGCGAGGATGCTCCATCATCATGTATTTACGCAGATACTCCTTGAAATATGGTGCGATACCCGCAGTCACCTCCTTCTGTTTGAATTTAAGCCCGAGCGGCTTTTCTGAACTTTCGCGATACTGCGCATGAGAGATGTAGCCAGCTTTCTCCATCTGCTGAAGCACCACATTACGGCGTTCTAAGCAACGCTCCTCATAACGCCTCGGATTGAAGTATGAAGGATTTTTACACAATCCCACAAGCATAGCAGACTCTTCAAGGGTCAGGTCTTTCGGTTCCTTGGAGAAATAAGTGTTTGCCGCATTCTTTATACCGACAGCATTGTGCAGGAAATCAAACTGGTCGAGATACATCGTGACGATTTCCTCCTTGGTAAAATTGCGCTCCAATTTTATTGCTATTATCCATTCAATAGGCTTCTGCATCAGACGCTCTTTTGTACTGTGAGCCTTTGAGGAATATAATTGCTTTGCCAACTGCTGGGTAATGGTAGAGCCGCCGCCAGCACTCTGCTGCCCCATGATGCCTCGCTTGACCAACGCTCTGCCTATAGCAACAAAGTCAACGCCTGAATGTTCGTAGAAACGGGCATCCTCCGTAGCAACGAGGGCTTCAATGACATAGGGGCTTATCTTATTGAAATCAACATGTATGCGGTTTTGGTTACCTACATTCCACATTCCCATCAATCTGCCGTCAGCAGTATAAATCTGAGAAGCGAAACGGTCAACAGGATCCTGGAGGTCCTCCATATCCGGCATATAACCAATAATACCATTCCAAATTAAAAATACCACAACACCGACAAAACATACAACTGATGCCAGTATTGACCAAAGAGTTATAATGAATTTACGTCTCATCAAACTTGGAAAATTATTTTGTTGCAAAGGTAATAAAAATTAAAGAATGGCATAAGTCAAGGTTTGCTTTCAGCCCACTTTTCTTGTTAAAAAAACTAAAAAGAGAGAGTCTGCAATCCTTATTCCTTATTCTTTTAGTATTTTTGCACGAAATTAAAGACAATAACATGGACTTTGTAACCATTTCCAACTTTTCCAAAGACGAGCTCCTTCATTTGATTGCTATGGCAGAGGAGTTCGAGAAGCATCCCAATCGTGAATTACTGAAAGGCAAGGTTGTTGCCACCTTATTTTTCGAGCCAAGCACGCGCACGCGCCTGTCATTCGAGACAGCGGCAAACAGGCTCGGAGCTCGCGTAATAGGCTTTGCCGACCCAAAAATCACCAGCGGCACCAAGGGCGAAACGCTCAAAGACACGCTACTCATGGTTTCAAACTATGCCGACATCATCGCAATGCGCCACCATATAGAAGGTGCTGCACAATATGCCTCGGAAATAGCCCCAGTGCCCATCGTCAATGCCGGAGACGGAGCACATGAGCATCCGTCACAATGCCTGCTTGACCTGTACTCAATCTACAAGACACAAGGAACGCTGGAGAATCTGAACATATATCTTGTCGGAGACCTGAAATACGGCAGAACCGTACACTCGCTGATAACAGCAATGCGCCATTTCAACCCTACATTCCATTTCGTCGCTCCGGAAGAACTGGCAATGCCTCAAGAGTACAAGCTGTATTGTCAGGAACACGGAATAAGATACATTGAGCACACGGAATTCAACGAAGACGTTATTGCCGATGCAGACATTATATATATGACACGCGTCCAGAAGGAACGTTTCTCTGACCTCATGGAATACGAGAAGGTAAAGAACGTCTATGTCCTCAACTGCGAAATGCTGCATAAGACGAAAGACAACATGAAGATTCTTCATCCCCTGCCCCGCGTCAACGAGATTGCTTACGACGTAGATGACGACCCACATGCATACTACATACAACAGGCGCAGAACGGACTCTACGCACGTGAAGCCATCTTTGCACATTGCTTAGGAATAACGTTGGACGAAATCAAAAACGACAAGACAATAATTTAACTCCCTCTTTAACTCCCTCTTTAACTCCCAATTATAAATGGATACACCACAGAAAAAGATGCTTGTTGCCGCCATTGAGAACGGCACAGTAATAGACCATATCCCAGCCGAGAAAACCTTCCAGGTAGTCTCCCTGCTTGAACTCGACAAGATGGAAACCCCTTTTACCATCGGACAGAACTACAGTTCAGAAAAAGTTGGCAAGAAGGGGCTCATAAAGGTATTCGACAGATTCTTTACCGACGAAGAGATTTCGCGCCTTTCTGTCGTTGCGCCAAAGGTTGTGCTGAGCCTCATCAAGGGCTATGAGGTAGTAGAGAAGAAGACTGTCGAGACACCAGACGAGCTGAAGGGCATCATACGTTGCAACAACCCGAAATGCATCACAAACAACGAGCCGATGCAGACAGTCTTTCGTGTGGTAAACAAGCAGTTAGGAACCGTCAGATGCCACTATTGCGACAAGGAACAAGACATAAAATTTGTGGAACTGGTATAAAAAGGACAACTTTCTTGCATATCATAACAAGAAAAATTTGCACATTTCAAAAAAATATAGTACCTTTGCACGCGAATTTGAGAAAAACGGGGTTTTCCTCATACTGGCGAAAGCGTTCGCCAGACAATCTCAAAGAGACATGATGGTCTCGTAGCTCAGCTGGATAGAGCAACAGCCTTCTAAGCTGTGGGTCCGGGGTTCGAATCCCCGCGGGATCACTTGACGAGCAAACAAAATTCTGCACATAGTCTGTATATTATTTGACTATGTGCAGATTCTTTTTTGTGTTTTTGCCCTTCACTCCTTACTCATCGGGGAACTTTCCGTTGAGTATGCGGTTCACTATGAACATCACGTCCGGCATGCCTACCTCGCCGTCAAGGTTCACGTCGCCGCGAATACCGCTCGTGCCGCCAACGTTTATTTCCTTAGTGGCAACGTCTGAGTTCTCGAGTCCTTCCTTCTTTGCATATACGCTGATGACATACGTTGTTGTGAGAGGGAAAGAAGAGGTTTCGTAATTTCCAGAGTCAGAACACTTAACGTTTGCGACAAACTCTACATCCTCAGTCTCGCAGGCGAAAGAAATTTCTCCGTTCTCATAGATGATTGTCGGTGTGCTGACTTTGTTGTCACCATCGCTTGGTGCATTGGCAATATCCTTAATATTGAGGAAGTTCTCCCATGGGGTTGCAGACTTATAGGCATCTATGGCAGCATCTGGTACGTAGAGCGTTGCATTATAGTTGCTGAAAGCGTTGCTCGCCGTTGTTGGTATTTCTGCACAATAGTTCTTGATGATGCTGATGTTGTTGCATCCATTGAAACACTTCTCCCCGATAACCGAACATCCTGACCTTATGGTTATCTCTGAAATATTTGAGCAACCAGAGAAAACATTTGGTCCCATAGCATTGATCCTCTTGCCAAGAGTTACTTTTTTAAGTGCAGAACACCCAGCGAAGGTTTCCGAAGTACTATAGGCGGTTACGAACGTGGTTACATAATCAGGGATTACAACTTCAGTAAGTTCAGAACAACCATAGAACGCTCTGTAGCCTATGGTTTTTACTCCATCGCCAAGTTTCAGATTGCTCATTGTCTTGCAGTTGTAGAATGCCTCATTGTCTATTGTAGTTACACCATTGCCAACTATAGCAGAAGTCAGTGCAACACATCCGCTGAAGGCTTCTTTTCCGATGCTCGTAACACTTGCGGGAATATCTATATTCTTAAGATTATTACATGCCTTAAAGCATCTGTCGCCTATTTGCTCACATCCATCCATGATTATTACACTCTTCAAACCGCTACACCCTTGGAAGACAGATGGTCCCATTGAGGTGATACGTCTGCCGAGCACTATATTATCAAGATTTATACAATTGACAAAAGTCTCTGATGTACCATAGCTTACACTGAAGGTAGTGAGTTTTGTATCTTGAAGATTTATTGTTTGCAAATCCGTACACTCTGCAAATGCTCTGTATCCTATGGTTCTCACGTCGTTTCCTAATTGAACTTTTGTAATCTTAGAACATTTACAGAAAGCCTCACCGCCAATAGCAGTAACGCCATTACCGATAGTGGCATTGAGCATGGAAGTACAACCATAGAAAGCACCATTGCCTATAGTCGTCACATTGTCTGGTATGGTAATGCTTTTCAATGCTGTACAACCGTAGAATGCATTTCCCTTAATTTCTTCTATAGTATTTGGTATGGTGATATTTTCTATCTTTGTACAACCATAGAAACATCCTTCACCTATCAGCGAACATCCTTCTGATATTGTGACATTACGTAGGTTTATGCAGTTTTTGAAGACATTGGGACCCATTTCTGAAACTTTCTCGCCAATTGTGAGGGATTCCATATTCGTACAATTAAGGAATGTTTCCGAAACGCCATATCTTGTCTCGAACGTTACGACCTTGTCGGGAATTGTCATTTCTTCCAGTTCCGTACAATTGGCAAAAGCCTTGTATCCTATTATTCGCACCTCAGAGCCAAGTGTTGCTGTGCGAAGGTGATTGCATCCAGAAAACGCTTCATAACCTATGGATGTAACTCCACTACCTATCGTTGCTGTCGTCATTGCCGTACAGCCATAAAACGCGCCTCCTCCGATAGTTGTCACGCTGTTGGGAATCGTAATTTGTTTCAAAGCGATACAACCATTAAAGGCGTCTGTACCGATAGACTTTACAGACGTTGGAATAGAGAGGCTGGCTAACTTTGTGCATCCCTTGAAGCATCCATTACCTATCAACGAACAACCTTCCTTTATGGTGACATAACGAAGATTGGTACAACCTTTGAACAAATCAGGTCCCATTGCCGAGACCTTTTCGCCAATCGTTACACTTTCCAAACTTGTACAGCCACTGAATGCCTCTGATTCACTATAGGCGGTTACGAACTCAACGATATTGTCTGTCAACACCAGTTCTTCCAAGTCCGTACAACCATAAAATGCCCGGTAGCCTATAGTTCTCACCTCTGAGCCCATGGTTAAAGAGTTAAGATGAATACATCCATTAAACGCATTGTTGCCTATAGATGTTACACCATTACCGATAACGACTTTTGTCATGGAAGTACATCCGTTAAAAGCCTCCTGCTGAATTTCAGTGACACTACTGGGAATATCAATGCCACTCAGTTTCGTACAGCCACTAAAGCAAGCCGTGCCTATCATGCTACAACCGTCCTTGACTGTTACATTTGTCAAGTTTTTACAATCCTTGAATACATTAGATCCCATATTCTTAAGCCCCGCTCCAATAGTAACCTTACGAAGTTGCGTACATCCTACAAATGTTTCAGATGTTCCATAGGAGATGTTCAAACTGGTTACATTGTCGGGGATGTCTATCTCTTCCAACTCGTCACAACCATAGAAAGCACGATACCCGATGCTTGTAACGTTGCTGCCGATGCTTACTCCCGTAAGGTGGATGCAGCTTTGGAAAGCCTGTGCAGCAATGGCAGTGACGTTGTAACTCTTACCATCGTTTTGTACTTGCGCAGGAATAGTTATCATGCCGGAATAGCCATCGCCGCTGGTGACACTCACGGCACCGGCATTACTGGCAGTGGCAGCTTTTGTAACATTGTAATAGACTCCGTTTACAGTGAAGTCATACGCACTTGCCATGAGCGGCAGCAGTGCAAAAAGGAATAATGTGGTAAGTTTTCTCATAGTGACAAAAATTAAAAGTTATATTATTTAAGTTTCTGATTATTCCTCATCGGGGAACTTTCCGTTGAGGATGTAGTTCACGATATACATCACGTCCGGCATGCCCACCTCGCCGTCATGGTTGGCATCGGCAGCCTCTGTGTTGAACGACGGGTCAGGAGTGCCCAGTATGTAGTTCACTATGAACATCACGTCCGGCATGCCAATCTCGCCGTCGCCGTTCGCATCGCCGCGAAGGACAGGAGACTTATAGGTCAGGTAGCCACCTGCACCATAGTGTGCCTTCGTTTTATCCATATAATTGTAGTTGTATTTAGTGCCGTCCTGCCCAACAAGGTTACTGCAACCGCCAAACATATAGTCACTATTCTCGACACTTGCTGTATTCCATTTCTCACCGGCATATATTGTTTCCAGAGAAGAGCATCCACAGAACATATAACCCATATTGGTTACATCTTTAGTGTCGAATTTGCTCACATCGAGTGACCTGAGATTGCTGCAATTATAGAACAGACAATACATATTTGTCACTTTCCGAGTATCGAAGTTGCTTACGTCAAGAGATGTGAGATTCTTGCAATTAAAGAACATACCACTCAAACTTGTCACATTCTGTGTATTGAACTTACGTACATCAAGAGAAGTCAGACTGCTGCAATCACAAAACATATAATTCATGCTTTCAACATTTCGTGTATCGAAGTTGCTTACGTCAAGAGAAGTGAGGTTTTTACAACCATAAAACATATAGAGCATGTCTGTCACATTCTGGGTGTTGAGATTCTCCAATCCCTGGACAGAGATAAGATTCTCACAGTTATAGAACCAATATGACGTACTGACGATATCGTTGCAATCAAGGAGTGACAGGTCAAACTCTACTGTTTCTATTGACTCCGAGACACTGTCCCAACCGCGTTCCGTGCAGTCGCTGTATGACTTTATCCTGATGCTCTCAGGAATGTCCCTGCCATTGCCGTAATAGAAGGTTAGGGATTTGCTGTCTTCGTCGAATACTGCATGAGGATAAGAAAAACTCTAAGTTTGCAGCGTGTAAGAAAAAAGTTCAGAAAATTCTTGCTTATATAGGTTCGATTCACTACCTTTGTTGTAAAAAGGAGGAACCGGCCTGCTGGAGAGGGAAACTTGAAGAAAAACCGGGGCAAGCCCAAGCGGGGTATCAGTCCTCCCAGCTACGTTGCAAGCTCTGATAGAATGATAATGGCTTCGAGCCTATTTAGAGCATTCTATGTTA
The DNA here is from genome assembly GCA_002449535.1 of Prevotellaceae bacterium UBA7017. Taxonomy (GTDB): domain Bacteria; phylum Bacteroidota; class Bacteroidia; order Bacteroidales; family Bacteroidaceae; genus Prevotella. The sequence goes on along the minus strand of DJWZ01000067.1, from coordinate 9 downwards.
AATTCCAAA
>DJWZ01000086.1 GCA_002449535.1 Prevotellaceae bacterium UBA7017 | reverse complement strand
TATCCGAGACGCTGCTCAAATTCTACACGGTCGCCATCAGTAACGGCAACATTGTTCATGTTCATGCCGAACATCAGACAACGTACGTCGTGAGCATCTGCAACAGCAGCAGCTACACGTGCCCAGATAGCAATTTTCTCCTGAGCTTCCTTGCTCTTCCAGTAGCCTACTACTACCTTGCGAGGTATGCGCATGCGAGAGCAGATGTGTCCGAACTCTATGTCGCCATGAGCACTCTGGTTGAGGTTCATGAAGTCCATGTCCATTGTGTCCCAAGGAATTTCTGCATTATATTGTGTGTGGAAATGCAGCATAGGCTTGTTGAGACGCTGCAGACCCTTTATCCACATCTTTGCAGGAGAGAAAGTGTGCATCCATGTGATGACACCGGCACACTGTGGGGCGTTGTTTGCCTCTAACATTATTTTCTCTACTTCCTGAGAAGAGTTTGCCGTACCTTTATATACTACCTTTATAGGAATTAAGCCGCCGCTGTTAAGTCCCTCAACCATCTCCTTTGAGTGACCGTCAACAATTTTTACTGTTTCGCCTCCGTAGAGTAACTGTGCTCCAGTAATCCACCAAAGCTCTAATTTATCAAATGTTGCCATAGTTGTTTTAATTGTTTATGTTTTACAATATATTATTTTTGAATAAAGATTCTTTACCTTCTCAATTATATAATAGGTGTAAGAATTATGAATTAAATTAATGTTTCTGTCCTGGCTGACCATAGTAGGCATTAGGACCATGCTTGCGGTTGTAGTGCTTCTCTACGAGCAGAGGATTCATTGTTGTCAGCGGATTAACTGAGAAACTGATGAATGCCATCTTTGCACACTGCTCCATAACCTTTGCGTTATATACTGCATTGTCTGGAGAAGTACCCCAAGAGAAAGGACCGTGGTTCTTTACCAATACGGCTGGTGTGTGGTCAGGATTTATCTTGCGGATGTTCAGTATCTCGTCAACGATGACGTTTCCTGTTTCCAACTCATATTGTCCCTCTACCTCCTCTTTAGTCATATCGCGCGTGCATGGGATAGCCTTGTAGAAATAATCGGCATGTGTCGTACCGATGTTAGGTATATCCTGTCCTGCCTGTGCGAATGCAGTAGCGTATGTAGAGTGGGTGTGTACTACTCCCTGAATGTTTGGGAATGCCTTATATAAAACGAGGTGGGTAGGAGTGTCGGATGAGGGGTTGAGGTTACCCTCAACCACCTTTCCGGTATTCAAATCTACTACAACCATGTCCTCTGCCTTCATTTCGTCGTATGATACGCCAGAAGGCTTTATTACTACAAGTCCCTTTTCGCGGTCAATGCCAGAGACATTGCCCCAAGTGAATATTACGAGACCCTGTTTTACAAGGTCGAGATTAGCCTTAAAGACTTTCTGTTTCAGTTCTTCTAACATGATATTACCAAAGTATTGCGTACAGAAGTACAAGTATGATAACTACGCCGGCAGCACCAAGATTGAATGCTGTGTTGGTCTTGAATATTGCAACGTCAACGCCGATGCTCTTAACGTCTTCTACAGTATCCTTTGCATTGTTGTAGAGGAACAGGTAGATAGAGAACATCATTGCAGCGAGGAAGAAGAATGCTTCGAAGCCTAAGAGCTGACATTCCTTGATGAAGAAATTCAGACTGCCCAGAACCAGACATACGACAGCAGCGCCTAATGCAATGTGTGCCCACTTGAAGAGAGTACGCTTGGTCTTCTCTGGCAGTTCTTCTGCAGGCTTGGTGTTCTTTGAACTCAGTGAGATACCGAAGAACAGTATTACGAGGCAGATGAATACATATCCCATGCGGAGCAGGAATGGTACGTCTGGCAATGCGAACTTGAAGAAGATAGAGAATGCGAATGTGCCGATTGCAGCGACAACGGCAGCTGTACCATTCGCACGCTTCCAAAGCAGACCCAGACCGAAGATAACAACAATACCTGGATATACGAATCCAGAATACTCCTGAATAACCTGGAATGCCTGGTCAGCACCACCCATGATAGGATAAACGGCGATGAGAGCCATCAGCAGGGCACAGAGAGAAGTGATACGACCTACGTTAACGAGCTTCTTCTCAGATGCCTTCCTGTCGATGTAGTGCTTGTAGATATCCATTGTGAAAATGGTAGAAGTACTGTTGAACATAGAAGCCAAAGAAGATATTACGGCAGCAGCGAGGGCGGCAAAGCTGAGACCCTTCACGAATACTGGGGTAAAGTTACGGATGAGGTATGGATAAGCATCGTCAGAACGCTCTATAGAACCATACAGTGTAAGTTGGTCAAATACAGGCTGACCATTGTAAGTACCGTTCATGATGTAGTAAGCACAGACGCCTGGGATACAAACGATGAATGGGATGAGAATTTTCAGGAATGCTGCGAATATCATACCTTTCTTTGCTTCGTCGAGAGACTTGGCAGCAAGACCCTTCTGGATGATGTACTGGTTGAAGCCCCAGTAACCGAGGTTCGTAAGCCAGAGGGCACCTACAACTACTACTATACCTGGAATGTCAAAGTATGGGTCGTCGTAGATGTTCTCGTACATCTCCATATTACGTGTTACGACGAGGTTGAAGTGTTTGTCTCCCGGTATGCTTCCCAGATGTGAGTATATCTCAGAGAAAGCACCGATGGCACCACCGTCAATATTCAGCTCGCTGCCGATAACGCTCAGTGCAGCGTATGCTGTTATCAAACCGCCACCTACGAGGAATGTTACCTGCATAACGTCTGTCCATGCTACAGAAGCAAGACCTCCATAGATAGAATACAAACCGGCAATGAGGAACAGGATAAGGATGATTGTCATACGTACAGCATCCACCTGCATGCCGCCAAGATTCATATACATGTCTGTCGGAAGACCGAGAATCTGCTGGATAGCAAGGGCACCGAGCCATGCTACTGATGTAAGGTTGATGAAGACATACAGGAACAGCCAGAAGATAGAGAAACTCAGACCCACACCTTCGTTGTAACGGTCGCGCAGGAACTGCGGAATGGTAAACACTTTCTTCTCAATCATCAGAGGCAGCAGGAATTTACCTACGATAATCAATGTTGCTGCTGCCATCAACTCGTATGCAGCCATCGCAATACCGCTGTTGAAGGCAGAGCCGGACATGCCGATAAACTGCTCAGCAGAAATGTTTGCTGCGATAAGTGAAGCACCGACAGCCCACCATGTCAGGGTGTTACCTGCAAGGAAGTAGTCGGTAGAAGACTTTTCCTCGCCCTTCTTGCCACGGCTCAGGAAAATGCCAAGGCTGACGAGGATGATAATGTAAGCAATAAATACAAGGTAATCAATAGTCTCAAAACCATTGTTACTCAAGGCTTGAAGGATTTTGTCCATTTTTTTTTAGTTTTATGTTTTAGATTATGAAATTCAATTATGAATTATGCATTGTGCATTATTTAATTGAGAACTTATATGCAGCGTGGCTGTAATATTTCTCACCTGGTTTCAACGTAGGCTGTACCCAATTCTTCTTGTTTGGTGAGTCGGGATATTTCTGACTCTCCAAGCATACGCTTACATACTGAGGGTATTTGCCACCCTTGTGAGCAATGTTTGGCTCGTTGCCGATGCCCTGGAAGTTACCTGTATAGCATTGTACGCCAGGCTCGTTGGTAAACATTTCCATGAAGATGCCTGTCTTAGGAGAATACAAAGAGGCACAAACCTGTGTGTCGTCTCCCTTGCCGTCCTTGTAAGTGTTCAGGCAGAAGTTATGGTCAATGCCGCCGTTGGCATTCTTAACCTGGTCAAAGTCTGCATCGATGGCATCCTTGATAGGGTGGGGAGTAGTAAAGTCGAATGGAGTGTCCTTAACGGGCTTAATCTCGCCTGTTGGGATGTAGTTGGCATCTGAAGGAGTGAAATTGTCAGCATTCAGATACAGTATCATGTCTGTTCCAACCTCGTTGAAGTTGCCGTTAAGGTTGTAGTAGTTGTGGTTAGTCTGGTTGATGATAGTTTCCTTGTCTGTGGTAGCCTCCCAAGTGATGTCGAGAGTGTTGTCGGATGTCACCTTGTAGGTGGTTATTGCCGTAACTGTTCCTGGGAAACCGTTCTCGCCGTCCTGTGCTGTGATGGTAAGCTTCAGGGTAGAGCTGTCAACCTGCTCCGCATCATACACTTGGTTCATCCAACCTGATGTGCCGCCGCCGTGCAGACAGTTGGCACCATCGTTTTGTTTCAGTTGATACTCTGTGCCGTTGAGCGTAAACTTACCACCATTGATACGATTTGCATAACGACCTACAGAAGAACCGTAGTCACTTGGAGAGTTCAGCGTGTCGGCATATTCTGCAATGTTGTCATAACCAAGTACAACGTCTGTAGGATTGCCGTCCTTGTCAGGAACTACCAGCGATACCACACGACCGCCATAGTTGGTAATACATACCTCCATACCATTGGCATTGGTAAGGGTAAAGAGCTTTACTTGCTTGCCGTTGATGGTAGTATCAAAGGCAGCAGGGTCAAGACCTGACTTTAACTGTGATGTTTGACAACTCTTGTCACAACAAGCTGAGGCTAAAGCTGCAAAAGCAGCGCATGCCATGAATGTCTTAAGATTTCTCATTAGTAGATTATGTTTTTTTAGTTAGTAAAGAAACTATCGTAAATCGCATTGTGCGAAATCTTCGCCAAAGGTATAAAATTAAATTTGAAATTGTTGCCTGATACTACGAAGTAACGGTTGGTTTTATTTTTTTTTAACGTTTGTTCCGCGCTTTTGCTATGTGTTCATGCCAATGAAATCAACTTGATTATATGCTGATTTGTTATGGTTTGAGCATCAAAACTGCTGCGTTTGGTCTCGTTTATGGCAGTTTTATAAGGAATCTGAATGAAACAACCGCGTATATTCATTATTATAATACTATAAATGTTACTAAACTTATTTTTTGAAAAATATTACGATTTTCTTTGTTAGTTTGGAAAATAGTTGTAATTTTGCAAGCGGAAAAGTTTTGCAAAACAAAAAAATTATCAATGGATGGAGATTATTCTGAACGAATATCACAAAAAGGTGAATGCTATCAAGATAGCGAAAGTGACATTTTGGATGCAGCATCCGAAATCGCGCGAAGAGTCCTTGAGGAGATTAAGACTCTTGCGGGAACAACGTCTTGCAAGTCAGTCCAACTGGTAAGACTACGTAAATGGGCTGAGGAGCAGAACTGTTGGTTTAGCGACAATAGCCAGTTTGGTGACCTTTCTTTATAATTTTCTTAACTCTTAATTCTTAATTCTTAATTCTTAATTCTTAACTTCTCTTCCCTTACCTCTAAGACTAAGCAAGATAAACTTGCGAAAGTCGCGTAAATGATAGCATTATAAGAATTAAGGACTATTATTTCTCTATCATTTCTCTATCGTCCTGATAGACATCAGATAGAGCTTTGATAGAAAACAGATAGGGCTTTGATAGGCTTCTGATATGGTCTTGATTGACTTCTGATTGAGTCTTGATAGAGTTCGGCATTAAAAATTATGAAGAAAATATGGGTCACCTGCAAAACTCTGTGTTTATAATTTTCACAAAAACCCCAAAAACCCTTTCTTCGGTCTTGCAGCTCTTTCAGAGCCTTATGTGCTAAGTGTTATGTCCTTGTCTTTAAGAGCAGGCTCTTCAGCCAACGCCATATCTCTTATCACATCCACTTCATGGCTATAAGACCTCGAAAGAATGCCTCTGCTTGCGATGTCCAATTTTCAATTCTCAATATTCAACAACATAAGGTTTTTCTGCGAAGCAGGGTTTTTCCGCGACAATAGTATAACCTGACGTAGGCAGGTGTAGGAGTTCAAGGAACAAGGACTTATAAACTTGTTTATAAAGGATTTGGAACTTGAAGTGCTGCGATAGTCTGTAAAGACTTATACTATTGGAGTGGGGTTGTTCTTTGTTTTTGTCTAAGAAATAATCTGCTGATTGACACAGGTTTTTACTGGTGGTCCGAAAATATCTTTTACTTTAGTTTCTTTTAGAGAAAGGTTGCACGGAGGTTGCACGGAGGTTACACGATAGTTACACGGAGGTTACACGATAGTTGCACGATACTGTTTCGGTGGTTAGATTTAAGAACCAAAACCTTATGCTATTGAAAATTCTTTTAGTCGCTTCGCTTTGTAAAAGCGTCGCAAGCGCCGAGCGAAGAATTGAAAATTGAGTTTCGCAAGCAGAGGTTTAAAGTTCAGCGCTTAATGGTCAATAGTGAATGGTCAATAGTGAACGGTTTTTCCGCCAAAGGCGGTGTTTTTCTTTCGAGGGCTTGTAACCACGATAGTGGATGTGATAAGAGATATGGCGTTGGCTGAAGAGCTTGCTCTTAAAGACAAGGACATAACACTTAGCACATAAGGCTCTGAAAGAGCTTCAAGACCGAAGAAAGGGTTTTTTGGGTTTTTGTCTATTTCAATTTTCAATCTTCAATTCTCAATTCTCAATTTTCAATCTTCAAGAGCCTTTCTTGCATCCCTCTTACCCTTACATACTATTAATGAAGCTAAAAATACCCCTGTAAAAGTTAAAAAACGTTATCATTCTCTGGGAGTTAAAGGTTGTTAAGGCTTTTCTCGAATTTTATATATACCTTTGTACCCACAAATCGGAATGTATCCTTTTAAAGGGTTTCTGAAAAGAACTTCCGTTTGTGTAGGTGAACCTAAGTCTGTGAAGATGCCAGTACACTTTACGTTTTACGCACGCAAGGTTATCGTGCCTGTGAAGGTATAGACCAGACAGAAATATATCCTATGCTATGACACATGGATTTTCAGCACATACGCGCGAATTTGTATAAAGTTCATATAGCTCAATAATATTTTATATATTACTTATTTAATTAATTTATTCATCTAAAAACTTTTCATTATGAAAAAACTTAAACTATTAATCGCATCTTGCGCCCTACTACTTGGGTGGAGTAATGCAAGTGCCTACACCGTCTCTGATTTGACGAGTGCAGGGTGGACACAGGTTACAGACTTGGCGTCATTAACACTTGATGATAACTATTTCATGTTCGTGGATGCTGGTACATCCAATTATTCTGTTACAAATGCTCGTCCTGGCACAGATAGCAAGCCGACCTATCAGGCTTTGCAGAACCCTACCGCTGACTGGGCGCAGGTTTGGAAACTTTCAAAAGATGCCTCAAACAACTACCTCATCCAGAGCAAAGTTGATGATTGGTACTTCATTAGCGCAGCGAATTCAGGTCAAGGTTGGACTGATAAAATGGCTTTAAGTTCAGAAAATGGTGGTTTTACATTTGAGGTTGTTTCCGATGGAAAATACTCAATAAAGGGCGTCTTTTCAAATGGTTTCGTTGGTCCTTGGAACGATGACGGTGCAGTCAATCTGAATAATAAGCTACATTGGAATGGCTTGGAAGACAATTACTATGAAGAACTAGCTTGTAATAAGAATGATGCACAGTCACCTGACTTTTATATCTATTACATCTCACGTACAAGTTATGATGCAACACGTCGTAGCAGTGCCACTTTGGAAACGGAAGGGTGGAGCAAAGTAACAGCAACTTCTGATTTGGGCAAGGCAGGCTACTTCTACACGTTCCTTGACCTCTCTGAGACTGGCTACGAAACAGGTTTGGCCATGATAGGAACCAATGGACGTCCACAGTACACCTCAGTAGCAGATCCTGTATCAAATACTACACAGCTTTGGACAACAGAGTCTCATGGTGTAGGATATGCTTTGAAGAATGTGGGAGTTGATAAGTATTTTTACCTCGCAACTGCTGCTACATGGAATACTGGCTTTACATCTGATATCAACGCAGCATACACAGATTTCGAAGCAAAAGTATCCGAAGGAAAATGGACTTTGAGCAACTCGCTAAAGACTACAGAGTTTGTTGGCCGCTGGAGTAATAGTCCATATGCTCCTGGAAAGGATGAGAATATAGCTGCAAATAAGGCAGCTGACGCAGGTAAACGCCAATTCTACATTTACTCTATTCCTACTATTGCTGGTGTTGCTGAAGCACTTCCCGGTAATGGAGATATGACAGCTGATACTTGGTACTATATTGATATTCCCGCTACTGCTGACAACTACACGGCAACGGCTACAGACTTGAGCAAGATTGTTTATAGTGCCAATTTAGGCACAACTGTTATGCCTCAAATCACTACAAATACTTTCACAGCTGAAAACAATTCGCTCTCAGCTCAACGCTATTATGTGAAGTCTTCTACGGACAATAATCTCGTTATTGGAGTTTCAAGCTATACCTATAGTGTAGGCTCACCAACATCGAGCATTGCTAATAATGCGTACATTGCAAGCCTTTCTACAATTGACTTCACATTCTCTGATGCTGGTACAACTGACCCTGATGCTTCTTTTGCTTTGCTTAATGGTAGCGCAAAAGCTGTGTTGTCAAAAGGAGGCGAGAATGTCGCAGAAGGCACACTTTCACTTTCTGGCAAGGTTCTCACTGCAACGTTCAGCGATGTAGCACTTGCACTTTCTTCAACCTATGATATTGCAATTGCTGCTGGTGTAGTAGGCTATGAGGGTGAGGAAACGAATGCTGCCATTAATACATCGTTTAGTACAGGTATCATTGCTGATGGAGTATATTATTTCAAGAAGAAGGGAGAATATAAGTATCTGACACGTGGTGGTAACTATGGTACAGAAACTGTAGTTGATAACTATGGTATATCACTTCAGGCTATGATTCAGTCTGATGGAACATATTATTTGAAGAATGTTGATCATTCTCTTGCTGCTAACACGAACAAGTACCTGAATATGTATACCGATCAGGATGCATACGCATGGAATATTGCTGAGGCTACTGGTGGATATTACCTGAAATATACCAATGGCAATTATATGACAACATCATATGTTGACTATACGGATGATAATGGTAACACAAACAGATACTACTATAAAGCTGAGACAGCGAATGAAGGTGAAGCTATTGTATGGGAACTTCTGTCAAAGGCTGAGTATGCAACATCACTCACAGCTAAGAAGAATGCAGAAATCACAGCACTCGCCACAGCCGCAGGCATCGAGGGCGTTACTACTTTGGCAGAATTGGAGTCTGTTTTAAGTTCCGATTATGGTACTACAGACAAGACATCTGCAATTTCTAATCCTCTTTGCAATAGTGCTTCCGGATGGACAGCTGTTTCATATAACGGTAGTTCTAAATATACCGCAGTTGACTATCACGCACCTACGATTCAGATATGGAACGCTGTTGGTGGTATAACACAAACTGTTTCAGAACTTCCTGCAGGTCTTTATAAGATTACTGTTAGTGCTACATGGCGTCCAGGCAATTCCGAAGATGCTACACGAGTAGGTAACGAAGCAAATACTACAGCATGGATTTACGCAAACGATAACATTACCCAACTGAAAGGTTGGTATGAAGGCGGTGGTACAATCAATAGTACTCAGGCTCTCGTTGATAATGCTGCAAGTTATTTGAATACTGTTTATGTATATTTGAACGGAAGTGAAGACCTGAAGATTGGTGTTGCTGTACCTAGCTTCTGTCAGCAGAACTGGTGTCCGATTTATAACTGGACCCTGACATACTACGAAGCTAAGGCTACTGCTGCTGAGAAGACTGCTCTTGCTGACGCTCTTGCTGATGCTGAAGCAAAGACTCTCGGCTTCGAGGATGGTGAATATGCTCCATATAACAATGTAGCTGCAATTAATGCTCTTGCTGCTGCAAAGGCAATTAATCCAGAAACAGCTTCTGGTGAGGCAGTAGTAGCTGCTACTTCCGCTCTGACAGGTGCTACTTGGACAGCAAATGCTGGTGAGGTGAATGCTGTTTATGGTCGTGACTTCACAAAGTACGAAACTGTTGGTGGTCAGGATCTGCCTTATGGTTGGAATCTGTATAACGATGGTAAAAATAACTCACGTATTATGGGTGGCACAGAAGGTGCTTCTAATACAGGTCTTTCTGCAACTTCTTCAGGTAAGGCTTTGCTGATGAAGTTCAATGCTACTTATGGTGAAACCGCTGGTTATACAATGCCTTTGAAGGCAGGAAAGATTTATAAGATTTCTTTCAAGTATGGTGGTTGGAATAATCAGCCAAATACTATTGTAAGCCTTAAAGATCCGAGTGATGCAGCTATTACACTTGCTCCAAACTTCCGTCCAGAAACAGCAGATGCTCATAGTGATGCAACTCATTGGTACAACTATACTGGCTACTTCGTTTCTACAACAGCTGGTGACTATAAGTTGAACTTCAATAAGGTAGAAAACGGACAGCAGCAGATTGTTATTGCAGATGTTGAACTTGTTTCTGCTTCTGAACTCGAATTCGTTGACGGTTCTGCAGTTCCAACTTATGCTCCTGGTACTTATCCATCAGTTAAGATTACTCGTACTCTGACAGCTGGTAAGTGGGCTACTGCAGTATATCCATTCGCTGTAAGCGGAGTTGATAATATTGCAGTTCTTGACAGCTATAATAGCTCAACAGGTGAACTTGGCTTCACTTCTGCTGCTGCAAGCACAGCTAACGTGCCATACTTCATGATGTCTAATACAGATAAGAGCGTGATTACTCTGAGCGATGTTGCTGTTGCTGCTACTGTTGCTAATCCTGTTGCAACAAAGAGCGAGGCTTCTCTGAAGGGCGCTTATACTGCTACAGAGATCACTAATGCAGAGAAGAACTATGTTCTCAGCAACAACGAGATATTCTCTGTAGGTACTGCTGGTGCTACAATCAATCCTTATCGTGCTTACATACAGTTAGCAGAAGAGGTAGCTACTCCAGCTCGTGGTTTGAGATTCGTTGTTGACGGACAGATTACCGGTGTAGATAACGTTGCTGCTGCTGAGGCTTCTGCTGAAGTTAAGGACGGCAAGTACATCGAGAACGGCAAGGTTGTTATCGTAAAGAACGGTAAGAAGTTCAACGCTAATGGTCAGCAAGTAAAATAAAAACACGACCCCACCCCGACCCTCCCAAGGGGAGGGGGCGGGAGAGTGTAAATGAAATAACAATAAATTACAAACAAGACCTTTAACTTACTCCCTCCCTTGGGAGGGCTGGGGTGGGGTCGTAGGAAGATTACAATTATGAAAAAGACATATATGAATCCTACCTTGAAGGTAGTAAAGATACAACCAGCACAGTTGATTTGTAACTCTATTCAAGGAGTAAATGGTCTTACAGGCGTACAAAGAGGTAGCGGAGATTTCGTAGGTGGCGCGGCTGATGCTCGCGGTGCTCGCTTCTCTGACTGGGACGAGGAAGAAGAGTAAAGCCCCGCCCCGTCCCTCCCCAGTTAGGGAGGGAGAAAAAGGGACGATAAAATATTAAACTCACACAGACATCTAATTCTGTGTGAGTTTTTTGTTTGTCTTGATGACCATTGAAAATTATTCTTCACTCTTCACTTTTCACTCTTCTGTACTACCCTAGAAAAAGTTGATTGATTTTTACCTTAACCCTGCCATAGGTTGAATGCCTGTTGGGTATTGGTGAAAGCGGACAAGCCGAGCGGACCTTAGACTCTGGCAATAACCGATAAGGGTCCCCAATTTACTGGAGTGCAGAGTAGGAATTTTTCCAGTACACTGAAAAAAGTTTTCCCGTGCACTGTAGAAAAAAGTCTTTTCGTAGAGCAAGGATAACGTGTGTAAACAAAATTAAATAAATGCCCCTATATATATACCTATAAGTATATATAGGGGCTTATAATTTTTACACACACGTTATGTATGTCTTGTTCTCATAATTGCAAAAAACTTATTTTTTGAAAAATATTACGATTTTCTTTGTTAGTTTGAAAAATAGTTGTAATTTTGCAGGCAGAAGTCGTGAATGAGTGACAATTATAAATATGATATTATGACATCACTTCCTCAAGCACAATTCGCAACGTTAGCTATTGGGGCAACAGCACAGCGCATAGGAATCTCCGCAACAGAGTTGTTTAATCGTCTGAAGCGATATGGTCTTGTGCACAATTTATTGTTTGACTGCTATGACACCTTACATGCCGAAAGTATTGATGGTGTGATTTGGAATATACAGGAAGCCTTAAGAAATTGGGAAATGAAAGAAGGAGGTAAGCGATGACGACGCTCTATCATGGTTCTTATATCAGTATTCCAAAACCGTTAACGAATGTTGGTCGTCGCGAATTGGATTTTGGTCCAGGATTTTATGTTACCAACCTCCATGATCAGGCCAAGCGTTGGGCAAAGCGTGTCTGTGTAATCCGTGCAGTAGCAACACCACAAATCTCTGTTTATGAGTTTGATGAGAATCAGCTTCCAAGCGATATACGCCGAATACGCCTAGAACATTATGACCGAGATTGGCTTGATTTTATTGTTAGTAGCCGACGTGGAGAGGAACCTTGGAAAGATTATGACATCATTGAGGGCGGGGTTGCAAACGATCAAGTTATTGATACGGTTGAAGATTACTATGCAGGACGTATTACAGCAGAACAAGCTATTGGACAATTGCGTTATGCAAAGCCTACTCACCAGATGTGCATCAGCAACCAGTTGATTGTTGACCGTTGTATGCATTTTATTGGTACAGAACCACTTGCGAGAGAAGGAGGTCAACAATGAGAGATCAGGTATTATGGCGCAAGACAGGTAGAATCGCTGTTCTGCTTGCTGAACATCTCAATATAGATGTTGAACATGCTTTAGACATACTATATAATTCTCATACATACGCATTGTTTGCTAACCCTGATAGTGGTCTTAATTTGCAAAGTGACGAATATATCCTTTCTGATATATTGCAAGAATTAAACTCCTCGTCCTCATGAGACTGAAGGAATAGGTTATTATCTCCACTCTACTAAGCCACTAAACTTTCATTTCTTCATTCTTTCATCAGCCATTAAGCTACTAAGCCCATAAACTAATTACTATCCACTCTACACTTACCACTGCCTCTCAACTATAAACCGCTTTTGACTTTTCTTGCAGTCGGGCGTGCAAACCCTTTGTAAAAGCGGACAAGCCGAGCGGACCATAGACTTCGGCAAAAGCCGATTTACAACATATCGTGTGCGTACACATAAGGAAAAACTGAACTCTTTTACACTTTTTACTTTGAGTTTTAGAAATATTTACTTAATTTTGCAGCAAGAAAGTAAAATTAATAGGGTACGATTATGGTAGAGATAACTTTTAGTCCAGCTCAGGTACATGTGTTTAATCTGGTTTCGCATATTAAAACCCCAATGGGTCTGAACAATTTGCGTGAACAGTTGGCAGAATTTTATGCGAAGCAGGTGGATAATGAAATGGATGCATTGTGGGAGAGTGGTCAATGGGATGAAAAAAAACTCATGGAATTACGTGGCTCTCATTTAAGGACTCCATATAAGAAATAGGTTCTGTATATGAATCCTGTTGTAATTGATACAAACTGTCTGCTACAGATTATTGCCAAGAAGAGTCCTTATCGTCCTATATGGGATGCATTTCTTGAGGGAAAAATCGAGACACCAGCAAAATCCTGTGTTTGGTATTTTTACAAAAACCAAGAAAACCCTTTTTGAGGTTTGTCGTTCCGTTGGAATTTTGTGTTAAGGGATATGCCTCCGTCTTTAAAAGCGAGCTTTTACGCCAAAGCCATATCCCTTAACACAATAACTATTGTTATTACAAACCACAAAAAGAAAAACTCTCGGCTCTCACCGAGAAAAACAGTGAAAGCCGAATGCAGAGTCAAAATCGCTTTTAAACTATGCTGAGGCGCATCCTGTTTTGCGTAAATACGAAAAACAGTGAAAGCCGAATGCAGAGTCAAAATCGCTTTTAAACTATGCTGAGGCGCATCCTGTTTTGCGTAAATACGAAAAACGTCTGCTTGCGATGTTCAATGTTTTAAGGTTTTTCCGCTCAGCGAGCGGGGCATTCTATGTTAAATTC
>DJWZ01000010.1 GCA_002449535.1 Prevotellaceae bacterium UBA7017 | reverse complement strand
GTATATCTGCCTGACCACAGGCACATCTCGCCCAGTATCACGCGCAGGGGGATGAAGAACTTCTGGGAACTAATGCCATAAACATCGCCGTACTGCGGAAATTCCACGTCCTCGTCATCCTTCGCACCGACATACTGGCTGAGGTCGCTGATGAAATAGTCGCAGATGCCCTGCATGTCGGTATAGTTCATGTTCATTGCCTGCTGTGCCTCCTCTACCGACAGCAGCGGATTGAGAACCAGGGGAACCCTGCCGTATATCTTTGCCAGCTGCAGGTATGTCCATGCACGATATACCTTCACGGCGATGTATTCCTTTCTGAATATATACTTGGAATATCGCTGCGCGTTAGGGTCAGCCTTTGCAAGGTAGTAGTTGCAGTTGTTGATGATGGCATAGTAGTCGCTGATGCGGTTATAGATATTCGCCTCGTCGGTCATCGGCACGTTGTTGGCAAGAGCCTTGACGTCTGTCGTAGCCTTGTCTGTCACCTGCATGAGGTCGGCACGTATTTCTCCCAACAATACCGTCCTGTCGGCAACGACCTGCATCTGGCGGATGATACCCATCACGCTGTGCAGGGTGTCTTCAGGAGTGTCCAGGATGTTATCACTTTCGAACTCCACCAGTTCGGAATCCTGCTCAAGCATCTTCCCACATGACATGAATGAGAGGAGCAGTAGCATTACTAAAAATATATCTTTCATCTTCATAATAAATTCTGTCGTTTTAGAGGTTTACCTTTACTCCCATTGCAAAAGAACGACTCTGTCCGAGCAAGCCTCTGTCAATGCCCTGAAGCAGTGCATTGCCTGATGCCGTACAGTCTGGGTCGCTGCCGAGATACTTTGTGATAGTAAACACATTGTTCACTGCACCCCATACCGTGATACCCTGCAAGAAGGTACTGTTGATAGGTATTGCGTATGAAAGTGTTATGTTTGACAACTTGAGGTAGCTGCCGTCTTCTATCCATCTGTCTGAGAAGCGGCTGTTGCCGTGAGGGTCTTGATAGGACGCTCTCGGAACGTCTGTCGCCTGTCCTTCGGTTGTCCATCTGCTGTTCATAGCCTTTGTCTGGTTGTAGAAATACTTTCCACTCTCCAAGATGCTGCGCTGATAGTTATATATGTCGTTACCTATTGAGTATGTGAATGCCATATCGAGAGCGAAACGCTTCCATGTCAGGTGGCTGCGGAAGTTACCATAGATGTCTGGGTTAGGATTGCCTATTACCACACGGTCTTCCTCTCCTATCTTGCCGTCACCGTTTGTATCCTGAAATCTCATGTCACCAGCCTGGAAGGCTATCTTGTTGCCAGTCTGGTCGAGGTAATACTTACCGTCTTCCTTAGCCTGAGCCTCCGAAGCATATACTCCGTTGGTCTTGTAGCCATAGAACTGTCCTATAGGGCCACCTACCTCTGAGATGATAGTAGCACCGAATGCGTTGGTCAGGAGTCTGTCGGTACCATTGCCAAGGTCGGTAAGCTTGTTCTTGTAGTGTCCCATCGTCGCACCGAGTTCCCACTTCCAGTCCTTGTCGTTGATGACCTTCACGTCGGCAGAGAAGTCGAAGCCCGAGTTACGCAGCTTTCCGCCGTTGGTCCAGTTCTGGGCAAGACCGGTGGTCCATGCCACCTGCTGCAGCATCAACAGGTCGGATGTCCAGGAATGGAAGTAGTTGAAACCTACATGCAGGCGGTTGTTGAGCAGATTGGTCTCGAAACCGGCGTTAAACTTGCGGGTCGTCTCCCACTTCAGCTTGCTGTTGCCGACATTGCCTAACAGCAGACCCGTCAGCGTGGCACCCATCATGGACTTGGAGACGAAGTAGCTCCTTGATGCCGTATAGTCGATATTGTCGTTACCGGTTATCTCAAAGCCGAGGTTAAGACGCAGGTAATCGACAAACTTCACGTCAGACAGCCACTTCTCGTTACTCATTACCCATGAGCCCTGGAAGCTTGGGAACAGTCCCCAGCGTGTGCCGAACATCTTCAGGGCACTGGCATCCTTGCCGAAGCGTGAAGAAGACTGCGCCGTCAGAGATACTGAGGCATAGTATTTCTCAGCGTAGTTATAGTCGCCTGCCAGGTAACATGATACATCGGCATACTTGTCATCAGTACCAGAGGTGGTCTTGTACTGCAATGATGTTGACATGTTAGGTGTCTTGTCGTTACCGGTGTTGTAGCCGTTCTGGATGTTCACCTTGCTACGGTTGTTCATATAGCGGAACCCGCCGAATGCCTTGATATAGTTGGCACCATAGCGGTTGGTCCATGTCAGACGGGTGTCTGACTGTATGGAGTTCTGTCTTGTGGCAAGGGAAGACACCGTGTTATCCACATAGACAATATCCGTAAGACCTGGCACGCGGAACTGTGGAATACCCGTGATAGGCAGGTAGTAGTTCTCATTGGTATTCACGAGGGTGAAGCCGAAGTCTTCTGATACCGTGAAGTGCTTGTTTATCTTATAGCTTGGAGCCACCGTGAACGTAACGAGACGGTTGCCGAATGTGTTCTTGTTTCTGCCGTCACCATTGTCGAGGATGCTGACAGGGTTACCAAGGCTTCTGTCGCTGGTGATGATGGAACCCTGGAGGTAGTCGTCGGCTTCCGCCAGATAACCACTCAGATTACCATTTACATCATACGCGTACGGAGAGAGGAACGGAGCCTTCACCATTGCCAGGAAGTTTGGAGAGGTAATGGTGGTACTCTCAACATCACTGCTGACACCGACGTCCCTCAAATCGCGCTTCACGTCACTGAAAGAGGCGTCGAAGCGGACATTCAGGTTGCGGATAATCTCGATATCGGTATTAAGACGCATGTCGAAACGGGAGAAGTCATTGCCCTTTAGGGGACTCTTGGCAGCAGAGTAACCTACGGAAAGGTTATAGCTCGCAACATCGTCACCACCCTGCACGTTGATGCCGTAGCTCTGGGCAAAGGAATTGCGATAAACCTCCTTCTTCCAGTCCGTGGCATTATGGTACTGGGGATAGTAGTAATACTTCGGGTCAGAAACCATGAACTTCATCGTTGACATATCGCTGACCTTTGGCGCCAACATCTCTGTAACGTATGTGCGGTAGTCTTCTGCCTCCATCATGGAAGGAGTTCTTGGTATCGACATAAACTTGCCGCCTATCGTGAGGTCAATCTTTGTCGTCATGCTCTTGTTGCGCTTTGTCTTTATCAGGAGCACGCCATTGGCACCCTTGGCACCATAGATGGCAGTACCGTTCTTCATCACCTCGACACTCTCGATGTCATTGACGTTGATGTTGGCAAGCAGATTATTGAAATATCCGTCATGAAGCATCGTGCCGTCATATTTCACATCTACTATCATACCATCGATGACAACCAGCGGCTGTGCATTGGAGTTAAGGCTGTTGATACCGTTGATGAACATCACGTTGCCGACACCGTCATTGCCGCCGCGGCTGACAGCATGGACGTCGGCATTCAGCCTGCCCTGGATGAACGGGTCGATAGACATCTCGACACTGTTGCCGAAACCAGTGGTGCCGGATGTCCTGTTACCAGATGTATATGCCTTGTATGAAGAAGAGAAGGCATCCCTGTACAGCTGGGCATCTACGTGCATGGCATCATTGCCGACTGCCACCTGCTGTGGAGAGCATCCCTCCAAGGTCATATAAACGCTGTTTACATATTCAGGCACTTCCTTCATGAGGTAAATACCTTCAGCATTGGTCATTGCGGTATATCGCTCGTCACCGTATGCCTTAACCTGCACACCTGCTATCGGATTGCCCGTAGCAGCGTCGGTCACCTTACCGCCTATCTCCTTCGCCTGCAGGAAAGAAACAGACGCCAACGCTAATGTTAATGTTATATATTTTCTCGTATTCATAGCAAATTATTCGATTACAGGTTCAAGGTATATGTAGTCCAGATACATTTCAGACGTCTCTTTCTTAGTCTGCGTCTTTTTTGCATTGCCGGTAAGGGTTATGGTTACGTTCGTATTCTGACCATACTGGCAGACGGGGAATTCCAGTCCTTCTGCAACGACCAAGTCGGTAATCTCACCCTGAACGGAACTTTGGTCTCCACAATCAAACTTCTGGAGCGTGCCGTCCTGACCATAGTAATTGATGGTTACCTTATATTTTACAGGTAATTCCGTGGCAGATGAGATAAACATGTCTTTTGGCAAAGTGACAACGTGAACATTATACTTTCCGGAAAGAACGTCGGTAAGCTTGTATGTCACGTCCCATGTACCGTTGGTTGACTTTGGCGTGATACGCATATATGCTCCCTTATGTACCAGAGAAGCACCTTCTCCTACAACATTGAATGACGTCATTGTGCACTTGGTACTTGTAAAGTCTGTCACGTTCCAGCTATACTCACCCTCCTGCTCTATTTTCTTGAAGTATGTCTGCGTAGGGTCAAAAGGCCATTCGTCATATACATACACAATGCCATTGCTGCACTCCCTTGTAGATTTCGCCTTGCCTAACAGACCAGTGCTCTCGTATGGCTTGTAGAAAACATGATACTCAGGAGTTGAGCGGTTATAATGCACACTGACAATACTGTCCTCCGGTGAAGACTGCATCGTCTTGCTGAAGACGGCATCGTCCATGAGGGCACGCATAGTATAGTACCTCTGGAGGGAGTCACGCTTATCTACATCGTCAGCATAGTTGAAGTATTTTGATGCCTGATTCCATGCCTTTTTCCATCCTTCGTTGGTAGGAATGCAGGCAGAATAGACAGAATCCTCGGCATTCAGCAGGCCGATAGCCTCCATCATCTTGTTACGCTCATAGATAACAGAGTCAACATATACCGGCACACCATCCACGTTACCGCTGCTGACACTGGCGTCCTCGTCAAAGACGTCCTCGTTGTATGAGGCAAGCCTTGTCCCCACCTCCTTATAATCCTCGTCGAGGACCATGGTCTCATAAATCGTCTTGCGATATCTCAAAGGAGAATTCATGATGTGCATGACACCATTGCGGGTCTGTATGTTTGCCTCGCTAATTTCAGAACCGCCAATGGCATTCGGAGTAATATCCACATACTTGCCATTCAGGCTCCTCAAACGGCTTTCGACGGCAGAATGAGGAGAGCGGATAATATGATTCTTGACAAAGAAATGCTCTACGGCAGAGTCTCCCTGCGCAGTTTCCAATACGTTCAACATAGAGTCTAAATTGAATGTTCCGTTAACTGGTGCCATCAACGTCAGAGACTGACCGCCCGACAAGATGTCTGCATAACTCGTTTCTGTCACCTTGTGGTGTCTGAACACCTTTGTCTTTGCCAGCAGGACAGAGAAGTCAGACAATTCTTCATGAGAGGCAATCTCTTCAAACAAACTGTTTGGATTACTTCCTCCTGAAGCATACTCATAGTGGTCATCCCAATCGGAACAGGATGTCAATACTGACAGTGGAGATAACATGGCTCCTATTGCCATTGCTCCAAATATCTTCCGATGTTTATTCATAATTTACTATTTTTATTCATGATGCATTATTCATAATTCTTTACTCCTCCCATCGGGGAGGTTGGGAGGGGGTTAGTGTCTGTTCTCCCCGGCTGCGCTTGCATAAACGCTCTTAGGACACAGTTCGATGTAGTCGAATGACCATTCAGCATCGCCCTCCAATACCTGACGGAAGCGTAACCAATACTCCTTACCCTCTGTAAACTGCTGTGTAGTAAGAATTCTGCGCAAGTGCTCAGGAGATGCTACACGGAAGCTGGGCACGTCGGTTCCCGGCTTTCCGTATGAGTCAGGACCAAGCATATATCCGAGGTTGCGAAGTGTCTTGTCGAGAGCCAGATTGTCTTCCTCCTTATTAATATCATAGGTGCTCAGGTCTATGTACTCCCATACACCCTTACGCAGGTCAACAGGAATGCCGCAAGGCTCGTTGTTGAAATATACCTGTACCACACCACGCTCTTCACTGGAAACGTATGCCAGACGAATCTCATAAAGGCCAGGAGGAGGATTTGGCAATTTTATCTGTACGTCATACTGTCCCTTTACGGCAACCGCATTGCCAAGGTATGAACTCCAGAACACGTTATCACAGTGCACTCCGACAAATGACTCGGGAGAAATCTTCCATCCTTCTATGTATCCACGCTTGAATGCGAAGAGGTAGTTCTCATCCCATCCGAGATTACCGCGAGCGCCCTGATTCATGAAATCGGCACTCAGCGTCGTAGCATCAATACGCATACGGCAGTTAAGAACCTTGTCACGCACCGTTGTAGTATATTCCATCAAGTCGTCCAGATAGAAGTAACGTCCGTTAAGTGCCTGCTGGTTGCTCTTGCCACTCTCGGAATCAGTGAGCACCCTGACACCCTTCAGACCCTGTGACACAGCATTCTTGAGACCTTTACGATTTGCATACAGCTGTCCCATAGAACGGCAGAAGCGTACCATACCCTCTGACAACATCGTCTGCCAGAAATCTTCGGCATCGGCAACATCTGTACGGCAGCAGTCTGTCAGTATCTGACCTGACGGTGCCCAGTCACTATAGTTACCCAACCTGTTCATCAGGTGGTAGCTGACCCATCTGTTCAGCGGATTCTTACGATTGGTGTAATCGTCGTCATAAAGACCGGCATCGTTAGGGAATGTTGCGTCATATACCTCCTTGGCATGTGCTATGAGGTCATCGAGGGAATTGATGCCATGCTGTGCCAGAACCTCGTTCGGTTCTATAAAGGCTGTATATTTGAAATAACGCTTCTCATAATAGTGTGCCACCATGTCCTTTCCGCCAAAGCGCTTGCCAGGCACACCTTTTACTACAGAGTCGGAACTTGTATAGTAGGTGTTGTCGATGTATTTTGTCAGCGAGTCTGCCATATTTGTCAGTTTCAGTGCCTGGCAGAATATAGTAATTGTAGAGTCCTCCTCCATCAGGTCAGGCAAGAACTGGTTACTGGCACTCATCACCCTGTTGATGGTATGAACGACACCATTCGTCACAGAGTCGTCCTTCTCAGTAATGAGTGACCTCTTGTTGACATAGAGCAGCAGTGCGTTGTTGTTGTTGACATCGCTGTCACTGGTAATCACCACATAGCGGTCGTCCATATTCATTGACGGCAAGGTACCGTCGCTGTAGTCGGTAGTGAAATAGGCACCCTTGTTTACTATATGATTGCGTACGATGGTGTCACATGTCCTTTCCGGAATACTCTGAATACTTTCATATCCGTTCTCTGCCAAGTATGTCTTCATTGCCTCATTGTCAGGAGCAAAGACGGTATATTTGCCGTATGTCCCCAGCATTGAGAAATAATTTGACACATTATCACCCTCTACAAGCATCGGCTTCGCCCTCTGCAACAGTTCTATATACATACTGTACTTCTCAGGATGCTCGGCAAGCAATTCTGCCGCAGTCATTTTTGTTGCAGAATAGTAGCCGGCGTCACCATCTTTAACATCATTATCTACACATGATGCTATGCCCATCAGCAGCATTACTGCTAATAAGAAATATAATGACTTGTTTCTCATATTGTATTATTTTTTTCTCTTTTTATTTTTGGAAATCCTCTGTATCTCCGTATGCAGGGTTCTGCTTGAGATATCTGTTAAGCTTCAACTCATTCTTGTTGAATGGCCAGAAGAGGGTCAGCGGATTACTCAACTTGATTTGTATGGCATTTACGTTAATCTGATATTTTACCGTTGCCTGCTTTGATATGTAATTGTTGTTTCCTGTACGTATGGCATAGCGTGCAAGGTCATACCAACGTTTTCCCTCAAACATAAACTCACGCTTGCGCTCCTGAAGTATCAGGTCTTCCATCATCTTAGACAAGTTCGTATTATAGTCTGTCAGCTTCAGGGCACCTGCTCCGCCAGGAGTAGTAATGTTCCTTGCCCTGCGATTGACAGCATCCACCAGCTTAAACGCCTCCTCGTAATATGATTCACCCTTGAAGGCAAGAGCCTCTGCCTTCATAAGCATGATGTCTGTAAGACGATATATTATCCAGTTGGCGTATCCAGAACTTCGACGTTCGATTTTTATGCCTGCGGAACTCTCGTCAGTGAGCGTACTGAGACGATTTGACATCTCTACAGAAGAAGCGACATACTTCGTAATGGAAACCTTGCCGTTCTCGTTTTTCATTGTGCCGTATGCACGGCAATCGTCCTTTGAGAACAGGGTGTTGTTGCCAGTTATAACGTCTTTTCTGTTTTCGTCTATCGTAGCAAGGCGCCCAAGAGCCGTTCCGTTCGTGCCGTAGTATGTACTTACGAATCCATTGGAAACACCCTGATTTATCTGGAAATATAATTCAAAGATACTCTCAAAACTGTTTCCAGTGCCAAAAATCTTTGTCTGTGCCCTTCCGCACTTTGTATCACCCTCCGGACATTCCATCAGCAGGGGGATGTCATTGAAGAGCATCATGTCGTTAATCGTACCAAGATTTTCCTTCTTCTCCTCATATTGCTTTTTCTTGGCGTCTATGATAAGGTCGCAGTATCGTATCGTCTCATCAAAGTCACCCTTCCACAGGTTCAGATCTGCGAGCAGTGCATAAATGGCATAGCGTGTCACACGGCTGCTGTTCTCGCGTGCAAGAGATGCTGCAACGTTGTTTTGCATGTTGCTGTCATCGACATATCGGCGCACTGCCATATTCTCAACCCCCTTCAGGTCGTTGATAAGCGTGTCTAACGCCGGTCCCATCACCCATCCTCCGTTCTGATAAGTAAACGCAGGGGTAGGAGGAACTTCAAATTCTGCATCGTCACTGATACTTGGCTCGAATACAATAGGAACCTCGCCAAACGTCCTGAGAAGGTAGAAATAACACAGGTCACGTATGAAAGTAGCCTCGGCAATAGTAGCCTGCATCTCTGCCAACGTGTAGTTAGGGTCTATCTCCTGCACTCCAGGAGCATAGTGAATAACCGTGTTACACCTGTTTATAGTCTGATAAAGAATACTCCATGCAGTCAGAGCACTGGAAGGAAGCAGTGTCTCCCTGAGAGCATCAGCAAATTCATTTGTTACAGAACTGCCTGCTACGATGTTTTCAGAGCGTAGCTCGCCCCATACAGCCATACGTATTACACTCTCTTGGTTCTCAAGAGATTCGTAACAGGAATTGAGAACACTTGTCACGTCTTTTTTCTCGGTCCAGTAGTTCTCGAGTACCACATCATTGAGTGGTAACGTATCAAGAAAGTCGTTACAAGAAGTTAAACCTGTAAGCAACAATGCTGCGGAAAGAATAGTTAATGTCCTTTTCATTTTTTTAGAACTGAATAGTTATACCGCCAGTGATAGATTTTGCCTTAGGTGTCTGAGAATTATCCCTTACGATGCCGTAGCCGCCGTAGGAAACTTCAGGGTCAGCACCTGAGTATTTCGTAATACAGAATACATTCTGAGCGGAAATATGGAAACTGAGTTGGGTCAAACCCCATTTTTTAATTGTCTTGGTTGGGAAGCTATATGATAACTGCGTGTAGTTGAGACGAAGGAAAGAGCCATCCTCAACAAAGCGGTCCGAACCGAGCCAGTTATAACCTGACTGATGCAATGCACGGGGAACATCAGATACATCACCCTCTACACGCCAACGATAGTTGACGGCACGGCTCTGGTTGGCATTGGTGTACATAGCTTCTGCCTGCATCCTGTTGGCGTTGATAATCTTGTTGCCATAACGGAAGTTGAACTGGTTGTTAAGAGTCCAGCGTCCGAACTTGAACTTTATACCAAAACCACCAGTAACTTTCGGCAGTGACGAGCCAAGATATACTATGTCAAGTTCATTGATGGTACCATCGTGGTTTACATCTTCATACATGGCATCACCACCCTTGAATTCATATTCGGCAGACGTGCCGTAACAGAATGTCATAGGCTTGGCATTGCCCTTGTCGTCTGTCACCACATTACCCATGGCATCACGGGCAACAGGAGCATTAGGACCACTTACACCAGGAACTTCTGTTGCACTATAGTCCGTATATTGATATACACCCTTATGACGGAAACCGTAAATAGCTCCGAACGGCTTGTCTATCTCAACACGTGTCATGTATGAGCCGTTGGAATGATTGAAGTCATCGTTAAGACTCCTCAGACAGGTCTCGTCCATCTCGGTGATGACATTGCGGTTGTTGGCAAAGGTGACGTTGAGGTCGATGCCGAGTTTGCCAAACTTTATGAGGTTGTTGGTATTGATGTTAAACTCCCAACCTACATTCTCCATCTTGCCCACGTTGTCATAGTCGAGCCTCGAATAACCCGAAGACGTGGCAATGGAGCGATTCCTCATAAGAAGATCCTTCGTATATTGTCTGTAGAGTTCCAGGTTACCGGTAATCTTGTCATTGAGGAAACCGAAGTCGAAACCGAGGTTCCATGTCTTCTTCTCTTCCCACTTCAGCTGCTTTAGCTGTACATTGGCAGGATATGTAGATCTGCCGCCCATATAGCCGTTTCCGTTACGATACTTCGAATAGAACAGATAGTCGGCATTTGGCTGAGTGCCCACAAGACCTACACCCGGACGCACGGAGAGCATTGACAGCCAAGGCAACTTCTCCTTTACCCATGGCTCACTGCTGATATTCCATCTCAGGGAGAATGCAGGGAATGTACCCCAACGGTTGTCAGGACCAAACTTCGTAGAACCGTCACGACGGATAGAGAAGTCTGCCATATACCTGCTCTTATACGCATAGTGTACGGAATATGTAAAGTACAAAGAACGCCACTGACCTGCAGTGCTGCTAAAGTCGCTGCCTATTACCGCTTCCGCACCGGTACTCTGAATCGTTCCGGTAGGAAGTCCATATACAGCCGTATTTTGCGTTGTAGAACTGCCATCGGTAAGCTGTCCACGAAGCATCATCATCATAGAATGGTCCTCATTCTTGAAATGAGGCACAAAAGTCAAGGTATGCGTGGTGGTAATACCCAGGCTCTTGTATGCATACGACGTAGAGCGGTTGTTATTGGCATTTGTATAGGTATAGGCATTCAAAGTGCTTGGCAGGAAGGTGTCAATATAGTTGTTGAAGATGTCAAACACTATCTTACCCTCATACTTCAACTGCGTCTTGCCCTCTTCTACCCCAAGGAGATTATACACCAACTGGAATTCAGGGGAAATCTTGTACGACGTATCCTCATTCTTTGCCAGATTTGCCAATGCTACAGGATTGGCAGCTCTTACCTGGTCACCGAGCTTGTCTATAGCTCCTACCTGGTCTTGAAGCTCTGGCGAGATAGTCGTAGGGATATTGAAGTAATAGTCCAGGTCGTTGCCATTGTCGTCACGTGCAAAAACAGGAATGTTCGGCATACGACGGTAAGCGGCATTGAGGAGGTCGCTATAGTTCTTCTGGTTCTTCGTGTAGGTAAAAGCAAGGTTCGTGATAATCTTGATGCGGTCAGACACGAAATAGTCGAGAGCCACACGGCTGGTCAGACGGTCGAGAACCTGCTTGATGATAGAACCCGTTTCGTGGTCGTAACCGGCACCGATACGGAAATTAGCCTTCTCGCCACCGCCCGTGAGCGACAGGTAATGATTCTGACGCCAACCAGTCTTCTGCACCTCGCTTACCCAGTCGGTATTGGCAGCATAGTTCTGCCAACCAATGTTACCAGACGAATAGTTGAACTCATTGATGTTACTGTCACCGCTTGACAGCCTCGGATTGAAATATGCCTCCTTCTGAAGCATTGTGTATTCGTCACCAGTCAACATATTATATCCCTTTGGCTGCCAGGTGCCTGTAAGACGATAAGAATATCCTACACGCGTCTTACCACGACTACCACGCTTCAACTTGATTTCTATAACACCATTGGCACCCTGAGAACCCCAGATGGCAGTCGCAGCAGCATCCTTCAGCACGCTGATACTCTCAATATCTTCTGGGTTGACATTCAGGAGCTCCGCAAACTTCTCATCGTTTGCAGAAGAGATGTCAATGCCACTGTTACGGTCACTTTCCCATACATTACCATCAACAACGATAAGTGGTTCTGAAGAACCGTTGATAGAACTTACACCACGCAAGCGCATAGATGTTCCGGAACCAAGGTTACCAGAATTGCCGACAATATCAAGACCGGCGATACGACCTTGCAGTGCCTCATCAATTGTTGTCAATGCCAGTCCCTCAAATTCCTTTGTTGAAATAGTCTGATTAGACGTAGATAACTCATTGTGAGGAATTGCCAATCCGGAACCGTTGCCACGGCCTTTACTTACGACTGTTACCTCCGTCAGAGTTGTCTCATCGTCAAGAGTAATGTCATATACCGTACCTTTGATGGCTACGGTCTTTGGCTTACATCCCACAAATGAAAATCTCAACTTGTTCTTAGGACTCTTGATTTTGAATGAGAAGTTACCATTCATATCAGTTGTTGTAGAACTGACAATACGATTAGCATTGTCTATTTCTACTACGTTTGCCTGCATAATAGGTCCTAACGCATCAGACACTGTACCTGAAATGACATCATTTGCCTCTTGTGCGAAAGAATGCAATGCTGACACTGGGGTGAGGAGCATACACACCAACAACGACCCAAATATATTCTTGTACTTCATTTTTCTATGTTCAATATTAAATGTTTAACGACTACTCTATAGGTCCATCTATTAAATGAACAACAGCAGTAGATGTTGTATATAGCCCGGAAGCCGTCTCCTTGTCACTGGAATTCACGACATACTCACGTGCCATAAGATTATACTTGCCATCAGTCTTCAATACCTTACGCTGGATTGAAGCAGCTGTCTGCGTCTTACGAATGAAAAGGTCATTGTTATTCAGCTCAGCAAATATTCTTACGAACTTTTCTGTTTCTGGATCCACCAACGATGTCTCATAACCATCCTCTGCCATATTTCCTGACCCTACGAACAGAGAGCCATCCTGTATGTGCAACAGAAGCATATTCATTATTTTAATAGAATCGGCTGCTCGTTCAGGTGAATCTTCTGGTTTTGCCTCCACATCATCCCATGTTGGGAAACCTGCAAGGGAACTGTTTGTAGGAACATATATAGTATAGTGGTACGAATTAAACAGGCTGATGTTAGTCGATTTTACACATGCCTTATTGTCACGCATATTTTCCAGCAATCCGCTACCATTCAGCAAATCCATGAACAGGCTCATTTCCGGAACCTCAGCCATCAGGTCCATGACATTCTTTTCTGTTGTCATTATTGGTTTGTCAAGTATATACACCTTACCATTACCTGCCTTGGTCTGGTCATATACATGTGAAACACTTATAGGAGAAGACTCGTTAATCTGGCGGCTTCCCTCTACTGTCATGCCGGCAGCACCTAAGGAAGCATTTCTTACACGTATCTCCTGTCCTCCTTTAGTACGATAATACTCGTTTCCGCTCTCTACATCGCCAATGACAATATGGTTATCCAGAATATCCTGCAGACGTTTTACTATCAAGCGGCTATCCGTGATTTCCGTGCTGTCTTCACCTATTATGTTGCCGTTAGCATCGCACTCACGCAGCCATGCGCGCACAGCCTTGCGTTCCTCATCATAATAGAAACGGCATAATTCGCGGCTGTTTTTACCATACGATACTGGATCCATGTACCACTGCAATGCACCATTGCTTGGGATGAAGAAACTATAACGTGAATTAAGAGAGTTCAGATAAACGTTATACTGATTCTGTTCCACTGCCCAGCGTATAACCTTGAGGTTGTTCTTTACCACAGCAGGGTATAATACACTTACAAATGATGTAGGAGAATAAACCTTGTTTGTCAAATATACAGCGCCGTTACAACCTAACCATACACTGTCAATTGCAGAACGCTCAACACCCATAGGGTCATTTGCATCATTGAGAATACCATTGAACTTGGATGGTACACTCTCTGAGAAAGATGACAGCATGTTATTGTTTATCAGTTCTACTATAACGTCATTAGGAACTTTGTCTAAGCTACCGTATTCCTCAAGAAGCACGCGTCCTTCCTGATTTGTAAAATAGTTATTCAATGCCTCGTTTGATGGAACCATCATGACACCCATATTCTTCTGCATTGCCACCTCGTCGGATGATGTTACAATGCCACTGTAGTATGTGTTCCATCCCGGGTCGAATTTCAAGAGTCCGGCAGTTACGTTATTATCATCATCGGTATTGAGAATTCTGCCTCCCTGAGATTTCTTTGAGAAATACCGACGCTCATAAAGTCTGTATTTTGAAAAATCGCGGTCTGAACGATTCTGATATGTGTGTATCGTATTTTCATTCGTAATACGACGAGGAACAGCGAAGCGTTCTACGAGCTTATTCCACATTGACACCTGAGGCTTGCTTTCCACGATGTCAGCGATGCTCTTGAGAGGCATCATTACCTCCTGCACCTTATGGATAAAACCATTACTACATTTTATATTTTGCTGAATGATATTATCGCCGTTCACACTGGCATCACCAGAAATACGGTTCGTCTTACCATTATATAAAAAATTATAGTCGTCATTCGTAATCTTGTTATTGGTAAGATAACCTTCTATAAAATGTATCATCGGTGGCAATGAAGCATCCTTGAGGAGATAAATTTTTTCAAGGTTTTCATCACGGAGCTTTTTCCATGTGGAATTGTTCACCCAGTCACTCTCCTCCATATTTGGAAGGTCGGCAACATTTACCAGTGCAAGAGTGTCGCCTGGGTCCTGCGAAGTGATACGACGCAAGCATTGTCCCTCGATAGGACCCTCTACACTTGAAAGGTCGTTGATTTGGTAACTGTTGTTAATAACAGAACCTTTCAACAACAAGCACTTCTGGGATTCCGATAAATCCTCATACTTCTTTACGCCCCATTCATTAGAAGCATAAAAGCGTTCAAATGCCTCATCGTCGGCAGCAAAGACTGTTTTACTACCCGTTTTGGCAAGTACTTCAGCAAGGCCAAGGTCGTCAATCATACGAACAGTGTTGGTATAATTGCCCTGCTCATTAAGATAACTGTAAATACTTGCCCCCCATCCTTCTGGGTCCGTCTCATCCAAATCATACTTACTGCAGGACGAAATCCCACAGGCAAGAAGCAGAGAGCAACCGGCAAGTATAAAATTCTTTTGTGGTTTTAGAAAATTAAACATATCGATATTTTTGAAATAGATT
The DNA here is from genome assembly GCA_002449535.1 of Prevotellaceae bacterium UBA7017. Lineage (GTDB taxonomy): Bacteria > Bacteroidota > Bacteroidia > Bacteroidales > Bacteroidaceae > Prevotella. The sequence continues at coordinate 824 of DJWZ01000010.1, read as the reverse complement.
TTTTCTGTACCAAACTATTAGGAACCGATTTGTGACTGCAAAGGTAGATATTTATTATCTAACACTCTTCACATTTTGTTTCCGTCTCTTTATTTATTATAACACATGCACCTTTATTTGCTTGAAATATATCAATAACTTTTCCTGATGTAACATTTAACGAGAGTAAATTTCTAATTATTTATGTTTTTTCTTATTTTTTTCATATCTTTGCCCCGTCCTAAACAATTTTATCGTAAAAAATGAAAAAACAAACCCTTTCTATTCTATCTTGTATATTAACATTGTTAGTATGCGTCCCAAGTGTCGCCCAGAACTGTATGCTGTCTTTCACCAAACAGCTTAGCAGCAGTTTCCTTTATGAAATATACCAAGACAAGCAGGGCATGGTATGGGTGACGACAGAGAACGGGCTCAACCGGTATGACGGATACTCCTTTGAAACCTTCAATACTGCCGACGGACTGACATCCGACAATACTATTAACATCATACAGGGTGCGGACGGAAGATTATACGTAGGCACGTCAAGGGGACTGTGCAGAAGCACCAAAAACGGTTTTGAGCCTATAATCGACGAGACATACGGCGCCGTCCATCAATGGTATGTCACGGATATCGTCAGGACACACAAAGGTGAAATAATCGCGTCAACATCAGGCGGAGGACTATGCAAGGTTACGGCAGATGGCAAGTTTCGCAATATAACGGCAAAGATAGATGATGCCAAGTATTGTCGCAGCATTATTGAAGATAATCACGGTAATCTATGGGTTACGACCGACAATAAGAAAATCCTGTGCATCAGATCTACTTCCGCCGGC
>DJWZ01000131.1 GCA_002449535.1 Prevotellaceae bacterium UBA7017 | reverse complement strand
AACGAGCTGTCCTTTCTTGTCTTCTTGGGTGTCAACGTAAACTTCTACCTTGTCACCGACTTTCAGGTCAGGATTGTAACGGAACTCTGTGGCTGGGATGATACCATCACTCTTGTAACCGATGTTTACGATAACCTCTTTCTTGTCGATAGAGATTACGGTGCCTTCTGCTACCTGACCTTCAGACACCTTGTTAAGTGTTGCGGCGTAAGACTCTTCCTGAGCCTCTTTGCTTGCGCCTGAAATACTACCATTCTCGAACTCTTCCCAATTGAAGTCGTCGAGTGGCTGTACATTTTTAAAGTTAGACATAAGTTAATTAAATATTTATGCTCCCCCTGAATTGGGAAAAGCGGATGCAAAGGTATAAAAAAATATTCATGCGCGCGTGTATATATGTGTGCACACATACATAATTTATATTTTTTTAACTACTTTATGCCCCGAGCATTGAGGGCAGCGGTATATTTTGCTGCATTTTGAAGGTGCTCAGGGTATGTTATAGCGAAAACATGTGAGCCGGAAAGGTCATCCTTGGCACACATATACAGAAAGTCGTGGTGATGGAGATTCAACACAGCATCGATACCGGCAACGGATGCTATGCGAATAGGACCAGGAGGAAGCCCTGTGTTGTAGTATGTGTTATAGGGGGAAGGGTAGAGAAGCATGTTGTTGTATATGCGCTTGAGTGTGAAATTTTGCAAGGCAAACTTCACTGTAGGGTCAGCCTGTAGGGGCATATCGGTCTTCAGGCGGTTGTAGTACATTCCTGCTACAGTCGGCTTCTCTGGCTGGTAGTTGGTTTCCTCGTCAACAATGCTGGCAAGGGTTTGCACCTCGATAGGGGTGAGCCCGAGAGCCTTCGCCTTGGCTTTTCGCTCATCGTTCCAGAAAACTTTATGGTTCTCCTGCATCTTTTTCAGTAGCTGGCGTGGAGAGATGGTCCAATATACTTCGTAGGTATATGGCATGAAGAGAGCTATAACAGTACAGGTGTCAATGCCTGTTCCCAGAAAAGCCAGAGAGTCGTTGTTGTTAAGGTAACGAAGAAGTTGCTCCTTACTCATCATGAGATGGGGAGCTATGATGTCAGCTAATTTATCGCGAGTGCGAACCTCGGAAATGACGAGGTTGAGGGGTGACTGCTTGCCATTCCTGAGATCGCGGAACAGCATGAAGGCATTGGCGGATGGACTGATGGCATAACGCCCTGGACGAAGGGTAAGGTCGTCATTGAAATGACGAGAGAGTGTCATAACGGCAGTAGCACCATATTCATGGCAATGCTCGCCAATCTTATTGAACAGGGAGTCGGGAGTGTCGTTATCGTCAATATACAGATATACTGTCTCGTCCTCTTTGTTCATGGGAGCAAAGACATAGAAGGCTATTATGCCAAAAATGATGGCAAGGAAAAAGTATATTCCTATGCGGAAAAAACTATTCTTCATCAGGCTCAAGGTTATCGATGTCAAGTATATGGAGTTGGAAGGCTCTTGTTACAAGTCGCACGGCATTTACTCCGTAGTCACCATGCCCTTCGGGGAAAAGCTTCTGGACAAGTTCTGCCTGGCGCTTCTCAAGACTCTTTACGCCAAATGGCATTCCTTTGAGGTTGGTTATCTGGTCTTTGGTGTATCCGAGTGCCAGGTGTCTGAGGAATCGCTCGTCATATTCATCGATGTCATAAGAAATAGTGGCTTCCATCTTCATGATGCTGCCATTGATGCTGCTGCGGAAAACATCAACAATTTGTTCCATGATGGGCTCGTTGAATACGTATTTCTTGCCAGCCATGACATTCATGATGTCGGTTCGGGTGAGCATTTCGCCTGTCTTGAGAATGATGCCGTCAGCACCAGCGTCAAGGACATCAACCCAAAGCTTCTCATTGAGCAGCTCACCGGTAAAGACAAGTATCTTGATGTCCTTATGGTCTGCCTTGGTGTTACGACATAGCTCCACACCAATTGTCGTAGAACCCTGAAGACCCAAATCCATGAGGACAAGGTCGGGAGTTGCTGTTCGCATTAGCTTGAGATATTCACCTTCTGTTGACGCAGTGCCAATGATTTCTGCCTCAGGAACTTGTGACTTCAGCAATCCTTCCGTACCTTTGAGTTCAAGTGGGACATCTTCAACAATGACAACTTTGAATTTCTCCATAATATATATATGAAATATTATCGATGTATAATGAGAATAAAAAAAGTCGCATGCGTAATAACATTGCTGTTAGGACGAATGCAACTCTTTTATATTAAATATATTGTATAATAGTATTCTTACTTGAAAAAAGCCTGAACGTCTTCATTGCGAACCATCTGTTCGTCGAAAATGTAAGCACCAGTCTTAGGGCTCTTTACCATCTTGATAACTTTGCTGTATGCGCGTCCATCAGAAGAACCTTCGTGAAGGGTAGCGACCGCTTTCTTTGCCATAGTCTAAAATGTGTTTACTTTATTTCCTTGTGAAGAGTCATCTTCTTAAGGATTGGGTTATACTTCATCAACTCCAAACGCTCTGGAGTGTTCTTACGATTCTTTGTAGTTATATAACGGCTTGTGCCTGGCATGCCGCTATTCTTGATCTCTGTGCATTCGAGGATTACCTGAACGCGATTGCCTTTTGCTTTCTTTGCCATATTCTATTAATAATTATCTATATTAGAAACTTTGAGCACTTGCCTTAGGCTACTCACCAATAACTTTAATATCTTTCCAATCTACATGGCCATTTTTAACAGCCTGCTTCAATGCTGCATCAAGACCAATCTTGTTAATGAGACGAAGGCCTGCAGCAGAAATCTTGAGGCTAATCCAGCAACCCTCTTCTACATAGTAGAACTTCTTGCTAAAGAGGTTTACGTCAAAGCTGCGCTTTGTGCGATGCTTTGAGTGAGATACGTTGTTGCCGATCATTGCCTTCTTACCAGTAATTTGACAAATTTTTGACATTTCTGTATTCTATTTTTTAGTTCGTTTTTTAGTGCTACTTATTCCAAACAGGATGCAAAGGTATAAAAAAACTTCAACATAATAACGCGAAGTGTGTTGTGGAGTATCTATATTTAAGATTTTTTAAGGAATTGGGTTGATTAAAATAAATTTTTACCTTTTTTCTTTTGCGTATTTGAAGAAAAAATACTATCTTTGCACTCGCAATTCAAAAAGGGATTAGCAAAGAGCGCCGATATGGCTCAGTTGGTAGAGCAACGCATTCGTAATGCGTGGGTCACGAGTTCGAGTCTCGTTATCGGCTCTAAAAGGGTTGGGCGAAAGGGTTCCAACCTTTTTTAGAATGCGGTAATAGCTCAGTTGGTAGAGCAGCGGCTTCCCAAGCCGCAGGTCACGGGTTCGAGCCCCGCTTACCGCTCACACAATCACTATGGTTATCGAGGAATAAATTATGTCAATTGTTATAGCCTCTATACTTGTTATTAGCTTATTCTTCATCGCTACAGAGCAATGGACGAATGTAAACAAATCGGCGGTGGCTGTGTTTGCTTGTACTTTGGGGTGGGTGCTTTATATTTCTTTCGGAGCCGATTTTGTGGGGAACCAGCACGCACGGGATTATCAGGAATTTCTTAACGGAATACAGCCGAACAGTGTTGCTGTAAAGCATTATATTGCACAAAATGTATTCTTGCCTTATGTGGGTCGCGCTGCAGAAATAGTGTTGTTCCTGCTG
>DJWZ01000154.1:2050-2792 GCA_002449535.1 Prevotellaceae bacterium UBA7017 | reverse complement strand
TTTTACTGGTGAGCCAAAATATTTTCTTGTTTTCTTGCATTATTCATAACTTAATCGTACCTTTGCATCCGAAAATGAAACGTTTTATTACACTTTTAGTTTTTATCTCATCTGCGTCCTTATTTACTATTAAGGCAGAGAGTTGGTATAGTTTGAAGCAGCCGGATGGTTACTTCAATCATGTTGACGGTGCCTTCACGGCTGGTACTACAGGTTTGGGCTTCGACCTTGCTTTTCCACTGAAAGGCTGGGCTCGCCTGCGTGTTGGCGGTGTATGGAGGCCCAGAGGACATTATTCTGACTCCTATGCTGTCCGCATGAATAATGCAGAAGCTGACTGGGGACAGTTTTCTACACTCGTTTCTACATTTGTGGGTGTAAAGCCGGAAAAATACATAGAGATGGAGGGAAAGTCAAGCATGAACCATTTTAAAATGCTTGTTGACTTCTTCCCAATCAAGAATCATCGCAATTTCCATGTTACCATAGGTTTCTACTATGGCACGAGCACCATTGTTTCAGCCACCAGCACCTCCATAAGTGGCAATACAATAGCTGCCATAAAGACTTATAACACATTAAGGCAGAAAGTCTTAAATGGCGAAGACATAGATTTGTCTTTTTTTGGTGTCAATCTGAATTCCAAGAGGCTGAAGACCGTCAAAGAGAGTTTTTACAAGAAAATCATCGAGATGGGCGAAGTAAGCATCCCTATAGGAGAGAGAACGAATGAGAATGGGGA
>DJWZ01000154.1:0-1919 GCA_002449535.1 Prevotellaceae bacterium UBA7017 | reverse complement strand
TTCAAGCCATATATCGGAGCCGGTTATGAAATACCAATCACCAAGGACAAACGCACCACAATAGGTATTGATGCCGGCATACTGATATGGGGCGGCAAACCAAAAGTAAAAGCCTTCGAGGGACTCAGCAATGTGGCAGGACAAAACACTCCTGGCTACCTGCGTTCAGCAGACAAATATCCTGTTTATCCAGAAGCATCAATAAGAATTTCACAACGTATATGGTAAAGAAACACTTTTTATCCCTCATATCATGTATGGTGCTCGCAACCTCTCCCGCTATGGCAGAGAGCAAGTTCCATAAATTCCTTACCACACAAAGCATTGGTGACAGGAAATGGTTTAACCACGTTGATGTGGCAGGAACAATAGGTACCAGCGGTTTGGGCTTCGATGTTGCCTTTCCGATGAGCGAATGGGCACAACTCCGTCTGGGTGGCACCTGGATGCCATACATCCATTTTGACCCTTCGTTCGGCATTGAAGTAGCAGAAGACCTGCCAAAGGATATACAGGGAAGCCGATTCAACAATATGGCAGACAAAATGGAGAACCTCCTCGGAACAAGACCAGAACTGAGTGTGCAAATGGAGGGTGATGCCAGCATGAGCAACTTCAAATGTCTCGTGGATATATTCCCTATAAAGAAGAATCGGAATTTCCATGTAACAGTAGGATTCTACTACGGCAATACAGATCTCATTGCCGCAGCAGTTTCTCCAAACAGCATGCGAAACCTGACAGTGATAGGAGCCCTGAACACTCTCTACAGAAAGGCTTTGGGCGACAAGCATGCCAGCATTATAGATGCAGAAGGACTGGGAGTAACTATCCCTGCAGGCATTTCTTTCGAAAACACTAATAGGGAACTGAGGAAATGGGGTGAGAAAGCCAACGATGCAGTAAAAAACTGGGATGACCTGTACGGACGAGAAGTCGAGAATAAAGTGTATTCTGAAAATGCCTTCAATGTCGCTATAGGACAATACTCACACGATATCGTAGCAAAGGAAGACATATATTATGACTACACAGCAGAACTGGACAATCCCTACAATGAACAGATAGGAACAGACAATCAGGGCAGTCCCGTTTATCGCGAAGTAAAATACCAAACCGACGAAAATGGCAGACCTATCGTAAAGGGCGGCATCCGCTACCACAAAGGTGAATTGATGCACAAAGCAGGAGACCCGATAAGAATGGTTCCTGATGAAAACAACCAGATTTCGGTTGCAGGTCGTGGATGGTGGAAATTCAAGCCATTTGTAGGAGTAGGATATTCTGTTCCAATCACTAAAGACAGGCGCACCATGCTGGGCATCGATGCTGGTGTGACAATATGGGGAGGCACTCCTGCCATAGACGTAAAAGTACCTTTGGGACAAGATGCTGCCGGCAATAAAATCTACAATACCGTCAACCTTGTAAAAGATGCCAAGAGCATGCCTGGCTCTGTTGACAAATACGTAAAACTCGTGAAGCTCCTGCCTGTAATGCCAGAAATCAGCATACGCATTTCACAAAGACTTTGGTAGGAAGAGAGTGAAGACAGTGAAGAGTGAAGAGTGAAGAATAGAATGCTCAATACTCAATGCTCAATACTCAATCGTCAATGGTCAATCGTAATAACGACTTAATCAATTTTGTTAACGTATTTGATCGATTACGTTAACGTATTCGATCGATTTCGTTAACGAGTATGATTTATTGGCTTTTAGAGCATCTTTGAAAAGAGATAGAAAAATAGGGTCACCTGCAAGACCCTGTGTTTCGAAATTTCACAAAAACCAAGAATGACCCTTTTTGAGGTTTGTAGTTCCATTGGAACATAGTGTTAAGTGCTATGCCTTTGTCTTTAAGAGCAAGCTCTTACGCCAAGTCACATCCCTTAACACATAACTGTCGTTATTACAAAC
>DJWZ01000082.1:6268-9242 GCA_002449535.1 Prevotellaceae bacterium UBA7017 | reverse complement strand
GACCTTCTTTGATAATTACAGGATTGATGCCCTTACGGTAGCACCTTATATGGGTGAAGACTCTGTGACGCCATTTATCAATGGTTATGAGAATAGATGGGTAATACTTCTTGCGCTGACATCTAATAAAGGTTCTGCAGACTTTCAACAGGATGCCGATGCAAACGGCGAAAGACTTTTTGAAAAAGTTATCCGCAAATCACAGGAATGGGGAACACCAGAGAACATGATGTATGTTGTTGGTGCTACACGCGGAGAAATGTTCAAAGACGTCAGAAAGATTGCACCAAACCACTTTCTGTTAGTTCCTGGCGTTGGAGCACAAGGAGGTTCGCTGCAAGAAGTTTGTGAATATGGAATGACAAAAGACTGTGGATTGCTCGTAAACTCTTCTCGTGGTATAATATATGCCGACAATACGGAATTCTTTGCAGACACAGCTGCCCAAAAGGCAAAAGAACTGCAGGAACAGATGGCGAAAGAACTGGAAAAAGTGAGAAGTTAAAAGTGAAAAGTGATGGAATTCAGTGCAAAACAAATAGCAGAACTGATACAGGGACGTGTGGAGGGTAATCCCGATGTCTGTATCAATACGTTTGCAAAGATAGAAGAAGGAAAGCCAGGCGCTATCTCGTTTCTTTCTAATGCAAAGTATATCAACTATATATACAAAACAGAATCAAGTGTAGTTCTCGTTGACGAGGCTTTGGTATTAGAGAAACCTGTAAAGGCAACCCTGATACGTGTGAAGAGTGCTTATGAGGCAGTAGCAAAACTGCTGCAGATGTATGACTCTATGAAGCCAAAGCGCAAGGGAATAGACAGTCTCGCCTTCATTGATCCGACAGCCAAGATTGGTGAAGACTGTTATATTGGTCCGTTTGTGGCTATAGGTCCTAATGTGACAATAGGAAACGGCTGTGTACTGCATCCTCACGTGACAATAGGTCAGAACGCTACTGTAGGCAATAATACAGAGATTTATTCTAATGCAGTGATATATCACGACTGCAAGGTGGGAAACAACTGTATCCTGCATGCCGGTTGTGTTGTCGGTGCTGATGGATTCGGCTTTGCACCATCCGAAGATGGATATGACAAAATTCCACAGATTGGTATCGTAACAATAGAAGACAATGTAGAAATAGGTGCCAACACTTGTATAGACCGTTCAACTATGGGTTCTACATACGTTCGTAAGGGCGTAAAGCTTGACAACCTCGTACAGATAGCTCACAATACGGATATCGGTGAAAATACAGTAATGTCTTCACAGGTTGGTATTGCAGGTAGTACAAAGGTTGGAAAATGGTGTATGTTCGGTGGTCAGGTTGGCATAGCAGGCCACATCACCATTGGCAATAACGTACACCTCGGAGCACAGTCTGGTGTTCCAGGTAGTCTGAAAGATGGTGAGAACCTTATTGGCACCCCTCCTATCCCATTGACAAACTATTTTCGCTCATCGGCAATCTTTAAACGTCTGCCAGACATGTATCGTCAGATGAATGAAATGCAAAAGACCATAAACGAACTGCAGGCACAACTTGCAGAACTAAAGAAATAACATACTAACAATGAACAAGCAAAACACTCTGAAGGGGTCTTTTTCACTATGTGGCAAGGGACTTCACACTGGTATAAATCTAACGGTGACATTCAATCCCGCCCCAGAGAACCACGGATATAAAATCCAGCGTATTGACCTTGAAGGAATGCCTATTCTCAATGCTGTTGCTGAGAATGTGGTCGATACCCAGCGCGGTACAGTAATCGGCAAGGGAGATGTTCGCGTATCAACAATAGAACATGCTATGGCAGCCCTCTATGCTATGGGTATAGACAACTGTCTGATACAAGTAAACGGACCAGAATTCCCTATTCTTGACGGTTCTGCAATGATTTATGTAGATAAAATCAACGAAGTGGGCATACAACAGCAGAATGCTCCGAAAGATTATTATATAATCAGGAAGAAGATTGAAGTAAGAGATGATAATTCTGGTTCTGTGATTACCATATTGCCGGATGAAGAATTCTCTATCACAGCAATGTGTTCGTACAATTCGAAGTTTATCGACTCACAATTTGCGACAATTGACGATATGTCACAATTCCCAAAAGAGATTGCTTCAGCCCGCACTTTCGTCTTTGTTCGCGATATTGTAGCATTACTGCAGGCTGGTCTAATAAAAGGTGGTGACCTTGATAATGCCATCGTGATATATGAGAATGAGCAGCCACAGGAGAATATTGACAAGCTGTGCGACACCTTGGGATATGAACGTATGGATGCTACAAAGTTGGGTTATCTGCAGCATAAGCCATTAACCTGGGAAAACGAATGTACTCGTCACAAGTTGCTTGACATCATAGGTGATATGGCTCTCATCGGAAAGCCCTTAAAAGGTCGCATCATCGCAACACGCCCTGGACACACTGTCAATAATAAGTTTGCACGGCTCATGCGTCAGGAGATTCACAAGCATGAGATACAGGCACCAATATATGACCCAACCCAGGAGCCTGTGTTAGATGTAAACCGCATCCGTCAGGTGTTACCACATCGCTACCCTATGCAGTTGGTGGACAAAATAATAGATATTTCAGGAAAAACCATCGTCGGTGTAAAGAATGTTACTGCCAACGAGCCTTTCTTCGTAGGACATTTCCCTGAAGAGCCTGTTATGCCCGGAGTGCTGATGATAGAAGCGATGAGCCAGTGCGGAGCAATTCTTGTACTAAACACTCTGGAAGACCCAGAGCGTTGGACATCATACTTCTTGAAGATAGACAACGTTAAATACAGAAAAAAAGTTGTGCCTGGTGATACTTTGATTTTCAAGGTTGAACTATTAGGTCCTGTTCGCCACGGGATATCATCGATGCAGGGATGGATATTCGTTGGTGACCAACTTGTAGCAGAAGCGACATTTACCGGACAGATGGTAAAGAATAAATAGAGGTGAGAGGT
>DJWZ01000082.1:0-6200 GCA_002449535.1 Prevotellaceae bacterium UBA7017 | reverse complement strand
TCAAAGAAAAAATGAATACAATAAGTCCATTAGCATACGTTCATCCCGACGCAAAACTGGGTGACAATAATATCATTGGTCCTTTCTGCTATATAGATGCAGACGTTGTGATTGGTGATAATAATGTTATGCAGAACAGCGTAACCCTCAATCAAGGTCTGCGTATGGGAAACGGTAATGAAATAATGCCAGGAGCATCATTGTCAACCAAACCACAGGATTTGAAATTTAAGGGCGAGATAACTACCTGCCAAATTGGTGATAACAATTCCATCCGCGAAAATGTGACTATCTCACGCGGAACTTTCTCAAAAGGTACTACAATAGTAGGCAGCAATAATCTCCTGATGGAGAATATGCATATAGCTCACGATTGTGTGATAGGTAGCGGATGTATCATCGGCAACTCTACAAAATTCGCAGGTGAAGTAATCGTAGATGATAATGCCATTATTTCAGCAGAAGTGCTTGTTCATCAGTTTGTACATATCGGAGGATATGTTATGGTACAAGGTGGCTGCCGTACTTCACAAGATATACCACCATACGTTATCGCAGGGAAAGAGCCTATTCGTTTTGCAGGACTTAACCTGATAGGACTTCGCAGACGCGGCTTTGAAAACGATACTATAATAGCTATTCGTGAGGCTTATAATACTATATACTCAAAGGGCATTATAAAGGAGGGATTGGAAGAAGTCCGCAAGACAATGACGATAACCCCAGAAATACAATACGTCCTTGACTTCATCGAAAAAGCAGAAAGAGGAATTATAAGGTGAACCTAATCGTCATAACCGGTCCTACAGGAGTTGGAAAGACAGACTTGACGCTGGAGATTGCTGAATATTATAGACTCGACATCATCAATGCTGATTCTCGACAGATATATGCAGAAATCCCCATAGGTACAGCAGCACCAACAGCAGAACAGCAGGCAAGAGTGAAGCATCACTTTGTCGGGACACAACATATCGGTGACTACTACTCTGCTTCCCTGTATGAACAGAATGTGATGAAACTGCTGACGGAAGCAAAAGAAAAACAAAAGGACACCTGTATCATGAGTGGCGGCTCCATGATGTATATTGATGCAGTCTGTAATGGAATAGATGACATTCCGACAATACGCGATGATATTCGCATAATGATGAAGGAGCGTCTGGCAAAAGAAGGACTTGAAGCTCTTGTAGAAGAGTTGAAAATAATGGATCCGGAACATTGGCAGATTGTTGATAAGCACAACCCACGAAGAGTTGTTCACGCTTTGGAGATATGCCATCAGACAGGAAAGACATATACTTCATTCAGAAAGAGCAGTCGGACTCCTGAAGGTGAGAGAACCCTACCCGACGGCAGCAGACTCAATATAATAAAAATAGGTATAACCAGAGAGAGAGAAGAACTATATGAGCGCATCAATGCGCGAGTCCTGAAGATGGTGGAAAAAGGGCTCATAGAAGAAGCACAAAGAATGTTGCCCAATCGAAATGAGAATGCTTTAAACACTGTAGGATATAAAGAAATGTTCAAATATTTCGACAAAGAAATACCTTTGGAAGAAGCAATACGACAAATACAAAGTCACACAAGAGAATATGCTCGTAAACAATTGACATGGTATAAGAAAGACCCAACAGTGACTTGGTTCAACCTTTCTGATGATACAATTAAAAATAAGAATATAATTGAAAACATTAATAACCATATTTAAAAGTCTGTGGAGCTTTCTGAAGAAAGTTTGGCAAAAGACAGTGACATTCTGTAAGTGGTATCATACCACCTATGTCAATCATAACAGATATGTGAAGGCAACAATGCTGCTTTGTACAATGATAGTAGCCTTCTTCTTATATTTGGGTGCTGTTGACGTAAATTTGTTTTGGCTATTCGGCAAGTCTCCTGGTTGGTTGGATATAAGTCAGCATAAGACATCTGTTGCATCTGAGATATATAGTGCTGACGGAGTATTGATAGGTAAGTTCTATAACGAAAATCGTACACCTGTAGAATATGATGAAGTAGCAACTCCTTTTTGGACTGCTCTCATAGATACAGAAGACGAACGTTTCTATAGTCACTGGGGCATAGATCCTCTGGGACTCATTGGTGCTGTGAAAGATGCTGTAACAGGAAAAGGAGGACGAGGAGCATCCACTATCACACAGCAGCTTGCCAAAAATATGTTCCGTGTAAGAACCCAATATAGCACAGGACTATTGGGACGTATTCCAGGACTTGCCATTTTGATAATGAAGACGAAGGAATGGATTACGGCAACAAAATTAGAGTTATATTTCTCTGTTACTTTGGGACGTGAAAACGGTAAGAGGGAAATATTAAGACAATATGCCAATACTGTTGACTTTGGACATAATGCATATGGTATCAAGACTGCTGCAAAGACTTACTTTGACTGTACGCCAAAAGAATTGACAACGGACAAAGCTGCCATGCTTGTGGGAATACTGAAGGGAACGACTGTATTCAATCCTATCTCCCACCCTGAGAATGCGTTGCAAAGACGCAATGTGGTGATGAATAATATGCTTGAGCATAATCACCTGACAAGAGCTGAGTACGACAGATTAAAAATGTTGCCCCTCGGACTGAAGTTTGTACAACTGGATAGCGAGAAGACAGGTATTGCTCCCTATTTCCGTGGGGCAATAGCGAAATATGTCAAGAGTCTCAGCGAAGAAATTGACGATCTCTCTGATTTGGATTTATATAATGATGGTCTGAAGATATACACTACCTTAGACACAAGAATGCAGAAATATGCTGAAGAAGCAGCAAAGAAGCAGATGGAGGTAGTGCAAAAGAATTTCGATTCTCACTGGAAGAACATGGAACCTTGGCGTGACGAGCACGGAAAGGTTATTCCTGATTTTATAGAGAATATAGCAAAGAGGCTCTATGAGAAGAATCCTAAAGCATTGGAGGACTCTGCTTTCTATGCACACACCTTGGATTCTATACGTAAGATGGTCAGCTATATGCACTGTGCCTTCGTTGCTATGGAGCCTCAGACAGGGCATGTGAAAGCTTGGGTTGGTGATATAGATTATGAGAAGTGGAAATATGACAAGGTGACAGCAATGCGCCAACCAGGTTCTACCTTCAAACTGTTTGTCTATACTGAAGCAATGGAGCAAGGTTTGACACCTTGTGACAAGCGAAGAGACGAATTCTTCTCAATGGAGGTTTGGGACAAAGTCCAGAAGAAAAACGTGATATGGAGTCCTACAAACGCCAATGGTACCTTCTCTAATGATTCCATGCCGCTTAAAACAGCATTCGCACAAAGTATCAACTCTGTTGCCGTTCGCCTTGGTCAGGAAGTGGGAATCAGCCATATCGCAGAAACAGCCCACAACATGGGTATAGTAAGCCCACTTGACGAGACTCCGTCATTAGCTTTGGGTTCCAGCGATGTTAACCTTTTGGAACTGACAAATGCATATTGTACTATTGCAGCCAATGGCAAGACTCATCCCGACCCTATATTGGTAACACGAATAGAAGACCGGGAAGGCAACGTTATATATACAGCTCCGACAGAACAACGCCAGAGCATTTCCGAGCGTGCTGCCGTACTGATGCAAACTATGCTGATGGCAGGATTAACAGAACGCAATGGTACTTCTATGGCACTGAACAGATATGTAGGCAATTATCGCGATACAGACTTTGGCGGCAAGACAGGTACATCAAACAACCACTCTGATGCTTGGTTTATGGGGGTTTCTCCAAGGCTTGTTGTCGGAGCATGGGTAGGAGGAGAATATCGATGCATACATTTCCGGACAGGGGCTCTTGGACAAGGCTCAAGAACAGCACTTCCTATTTGTGGACTGTTTTTGGAAAAAGTCATGGCTGATAAACGGTTCAGCAATTATCATGCCCACTTTGTAAAAGACCCAACATTGCTGGAATCATATATGTATGATTGCACTTATGTTCATCAAGCTAAGCCAGACACCTTATCTGTGGACACCTTAGATATTAAAGAAGAGGTATTGGGTGAAGAAGATGTGACTTTGGAGAATATATGAAAAAACGAATAATATACTTACTACTTGCGCTTATAGCCTTAAATGTCAATGCGCAAATCAAACGTGAATTCCGTGGGGCATGGATACAATGTGTTAACGGACAGTTTCTCGGTATGGGAACAGAGAAAATGCAGCGTACCCTGTTGTATCAACTCGATGAACTTCAGAAAGATGGTGTAAATGCTATCATCTTCCAAGTGCGTCCAGAGTGTGATGCTCTATATGCTTCATCATACGAACCATGGAGCCGCTTCCTGACAGGTCGTCAGGGAATGCCGCCTTCTCCATACTGGGACCCTTTGTTCTGGATGATAAACGAGTGTCACAAACGTGGTATGGAACTTCATGCTTGGATAAACCCATATAGGGCAAAGACCAAGAATACTGTAGAGTTGGCAAGTAACCATATTGCGGTACGTCGTCCAGATTTGGTCTTTCCTTACGATGGTCTTTATATCCTTAACCCTGCACGTAAAGAGAACAGTACTTTTATCTGCAAGGTCGTAGCAGATATTTTGAGACGTTATGACGTTGACGGATTGCATATTGATGATTATTTCTATCCTTATCCGGCACAGGGAAGTGTAATAGCCGACGAAGCCGACTATCGTGCAAACAGCTATGGTATATCAAATATTGGTGACTGGCGCAGAAACAATGTCAATATGTTCATAAAAGAACTCCACGACACAATAGAATCTATCAAGCCTTGGGTGAAGTTTGGAGTTTCCCCATTTGGCATATATAGAAACCAGAGGAGCGACCCCAAAGGTTCTATGACAAACGGACTTCAAAATTATGATGACTTGTATGCTGATGTCATGCTGTGGGTTAATAATGGATGGATAGATTATTGCGTACCACAGATTTATTGGGAAATAGGCAATAAGGCAGCAGACTATAAGACACTCATAAACTGGTGGACGGCAAACTGCACAAACCGCCCCCTATATATTGGTGAGGATATAGAGCGAACCGTGAAATATGGTCAGCAAGTTGCAAAACGCCAATTACATACTTCTCTCCTCGGATCATCTTCCCCACTCTCAGGTACGGTATTATGGTATGCAAAGGCTGCTGTTGACAATGTTGGCGGATATGCCACGAATCTGAGGAACAATTACTGGCGCTACCCTGCCCTTCAGCCACTGATGCCATTCAAAGTCGGTGGCACACCCGGAAAGGTGAGAAAAGTAAAGCCTATTTGGACAAGTGACGGATACGTACTTTTCTGGGAAGCGCCAAAGACAAAGAACTATATAAATAAAGCATACAAATATGTGGTATATAGATTCAACAATAAGGAGAAAATCAATATAGAAGACCCATCACATATTGTTGCCATCACACATAATACATGGTATAATCTTCCTTATCAAAATGGAAAGACAAAGTATGTATATGTTGTAACTGCCCTTGACAGAATGAGTAATGAGAGTGCAAAAGTAAAGAAGAAAGTAAAACTATAAAAATTATTTATATAATATGGAACGCGACAACAAAATCTTCGAGCTCATTGAGAATGAGCACCAGCGTCAGCTCAAAGGTATAGAGCTTATCGCATCAGAGAATTTCGTAAGTGATCAGGTAATGGAGGCTATGGGCTCCTATTGCACCAATAAGTATGCAGAAGGCTATCCTGGTCATCGTTATTATGGTGGCTGTCAGGTAGTTGACCAGATAGAGCAACTTGCTATCGACCGTGCTTGTGAACTGTTTGGTGCAGAATACGCAAATGTCCAGCCTCACTCAGGAGCACAGGCAAACGCTGCGGTTCTTCTTGCAGTGTTGAAGCCAGGTGACTGCTTTATGGGTCTGAACCTTGACCATGGAGGTCACCTCTCACATGGTTCTCTGGTTAACACATCAGGTATTCTCTATCGTCCTGTAGGTTATAACCTCAATAAGGAAACTGGACGAGTAGATTATGATGAGATGGAGAAACTGGCAAAGGAGAATAAGCCAAAGCTCATCATCGGTGGTGGTTCTGCTTACTCCCGTGAATGGGATTATGCCCGCATGAGAAAGATTGCTGACGAGGTTGGAGCACTTCTCATGATTGACATGGCACACCCAGCAGGACTCATTGCTGCCGGTCTGCTTGAAAATCCTGTTAAGTATGCCCACATCGTAACAACCACA
>DJWZ01000097.1 GCA_002449535.1 Prevotellaceae bacterium UBA7017 | reverse complement strand
TACCAACTGAGCTAAGGGTGCAAAAAGTATCACTTTTCTCGTTTGCGGGTGCAAAGGTAATACTTTTTTTTCAAACTACCAAATTTTTCTCGAAAAAAACTAAAAATAATTATCAAAGGTCAAGAACTTATCACCAATAACCATTAAACGCTTAGCATTATTCCACAGAATAAAGTCTTACTTTCGAGTTAAGTCCTGATGGCACTGGTGCCCAGTTATTATATTTTGTCTTCTGGTATTTTATATCCACCACATTTATCTCCTCAAACTTTCGCCACTCAACACCTTTCCTGTCAAGGTCCGCAATACGATTAGCTGGCAGGTTCGTCACCTCTATGCGAAGAGTATTCTTACCCTTCTTCAGTACGGTGCTGTCAAAATTCAGTATGTATGGCACGCTCCAGGCACAACCTACGAACACATTATTTATATACACACGGGCTGACTCTCTCACGTCACCCAAGTCAATGGCATACTGTCCTTCCGGCTTTCCCATCTTGAAGGTTGTCTCATAAATGCCTGTTCCCATTGTCACAGCAGCATCCTCTGACAATGCCTCCCATGTCTGCGGGCTGTCAAGGGTAAAGGTTCCACTTACCTTTGGTGCCTCTTCCGTAAACTTCAGTGTCCATTTGCCATCCAACGGAATTTCTGATCCGAAAGTTTCTGTAACACAACGTTCTGGCAATGTTACATTCTGTGGTGCCGAGAACGTATGCAGAATGATAGATTCTCCAGAACGGAGGTTTATCCTCACGCAGCCGTTTTCTACGTTTGCCGCAAACGTCTTCTCTGTCAGCGGCTCATACCATTGTGCTTCCTTAAATGGCACAGCAAGTGGCACATAGCCATCCACATCACGTGGTGTCAGGTTGGCAATGAAATAGTCATACCCAGCATCTGACTTCCTGCGTATCATCTTCAAGCCATATTGTGTCTTCATCACCTCTGGCACAGCCACTTTCTTCAGTTTTTCTTCGTCATTGCCATATATGATGCTGACGCCCTGGTTCTGCAACTCTGCAATGTGTTCCTTCAGCGCAGGCGTCAATATGGCACCGTCAGGAATCAGCAATGCCTTATACATTATTCCCGCCTCTGTCATGATGCCGCAAGCACCGTTTTCAAGTGTTGCTGACTGACAAGCCATCAGCTGACGATCTGAGATATAGTCACAGTCAAATCCTAAGGAGTCGAGTTCCAATATGGAACGCTTGAAGGCTGGCGCCAACTCTCCGAGGTTATGAATGGCAAACTGCATCAGCAGTGTTTTCGTATTATCCCTCCAGAGGTTTCGCACAGGGAAATACACCAGCACATCGTTATCTGGCTTTCCGCTCTGCAACATTGTCTGACAATTCTTTACGTAGCGGTTGAAATATTCCGCATCGCGCCAGATGCTGTTTGTAGGCGACATATCTATAGAAGCATAGAATTTCCATCCTGGCCAAGGGTCATCCTTTGGAGAATAGCAGATGCCGTGGAAATACATCCTGTTCACGCCGGCGCAGAACATCAGGTCAAGGTCGGGCTTCATCTGCGACAGCGAGGTGCGGAAATGTTCCGTCAGCCATGTAAAGGTCTCTGATGACACGAGGTTCTTACCACTTACGTGTGCAGCAGACGGAGCATATTTAAACATCGAGTAGTCAGAGTCATTGAGCTTTGTCATACCTGGATCTACACGCAGTCCCTTGATGCCAAATTCCGACAATCCGAAGCCTTCTATCTCCGGAATATCCACTGCTGCATATAGGTCCAGCAGGTTTGCCGGAGAACCGTGTGCCTGATTTCTCACTTTCATATTATGGCTGTGAGCCCATGCCACCCACTGCTTTGTGAAGTTATCCAGCAGCATGTCCGAGAGAGTTTCTCTATAGTCGCTGACCACCTGTGGGTCTCTGTCCACCAGCTTGTTGATATTCTCCTTCAGGGAGTATCCTCTTCGTTTCTCAAATTCCGTTGGCAAGGTAGGAGTCCAGTCTGCACCATATACCTCATACGAATCATTGAAGATAGTATTTGGCCAAGGTGTTCCTGTCTCGCTGAACGCCTTGTCAAATTTCTCTAAATAATGCTTTACGGCATCCCTGTCAAAATGGTCTATCACATATCCCTGTCCTCCTGGCGCAGCACGCTTTACCTGCTGACGAGTGCGGCTGATATATAGGGCTATCACACGAACCTTGTCTTTCTCGTCTGTAGGATAACACTGTACAAAGTCCAGCTTCGCATATTTCTTTTCCTTTGCAGGAACAGCAAAGTCGATACCTTTGTTATATTCTGCCTTCGTCACTATAGTATCTATCACCAATGCCTTGCAGGCAGCCTCCTCTATAGGTGTCGTCGGACCGCCAAAGGGCCATCCTGTGCCGTTGTTCATATCTATCTGAATACCCAGACGCTTTCCTTCATCCTCCACAAACCTCAACATCTCCATCCATTTCGGAGTGAGATAGTCGATGTTGTTGGCATCATTTCCCTTCACTCCGTATAGCGGAGTAATCTCCAGAGCCCCGAT
>DJWZ01000152.1:8365-12030 GCA_002449535.1 Prevotellaceae bacterium UBA7017 | reverse complement strand
GAGAAGATTGACGGCAACTATTACATACAGTCTATCAGCGGTCTTTACAAGTGCGCCGAGATGCTGGAAAGAGAAGTTTACGACTTCTACGGCATCCGTTTCCTCGGAAACAAAGACATGCGTCGCCTGTTCCTGAGAAATGACTTCAAGGGCTATCCTTTCCGCAAGGATTTTGTTGGCTCAGAAGAATACTCATTAGAGGACGACACAGAGGTATCAACCACGACAGAGTACAACCTTGATGCCAACGGCAAAGTGGTTGAAACCACTCACCCACTCTTCAAGGAGGGCGACTTTGTAATGAACATCGGTCCTCAGCACCCGTCAACACACGGCGTATTGCGTCTTGAGACAGTTCTTGACGGAGAAACCGTCAAAAAGATTTACCCACATCTTGGCTACATACACAGAGGTATAGAGAAGATGGCAGAAGAGATGACCTATCCTCAGACTCTTGCCATGACAGACCGTATGAACTACCTCTCAGCCATGATGAACCGTCACGCCTTGGTAGGTGTCATTGAGGAAGCCCTCGGTGTAGAGCTGAATGACCGTATCAAGACTATCCGTACTATTATGGACGAGCTGCAGCGTATCGACGGTCACCTGCTGTACTTAGGATGCTATGCACAGGACCTTGGTGCCTTGACAGCATTCCTCTATTGCATGCGCGACCGCGAGTATGTACTCAACGTCATGGAAGAGACCACCGGCGGACGCCTGATACAGAACTACTACCGTATCGGCGGACTGCAGGATGACATAGACCCGAACTTCCAGGAGAACTGCAAGAAACTGATAGAATACCTGCGTCCAAAGCTTGACGAGTACGTAAATGTCTTCGGTGACAACGTCATAACCCATCAGCGTCTTGAGGGTGTCGGTGTATTCACCAAAGAGCAGTGCATCAGCTACGGCATCAGCGGCTCCAACGGTCGTGCCTCACAATGGGCAAACGACATGCGCAAGAACTACCCATACGGAGTATATGACAAGGTAGATTGGAATCAGGTCGTCCTTGACGGCTGCGACGCACAAGACCGTTATTACCTCCGCGTGAAGGAGATAGAGCAGTCTCTGCGTATCATCGAACAGCTCATTGACAATATTCCAGAGGGTGAATATTACATCAAGCAGAAACCAATCATCAAATGTCCTGAAGGTCAGTGGTACTATGCCGTTGAGGGAACCAGCGGAGAATTCGGTGTATATCTGGATTCAAGAGGCGACAAGTCACCATTCCGCCTGAAGTTCCGTCCTATGGCATTGACACTTGTCGCTGCACTGGACGAAATGCTGCAGGGAACAAAGATTGCCGACCTTATTGCAGTTGGTGCAGGACTGGATTATATTATACCAGATATTGACAGATAATCATACACCTTATTTATATAAACTATAATTATGTTTGACTTCTCAATAATTTCAACATGGTTTCATGACCTGCTGATGAACCTCATAGGATGCCCAGAGTGGCTCACAATCCTGATAGAGTGTGTCGTCGTTGGTCTTCTGATAATAGTTGGCTATGCCCTCCTTGCAATCGCACTGATATTCATGGAGCGTAAGGTGTGTGCATACTTCCAGTGCCGTCTTGGCCCTATGCGTGTAGGTCCCTGGGGCTTGCTGCAGGTGTTTGCCGATGTCCTGAAGATGCTCATCAAGGAGATATTCTTTGTTGACAAGGCAGACAAGCTGCTTTATGCCTTGGCTCCGATACTCGTCATCATGGGCTCTATAGGTGCTTTTGCTTTCCTGCCTTGGAACAAGGGTGCCATAGTGTTAGACTTTAATGTAGGTATATTCCTATACACAGCACTCAGTGCCATCGGTGTAGTAGGCATATTCCTTGCCGGATGGTCATCAAACAACAAATACGGCGTGGTATCAGCCATGCGCGGTGCTGTCCAGATGATTTCATACGAAATGTCTCTCGGACTTTGTCTCATCACAGCATGTATCCTTACCGGCACGATGCAGATAAGCGGCATCGTAGAGGCACAGACAGGTCCTTTCGGATGGTTGATATTCCAGGGACATGTTCCTGCAATCATCGCCTTCCTAATCTTCCTCGTGGCAGGTAATGCCGAAGCCAACCGTGGTCCTTTCGACCTTGCAGAGGCTGAGTCAGAGCTTACCGCCGGTTACCACACAGAATATTCCGGTATGGGATTCGGATTTTACTATCTTGCAGAATTCCTGAACCTCTTTATCGTATCGGGCATGACAAGCCTGGTATTCCTTGGCGGATGGTGTCCTATACACATTGGCATAGCAGAATTTGATGCTGTCATGGATTACATTCCCGGCATAGTATGGTTCTTAGGCAAAGCCTTTGCAATAGTATGGCTGCTGATGTGGGTAAAGTGGACATTCCCACGTCTGCGTATCGACCAGATATTGACACTGGAATGGAAATACCTTATGCCATTAGCACTTTGTAACCTGGTATTGATGACTGTCTGTGTCGCTTTCGACATCACAGGAATACAGTATATCAGCTATATCGTGCTGGCAGCAATAGTAGCTTTGGCAATAATAATCTGTGCACGCGCTATGAAATTCCGTTCTGCTTTCGCAAGAGACCAGAAGCTGGTTGGCGTTGACATTGCAATAAAGAAAGACAAATAATATATAATGGCTAACAATAAATCATACTTCGCTACTGCTTTGGCAGGAGTAAAGACTCTGCTCACAGGTATGGACATCACCATGGGCGAGTATGTTACTCCGAAGATAACCGAGCAGTACCCAGAAAACCGCAAGACACAGCATGTGGCAGAACGCCATCGCGGCACATTGGTAATGCCACACGATGAAAATGGCAAGAACAAATGTACCGCCTGCACGCTGTGTGAGAAGACATGTCCTAACGGGTCTATCAAGATTACCTCAAAAATGGTAGAAACAGAAGACGGCAAGAAGAAGAAAGTATTGGTTGACTACCTTTACAACCTTGGCGACTGTATGTTCTGCCAGCTTTGCGTAAATGCTTGTAACTTCGGAGCTATTGAATTCCGCAAGGACTTTGAGAATGCAGTGTTTAACCGTGATGCCTTGGCATTACACCTCAACATTCCGCCAGTACTTCCTGAGGCAAAGCCAAAGGCTGACGAAGAGGCAAACAATAAGGAGGCTTAAACAATGGCAAACATTATAGTATTCGCAATATTAGCAGCCGTAATACTCTGCGCTGCCATATTCTCAGTAATGACAAAGAGCATCATGCGCTCCATCACAGGACTGCTTTTCGTACTCTTTGCAATAGCAGGTTTATACTTCTTGCTCGACTACACCTTCATTGGTACAGCACAATTAAGTATCTACGCAGGCGGTATAACAATGATATATATCTTTGCCATACAACTGATTTCGAAGCGTCGTCTTCAGGGTATAAAGGAAAAGATTGACTGGAAGCGCATGACAATAGCAGGACTCGTAGCCCTCACAGGCTGCCTGACAGTTATCATAGCACAGCTTCGTACAGCCTTCTTTGATAAATTCTGTACTGTTCCTGACGTAGAAGTTCCCATGGAGAGAATCGGTGAGACACTGATGGGCTCAGAGAAATATCAGTATGTACTGCCATTCGAATTTATTTCACTCTTCCTATTGGCATGTATCATAGGAGGACTTGTTGTTTCACGTAATCAGAAGGAGGACAA
>DJWZ01000152.1:0-8184 GCA_002449535.1 Prevotellaceae bacterium UBA7017 | reverse complement strand
TGCCGTTGACATCAATTTCGCAGCATTCAACCGCCTTCTCTATCCGGAAGCATTGGAAGGAATGTTCTTCACACTCTTTTCCATTGGTGTCAGTGCTGCCGAATCAGCCGTTGCCATAGCAATTATAATCAATGCTTACCGCCACTTCAAGAGTGACTCGGTAACAAGCATACAAAACATGAAACTCTAATCTTCAAACCCTAAAAAGAAAAGAACTATGACTTTCGAATATACAATCGGTATACTTCTTCTGCCTCTGCTCTCATTCTTGGTAATCGGTTTGACAGATTACTTCAGAGGTAAAAAAGGTTGGTCACACAAAGCGGCAGGTCTGTTGGGAACCTGTTCTCTTGGCATTGTGACAATACTCTGCTACATTACTGCATTCCAGTATTTTGGCATGGACCGTCTTGCTGACGGTACCTATGCTACCGTAGTACCTTATAACACTACTTGGTTGCCATTAGGTAATCTGCATTTCGACCTTGGTATATTACTTGACCCGATATCAGTAATGATGCTTATCGTCATCTCTACTGTATCGCTGATGGTACATATATATTCTTTCGGTTATATGCATGGCGAAAAGGGATTCCAGCGCTACTATGCTTTCCTTTCGCTGTTCACCTTCTCAATGTTGGGATTGGTGCTGGCAACAAACATTTTCCAGATGTATATGTTCTGGGAATTGGTGGGTGTCAGCTCATATCTGCTCATCGGTTTCTATTACTCTCTCGCAGCAGCCGTTCACGCATCAAAGAAGGCATTCATCGTAACCCGTTTTGCCGATATGTTCTTCCTTATCGGTATATTGATATTCGGTTTCTATACCCAGAGCTTCAACTTCTCATTCACGGGTACTGAAATCATCGGTGCAGCAGCCAATACCTTCACCAACTGCAATGCAGATAAGGCATTCCTTGCAGGCGGCATGATACTTCCGACAGCCCTTGTACTGATGTTTATCGGTGGTGCAGGTAAGTCAGCAATGTTCCCACTCCATATATGGCTGCCAGATGCCATGGAAGGTCCGACACCTGTATCTGCACTTATCCATGCCGCTACCATGGTAGTAGCTGGTGTATTCCAGATAGCACGTATGTTCCCATTGTGGATAGACTATGCGCCAGACCAACTCTCTATCGTTGTCGTGGTAGGTGCCTTTACTGCGTTCTATGCAGCAGCAATAGCATGTGCCCAAAGCGATATCAAGAGAGTATTGGCATTCTCTACAATATCACAGATAGCATTCATGATGGTTGCATTAGGCGTATGTCTGCCAGGACATGACGGAGAGGCATATATCAACAACCACTCCTCACTTGGCTATATGGCATCTATGTTCCATCTGTTCACTCATGCCATGTTCAAGGCTTGTCTGTTCCTTGGTGCAGGATGTATCATTCATGCAGTACACTCCAACGAGATGTCAGCAATGGGTGGACTGAGGAAATACATGCCTATCACACATGCTACATTCCTTATCTCTTGTCTTGCAATAGCAGGTATTCCATTCTTCTCTGGTTTCAGTTCAAAGGATGAGATTATTTCTGCATGTTTTGCATACTCTCCAATCTGCGGATGGTGGATGACAGGTGTTGCAGCAATGACAGCATTCTACATGTTCCGTCTTTACTACGGTATATTCTGGGGTACAGAGAACAAGGAACTTCATGCACACCATACCCCACATGAGGCTCCTTTGACAATGACATTCCCACTTATATTCCTGTCATGTGTCACAGTAGGTGTAGGTATTATCACCACTCTTGGCGGTTTCCTGCATTGGGACTGGGCTTCTTTCGGCTCATTTGTTACCGCAAGCGGTACAGCATACACCATACACTTCGACCCACAAATAGCAATTACATCTACACTGATAGCCATCATATCAATATGTCTTGCCACCTACATCTTCAAGGGTGAAGAGCAGCCGATAGCTGATAAGATGTACTCTTTGGCACCAAACCTACATCGTTGGGCGTACAAGCGCTTCTATATGGATGAGGTATATCAGTTTGTAACCCACAAAATACTCTTCCGTTATGTCTCTGTCCCAGTACAGTGGATTGACGAACACATCATCAATGGTTTCATTGACTTTACGGCATGGGGAACCAATGCCGGAGGTGAAAGCATCCGTACGACACAGGATGGTGATGTGCGCAGTTATGCCGTGTGGTTCATAACAGGTGTCATAGCAATAACACTACTTCTAATTTGCTTATAATATAAAAAAATGAGTATATTATCAATATTTGTACTAATTCCCGTACTGATGCTTCTTTGCCTATGGCTTGCAAGGAACATCAATGAAGTACGTGGTGTGATGGTAGCAGGTGCCTCATGCCTTTTGGCACTCTCTGTATGGCTCACCATCGATTTTATCAGCCAGCGTGCCGCAGGCAATACGGCAGAAATGCTTTATACCTACAGCCATGTATGGTTTGCTCCGCTGAACATATCATACGCCGTAGGTGTTGACGGCATCAGCGTAGTGATGCTTCTACTTTCAAGCATCATAGTATTTACCGGCACATTCGCTTCATGGAAGCTGCAGCCCCTGACAAAGGAATTCTTTATGTGGTTCACCCTGCTTTCAACTGGTGTGTTCGGTTTCTTCATCAGCATTGACCTCTTCACCATGTTCATGTTCTATGAGGTTGCCTTGATTCCTATGTATCTCCTCATTGGCTACTGGGGTTCTGGCAACAAGGAATATGCTGCCATGAAGCTGACCCTTATGCTTATGGGCGGTTCTGCTCTTATCATCATTGGTCTTGTAGGTATCTACTTCTTCAGCGGTGGTCAGACAATGAATCTTCTTGACATAGCACATCACACGAATGGTGCAGTGACTATTCCTACAGCAATTCAGAAGGCTTTGTTCCCATTTGTATTCATTGGTTTCGGTGTCCTTGGAGCATTATTCCCATTCCACACATGGTCTCCTATCGGTCATGGCTGTGCACCGACATCTGTCTCTATGCTTCATGCCGGCGTACTGATGAAACTGGGTGGATATGGTTGTTTCCGTATCGCAATGTTCCTGCTCCCAGATGCTGCCAACGACCTTGCATGGATATTCTTGATTCTTACCACGATATCCGTTGTATATGGTGCTTTCAGCGCATGTGTGCAGACCGACCTGAAGTTTATCAATGCATACTCTTCAGTTTCCCACTGCGGACTTGTACTCTTCGCACTTCTTATGATGACAAAGGTATCATGCACAGGTGCCATCCTGCAGATGCTATCTCACGGACTCATGACAGCACTGTTCTTCGCACTCATCGGTATGATATATGGACGTACCCACACACGTGACATACGTGAATTGGGCGGATTGATGAAGATAATGCCATTCCTTTCCGTAGGATATGTGATAGCAGGTCTTGCCAACCTTGGTCTTCCAGGTTTCTCAGGCTTCATCGCTGAGATGACAATCTTCGTCGGTTCATTTGAGAATCCAGATACATTCCACCGTTGCTGCACAATAATAGCATGTACTTCTATTGTAGTAACAGCTGTCTATATTCTCAGAACAGTCGGATTTATCCTTTTCGGAAATGTTACCAATCCACATTATGAAACACTTACCGATGCTACTTGGGATGAGAAATTTGCAGTATGCTGCCTCATTTTCTGTGTAGCAGGTCTCGGTTCTTTCCCACTCTGGGCAAGCAATGTCATTGAGACAGGTGTTATTCCAATTCTAACAAACATAGGAACGCTATAAGATATGAATTACGGTCAATTTCTATATATGATACCTGAGGCAACCCTCGTTGCTTTCTTGGTAATATTGTTCATAGAAGACTTCTGCTCCTCTCGCGATGCAGAAAGGAAATGGTTAAATCCGTTTGCCAGTGTATGTTTCCTGGCACAGACAATAGTATGTCTTCTTCCAACAATCATGGGTAACAACAATACGATAGACCTTTTCGGTACTATGTATCATGCTACTCCAGCAGTAAACATGATGAAGGCAATCCTTACATTTGGTACCTTTATCGTCGTTCTGCAGTCACGTAATTGGCTCAATAACACTGAGTCAAAAATGGTAGAAGGAGAATTTTACATGCTGACAGCATCAACGCTTCTCGGTATGTATATGATGATGTCTGCCGGCGACTTCCTGATGTTCTTCCTTGGTCTTGAGATGGCATCAGTGCCAATGGCATGTATGGTTGCTCTCGACAAATGGCGTAACCTCTCAGCAGAGGCAGCAGCAAAGTTCATACTTACCGCTACCTTCTCGTCAGGAGTGATGCTCTACGGCATTTCCTTCCTGTATGGTGCTACAGGACATCTGTATTTCGATGATTTCAGAATGTTGCTCAAGCCAACAAATCTGTCAGTAATGGGTATGGTATTCTTTATTGCCGGATTAGGCTTTAAGATTTCACTCGTACCATTCCATTTCTGGACAGCTGACACATATCAGGGAGCTCCAACAACAGTAACCGGTTACCTCAGCGTAATCTCAAAAGGAGCAGCAGCATTTACTCTCGCTACCCTACTCTACAAGGTCTTCATGCCACTACTTCCTTTCTGGATGTTAACAATGATGATACTTGTAGTCCTGACAATCACCGTCGGAAACCTCATGGCAATACGTCAGACAGAACTGAAGCGATTCATGGCGTTCTCATCAATTTCGCAGGCAGGATATATCATGCTCGTTGTAATAGGTGGAAACAGCATCATGTCAACAACAGCCCTGATGTACTATGTTCTGATATACATTGTTGCAAATATGGCTATATTCACCATCATTGCCTCTGTAGAGAATGCCAATGGCGGACGCACGGACATGGCAACCTACAACGGATTATACCGCACAAATCCTAAGATGGCATTCCTGATGACACTGGCTCTCTTCTCGCTGGGTGGTATTCCTCCGTTTGCAGGTATGTTCTCAAAGTTCTTTGTGTTCTTGGCAGCAGTTGACGGAAGACCTACCTTCTGGCCATATTTTATCGTATTCATAGCACTTGTAAATACTGTAGTGTCATTGTACTATTATCTGCTGATAGTAAAAGCAATGTATATCCGTAACAAGGAAGAGGACGGCGAGCCTATCCCAACCTTTGCAATGGATTTCAACACCAAGCTGACCCTTGTCATCTGCACCTTAGGAGTAGTATTCTTCGGGGTATGCAGTTGCATATACGAGATGCTTCATACTGCAGCAGCACTGTAAATGTCACAAATACAGATTATACCCGTTGATACGAAAAAGGCAATGAATGATTTCGTTGCCCTACCACACCGCCTATACAAAGGATGTGCGGAATATGTTCCAGAAATGGATGTCGATGTCCGTAACTTCTTTGACCCAAAGCACAACGACAGTTTGAAATATGCCGATATCAAATCATTCGTTGCTTACAGGGATGGAGAATGTGTAGGACGCATAACAGGTATTATCTCTCACAAGACAAATGCAAAATGGAACGTACGTCGTGCACGTTTCACAAACATAGAGTTCTTTGACTCTCTCGATATCTCCTCAGCACTTCTGAATGCCGTTGAGCGGTGGGGAAAAAAGAAAGGGATGGAAGTGATAGAAGGGCCTATGGGCATCACCGACTTCGACAAAGAGGGTATGCTCGTAGAAGATTTTGAACTGGGAGGCTCTGCAGCAGAATTCTGGAATTATCCCTATTTTGTCCAACACATGGAAAAATTGGGGTATTCAAAAGCCGTTGACTGGTTACAGGTACGCATCAACGTCCCACAAGAAATTCCTGCCCGCTATCACCGTGTATCAGAATATCTGAAGGAAGAGTTGCACCTTCGCGTTATCAAGAAGACGAAGAAAGAAGTAAAAGCAGGGTACGGTCATGTGCTCTTCGACCTCTTCAACGAGGCCTTTGCCCCACTCTATGGTACTTCCGTATTCGATTACAAGCAGGTAGATGACTATATTAATATGTATCTTCCCCTGCTCGATATGGACCTCATACCATTCATCGTTAATGAGAAAGATGAATTAGTAGGTGCTGCAGTAACATTGCGCGACCCATCAGAGGGTTTGAAAAAAGCGAAAGGAAAGTTTCTTCCCTTTGGTTGGTGGCATCTAATAAATCATATCTACATCAACAAGAACGATAAAGCAATGCTTCTGCTCATTGGAGTAAAGCCGGAATTGCACGGCATGGGGCTTAACGCAATGTTCTTTGATGACCTGATACCAATATATAATCAGAAAGGTATAAAATGGTGTGAAACAAATCCTCAATTAGAATATAATGTTAAGGAGTTGGCACAGTGGAAGCCTCTCAATCCCAAGATGGTAAAACGTCGCAGATGTTGGGAGAAATCTCTTACCGAAACGCCACTGACTCCTAATACAATGATAAAAAATCTTGCAAATGAATAGAGTAGTTATTACAGGAATGGGTATATGGTCATGTCTGGGCCAGACCCTTGACGATGTTCGTCAGTCACTATTTGAAGGAAAGAGTGGTATTATATTCTCACAAGAGCGTAAGGATCTTGGTTTCCGCTCTGCACTATGTGCTAATGTGCCAAAGCCAAACCTCAAGCCATTCATTTCTCGTAATCTGCGTCAATTTATGCCAGAGGAGGCACAGTATGCATATATGGCTACTAAAGATGCCTTGGAGGCAGCAAAGATAGATCAGGATTTCCTTGACAGTCACGAGGTGGGTATTATCTATGGCAACGACTCTGTTGCAGAAGCAACGATGAATGCCCTTGATAAGTTCCGCGAATTCAAAGACACCTCTGCATGCGGTTCTGGTGCAATATTCCAGTCCATGAACTCTACCATTACGATGAATCTGGCATGCCTTTTCCGTCTTCGTGGCATAAACCTCACCTCTTCTGCCGCTTGCGCATCCAGCTCGTTGGCAATAGGCAATGCTTATCTGCTCATCAAGAATGGTTTACAAGATTGCATCATCTGTGGTGGTGGTCAGGAAGCAAACATGTATTCTATTGCTTCTTTCGACGGCATACAGGCATTCTCTACCCGTGAGGATGAGCCAACAAAGGCTTCACGCCCATTTGACAAGAACCGCGACGGTCTTGTTCCTGGCGGTGGTGCTGCTACAGTTATCCTCGAAAGCTACGAGCACGCAGTAAAGCGTGGTGCTCCGATATTGGCAGAAGTAGTCGGTTGGGGATTCTCTGGTAATGGCGACCATATCTCTACACCGAACGTAGCAGGTCCTGCACGCTCTTTGGAACTGGCACTGAAGAATGGCGGCATAGACCCACGTCAGATTGGCTATGTCAATGCCCATGCTACCTCTACTCACGCAGGTGATGGCCGTGAGGCAATGGCAATAGCACAGATATTCGGTGACTACAAAGTACCTGTCACATCTACCAAGTCACAGACAGGACACGAGATGTGGGCAGCAGGTGCAGCAGAGTGTATATACTCTATGCTGATGATGAAGAATGATTTCATAGCAGGAAATATCAACTTCGAAGAGCCTGATGAAGAAACCAACTGCATCAATATAATCCCAGAGACAAAATCAGCACACTTTGATATGTTCTTATCTAATTCTTTCGGTTTTGGTGGAACTAACTCAACATTAATTATAAAAAATCTATAAACATTTATTCAAGATGACAAGAGAAGAAATCGTATCTAAGATTAACTCTGTTCTTGCAGAGGAGTTTGAAGTAGAAGAAAGTGTAATCACTCCAGATGCCAATATTAAGAACACTTTGGCTCTTGATTCTCTTTCTCTCGTTGACCTCGTTGCCCTTATCCAGCACGAGTATAAGGTAAAGATTCCAGCAGAAGATCTGCCAAAGGTGCAGACTTTCAATGACCTTTACGACTACATTGAGTCACATGCTTAATATTAAGCAACTTATACCACAACGCTCGCCCATCATGATGGTGGACGAGTTGTTGTGTGTTAATGGCGACGAAGCACAATGCCGCCTCGCTGTCAGAGAGGATAATTTCTTTCTGGAGTCAGATGGCTTTATTGCCGAGGTTGGTATCATTGAGCACATTGCCCAGTCAGCATCAGCCTTTGCCGGTTACCGTGCTGTTGTGGAAGAAGGTGCCACAGAGCCGCCTGTCGGATATATCGGTGAGGTGAAGAATTTTCATCTTATCCAACGTCCTGCAGCAGGTGATACCCTTATCACCACCATCACTATGGGACCTACCGTAGATGGTGTCAC
>DJWZ01000129.1 GCA_002449535.1 Prevotellaceae bacterium UBA7017 | reverse complement strand
CATAGCATGCATAGGCTTTCCTGTTGCTACATTTATGATGTGTATCTTCTGTCCCAAAGGAATATTCTTAGACCTGTCTGCCTGTGTCTCGTTACAAGTGAAGTTGTCAAATTCAGCATAGCCGCCATTGCGTCCGCAGAAGTTGTATGCGAAGAGTGAAACACGTGAACCCTGGAAAGTGCACAACTGGTAAGAGAGAGGCATCTTCCTGCCAATCTTGTAGTATTTCTTTCCATCAAAGCTGAAGTAATACTGTATCACATTCTTGTCGTAATCACCATCTATGCGGAGGTATATCTTGTCGCCGCTGAAGCCATGCTTTGCAGCACCGTTTGAGTCGATGAGATGTATTGTTACGCTATCATCCTTCAGCTGCTCATAGCAACTCATGTATAATCTGTTCTTTATTTTGGTCAAGCCTAAAGCGGAATATGGGATATTGAGGTCTGCGATGCCTGCAACATCTCCATCCTTCATATTCTTGGTATAGAGCTCTACAGTACAGATGCTGCGAGGTCCGATGGCACGTTGTGTAAGGGTGTTTCGTGCCCACATAAACTGGTCGGCAGGCAAGGTGTTCAGGCGGAGTCTGCCTCCTGTCAAAGACCATTTAGAGTCATCCGGATTATGATTCCATTGCCATACTCTTCCGAGTTTCTTGCCGTCAAAGTTTTCATTGCGCTCATAAGGAGCATGAGGCTTTATATTTTCCGTGCCGGGAATATTTGGCTTTGTCCATGTTCGTGGCGCACGCCCCAGGTTTCCCTCCAAACCGATGTATGGCCAGCCGTCTTTCCAAGTGATGGGAGCCAAAGTAGTAGTACGACCGACAGAATGGAAGTCCATCATGAGCAGGGCATACCAATCGCCGTTTTGGGTCTCTACGATGCCACCTTGGTGGATGTTTCCTGCTGCCACCTCGTTTTCGTTTGCCTTACTGATAGAATAAGCATGTCCTTTATCTGCAATGCGACCTTTCCATTGTGTCAGCCCTACAGGATGGTAGCCGAAAGTCTCGTCTGCCGTTATGGTGCATTGTTCGTAGGGACCATAGATGTTCTTGGCACGAGAGCAGATAGTGCGCCCATTGGGACGATAGTCGGTAGAGATGAGGTAATACATGCCATTTATCTTGTAGGCATGATGTCCCTCTCCTACTCCTGAGCCGTTTTTTATCACGATTCTGTCAGAGCCCTCAACAGGTCCGCTGAGGTCTGCCTTCAACTGGGTGCAATGCACCTCGCCGTAACCATGAAAGGCATATATCTTGCCATCATCGTCAAACAAGACGCCGAGGTCATAAATCTTACCCTTCAGGTTATGATGCTTCCAAGGTCCCTTGATGTCTTTGGATGTCCAGCATTGCAGTCCTTTGCCGTTGACATTTGAGAAGACATAGAACTGACCATTTGCATAGCGAATGCAAGGAGCCCAGATGCCCTGTCCATATATCTCGCGTTTGTTCTTTAGGTTAAACGCATCATCTTTCCAATCGAAACGGTCGAAGCAATATGCTACATTCTCCCAGTTTACGAGGTCCTTTGAATGAAGTATCACAAGCCCCGGAACTGTATGCATAGTAGTGCCTGCAAGATAATAATCATCCCCAACACGAAGAATGTCTGGGTCAGAAAACTCGTCATAGAAAAGAGGATTTGTATAGGTCCCATTACCATTGTCTGCAGTCCAACTGTTCTGCGCCAAAGCCGTCAGAGCCGAAAAAGCTGAAAGAAATGTTACAATTAAAAACCGTTTCATGTTTGTTTGAATAGATAGTTATAATCTGTGTATTTTTATTTTTGCAATTGTCCGCAAAGGTACGATTAAATTATGAGAAATACAAATAAAAAGTCTTTTTTTTTTATTTCCATGACGAAGTACCTTCAACCGAAGGTAAAAGGTACATAAAATTTATAACATACGCAAAACATTTGCAATTTTTCACCTTTTAAGGGGTTGCCAGTAAAAATCCTGTGTCAGTCAGGCAGATTATTTTTAGACAAAAAAACCAAGAACAACCCCACTCCAATAGTATAAGTCTTAACAGCCTTTCGCAGCACTTCAAGTTCCAAGTCCTTTATAAACAAGTTTATAAGTCCTTGTTCCCTGAACTCCTGCACCTGCCTACGTCAGGTTATACTATTGTCGCGGAAAAACCCTGCTTCGCAGAAAAACCTTATACCATTGACCATTGAATATTGAGAATTGAAAATTGAAGATTGAAGATTGAATATCGCAAACAGAGGTTTTTCGTATTTACGCAAAACAGGATGCGCCTCAGCATAGTTCAAAAGCGATTTTGACTCTGCATTCGGCTTTCACTGTTTTTCCGCCAAGGGCGGGGTTTTCCTTTCGAAGGCTTGTAACCACGATAGTGGATGTGATAAGAGATATGGCGTTGGCTGAAGAGCTTGCTCTTAAAGACAAGGACATATCTCTTAGCACATAAGGCTCTGAAAGAGCTTCAAGCCTTCGAAAGGGTTTTCTTGGTTTTTGTTTTAAATAAAGTCCTTTGTTTGTAAACGTTTGCTTTGGCTTTCACAAAAAACTTATGTTGTTGAATATTGAGAATTGAATATTGAGTTTCGCAAGCAGAGGTTTTGCCGCCAAAGGCGGGTTTTTCTTTTTGAGGTTTGTAATAACGGTAGTTATTGTGTAAAGGGATGTGACTTGGGCGTAAGAGCATGCTCTTAAAGACAAAGGCATGTCACTTGACACTATGTTCCAACGGAACTACAAACCTCAAAAAGGGTTATTCGTGGTTTTTGTGAAATTTCTGTAAGCATTCGATAATTCTGTAAGCATTCGATAAACTACAGGTAGTAATACCTAATTATATTATAATAACAGCAGCTATAACTTCATATATTGTAGCTGCTGTATAAACATTCCACTCAACCACAACTGTTTGAACTAAGTTTGACATTACAGATAAAAGAAAGCCCACACGGACTTTTCAATCCGTGTGGGCTATATATCCTCCCCTTTTTCTTCCTCCCTAACTGGGGTTTCTGTCCCCCGCGAAACGGGGGAACCGAAGGGGGTGTAAAGACCATTGAAGCCGGGGTGGGGCTTTACTCTTCTTCCTCGTCCCAGTCAGAGAAGCGAGCCTCACGACCTAATACTGTGCCTTCCTTTTGTGCAGGTGTGCCTGACATACTTAACATCAAAGTATTTTCAACTTTGACAACAAGAGCTGTTGGCTTTAAATATGATTTTTTCATTTTATTTTCTCCTTATTATTTTATATTACTATCACCTCCCCCCACTCCCTCCCCGGCTGGGGAGGGTCGGGATGGGGCGTTTTACTTCATCTGTGCACCAGTTGCGCTGAACTTCTTACCGTTCTTCACGATAACGACCTTGCCGTTCTCGATGTACTTGCCGTCCTTAACTTCAGCCTCAGCAGCTGCAGCAGCAACGTTGTTTACACCTGTGATACTGCCTGGGAAGAAGAATGCAGCACGAGCACTAGCAGCAGGAGTCAGATAGCAACGATAAGCACCTACTGTTGGCTCTTCGCCATCAACAACCTGATAGAATGCTACCTTGTTATCATTGTTCTGCAGAACGTATGTACCGGCAGTTGCTGTTGTTGACTCATAAACGCCAGTCAACCAACCTTCTGTGTAGCTTGTTGTAGCAGCAGTACCCCAGCCTTGGAGAGTTTTGTTGCAACCGCTCTCAGCTTCGAGGATATAAGGAACGTTAGCAGCTGGTTCAGTAACCTCTACGAGAGACAGTTCGTTGCCATTAGATGCTGTGCAAGAATAAGCCTTAACACCGCTTGGCAATTCTGGAACGAATGGGAATATGCGAGTAGCATACTTCACGTCAGCATCGATGTTGATATCAACAGATGCCTTAGTAGCCTCAGCGATAGTGAAGTTAATATGGCTGTTTACTGTATAGACACCAGCATCCTGTGAACCGATATACTCACTTGCCTCAGTATTATAGATATTGAATACATTTTCTGTTTCTGTAGCAATAATCTTTACTACCAAAGCATCACCAGCAGTTGTTGTAGTACGTATTTGACTTGCGTTACCACTATATGGAACACCAGTGCTCAAATAGCGTGTATTTCCTTCAGCATCCGTCTGGCTGAGTGTATAGGTGTTACCACTTACCTGTGTCAATGTAAATGCCTGAGCCAAATTAGCATTAGGAGCTGCAAGATACTGGATATTATAGTTACCCATATCATTGCGACCATTTGCAATATAGGTTATTGCTTTTCCATCATACGCATAATCAGCATAGGTAAGTATAATATTATATTTCTTTTCTGCATCAGGAGCATTGAGAGTAGTTGCCTCGTATGTTTCTACAGCTGCATTAAGAGTAGAAGCAGCAGATGCTACCTGATCAACTGTTGACTCTGCATTGTTATATACACCTTGAGCTGTTGTGATAGCAGAAGCAAGTGTATTACCAGCAGAAGCAGGTATCTGGAATACTCCAGCACCCTCATTTGCAGCCTTACGAGCACTTGATGCACTGCTGATTGCTGTTGCCAACGCACTCTTGTCAACAACTACTGCAGCAGCAACGTTTACAGCGTATGCAGGCATCTGGAAGGTATATACGTTTGCACTTGGATTAGCAACATCAATAGCCTTCACTTCACCATCATTGTATGTTGCTGTTACACTACTTACAACATAGCCATCCTCTGGTGTGAATGTCATGGTTACATTCTTCAAAGCCTTAGCAGAAGTAGCTGCTTCACCATCCACTGTAACTGCCACAGTTGCATTTGAAACAGAACCAACATTAATCTCGTACGTAGTATTGTCTGTGTATTCCTTGTAGAGTTCTACATAGCCAATACCCATCCAGTTTCTTGTGTTACCCGTGAGGGTCTTCAGACCAATCTTCACCTCCTGCTCTGCATCGTTAATGAAAGAAATCGACTGAGGAGAAAGAGTCGTAGAAGTGACACAAGAACCCTGTGTATCATTGGCATAGAAGTAAACACCATTAACTGGAGATTGGGTATATTGATCTTCAGCAAAAGCATAACAAGACATGGTATAAGTACCTGCTGGCAAAGTAACTGCATTATAGAGTGCAAACTTACCAGAAGCCTTTGCAGGATTTGACCAATACTCATAGAAATAACTCTTGTCACCTACAGTCTTACTATCATTTACCATTACCTGACTGTTACCGTCAGCTTCCTCGCTTGCCCAGCCAGCTGCTGACTGCCAGGTAGGAAGTCCTGTCAAGTCAGGATTTGTCAGCATGAATGTAAGGTCAAAACGATTACCAGAAGTAGGATCAGCAGCACCAACGTATGTTGTCATAGCAGTCTTCAGATCAGCAGTTGCTGTCGCAATGCCTTCTGCTGTAGTAGCAGCGTCAGCAGCAGCGGTTTGGGTAGTAATTGCAGTTGCCAATGTGCTGTTTGC
>DJWZ01000103.1 GCA_002449535.1 Prevotellaceae bacterium UBA7017 | reverse complement strand
TAGAGCCATGCAGAGCATAGCTACAGCAGCAAAACATTTTTTCATAAATTAATTCGTATTTAGTTGGTTATTTGGCGCAAAAATAAACAAAATATTTTAAATAGTAGCAAATAATGATAGAATTTATAATATTTTTCTGTCAACAATGACATAATTCCGTCATATTTTGTACATTTGTATGCGAATTACTCACTTCCCAATAAAGATTATGGCAAAAAATAATTTAGACAGACGGGAATTTTTGAAGCGCCTCGGCATAGGTGCTGGTTCTGCAATGGTAATGATGGGGCTGGACCCGATACAAAGTTTGGCAAGCCCTTTACTCAGCAAGAAATCTACAAAGACAGGTGATGCGTCGAAGAATGCAATGACCTATCGTGTGCAGCACAATTCCGGAAAGCACATCTCGCTACTTGGCTTCGGAATGATGCGTCTGCCTAACGACCAGACTGCCGTCAACGAGATGGTTGACTATGCCATCAGTCATGGCGTAAACTATTTTGACACCGCTCCTATGTATATGGGAGGACAGTCGGAGGTTCTTACGGGCGAGGCACTCAGCCGTCATCCAAGAGAGAAATTCCATATTGCCACGAAGATGTCAAACCAGAATCGCCGCCTATGGTCTTTCGAAGCCTCAAAAGAGATGTATGAACGTTCGTTCGAGAGGTTGAAGGTTGACTATATCGACTACTACCTGCTGCATAGCATCGGTGGTGGTATGGATTCGCTGAAGGGACGTTTCCTTGACAACGGCATACTCGATTTCCTGATGAAGGAACGTGAGGCAGGACGCATAAAGCATCTTGGATTCTCTTATCATGGCGATGTGCGTGACTTTGACTGGCTGCTTGACAGACAGGACGAATACAAATGGGATTTCGTCCAGATACAGATGAACTTCCTTGATTGGCGGCATGCTTCTCTCAGACAGGGACGCCGCCACGATGCTGATGCAGAATACCTGTATGACAAATGCGAGAAGATGGGGGTGCAATGTGTCATCATGGAGCCGCTCCGAGGAGGTGCTTTCGGAAAAATGGCACAGGAACTGACAGACCAGCTGAAGGCGGTACATCCCGATGACAGCACTGCACGGTGGGCATTCAGATGGGTCGGCTCCTACCCTAACGTCCTTACTACCCTTTCGGGTATGAACCGTATGGACCACATCAAAGAGAACGTTGAGACCTTCTCGCCATTGGAGCCATGCACAGAGGCAGAGAACAAGCTGTTGGAGAAGATTGCCGACCAGATGGCAGGATACCCTACCATACCATGTACCACATGCGAATATTGCATGCCGTGCCCTTATGGTGTGAATATACCTGGCAACTTCAGTTTCCACAACAATGCAGTAAACAACCACCTCTTGCCACTTCCTGACAAAGACGCGGCAAACTATGGTGAGATGAAGGACAAATTCATAGTAGAATATTTTAAAGCCCTCCCAGCAGAGGTTCGTGCTAACCAGTGTATGGACTGCGAGGAATGTCTGCCAAAATGTCCGCAGCAGATTCGCATACCAAACCAATTATCACGCATCGTGGGATTATTGAGAAAATGAAAAGGATATTTTTTTTAGCAGCAATACTATTCTGCTTTCTATTACCAAGTAATGGCGGCAACCGTTATAACTTCAATAGCGGCTGGCTGCTAAAGATAGGACACGACGACGCAGCCTCAACAGTCAGCTATAATGACAAGGCATGGCAAAAGGTTACACTGCCCTACTCTTTCAACCAGACAGAGGCATACGCAAAAGCCATCAACCAACTGACGGACACCGTGGCATGGTACAGAAAGCATTTTGTATTGCCAAAGGAAATACGCAATGCCAGAAAAATCTTCATTGAATTTGAGGGTGTACGTTTCGGAGCCCGTTGTTTCCTCAACGGAAAAGAGTTAGGATGGGGAGAAAACGGAGTAATGGCATTCGGCTTTGACCTTACACCTTATATAAATAGAAAAGGTGAAAACGTCTTGGCTGTTTATACAGACAACAACTGGAGGTATAAGGAACATACTGACGCACGAAGCGGTTTTCAGTGGAACGACAAGAACTTCTACTGCAACTATGGTGGTATAAACAAAAACGTATGGCTGCACGTAATGCAGAGCGATGTCTATCAGACCCTGCCACTTTACAGCAACCTCAAGACGACTGGCGTATATATCTATGCCACGCATCATGACGTAAAGGGACATTCGGCAATAATCAACGCTGAGTCGGAGGTGAAGAATGAATCCTATAAGCCACAAACTGTATCTTACAAGGTTATCGTCAGCGAGAGAGGTGGCAGACAAATAGCGACCTTCTCTGGGGGAAGCACAACCATTGGCTCTGGCGAGACAGCTGTTTGCAAAGCCTCACAGAAAGTTGACGGCTTGCATTTCTGGTCTTGGGGGTATGGGTATCTGTATGACGTAAAGACACAGCTGATAGTTGACGGCAAGTGCATAGACGAAGCAACCACGACAACAGGCTTCCGCAAGACAGCCTTTCAGGATGGTATGGTATATCTGAATGACAGGGTGATACATCTGAAAGGTTTTGCACAACGTTCTACCAACGAATGGCCTGCAGTAGGCATCTCTATCCCTGCATGGATGAGCGATTTCTCTAACCGCCTCATATTGGGGTGCAACGGCAACATCATCAGGTGGATGCATGTAACGCCTATGAAGCAGGACATCGAATCTATGGACCGCCTTGGCATCATACAGGCGATGCCGGCTGGCGATGCGGAGAAAGATGTCACAGACCGCCGTTGGGAACAGCGCAAGGAGGTGATGCGAGATGCTATAATATATAATCGCAACAATCCTTCCATCATCTTCTACGAATGTGGCAACAACGAGATTTCCGAAGAGCACATGGCAGAGATGAAAGCCATCCGCAATCAGTATGACCCCAATGGTGGACGCGCCATAGGCAGCCGTAACATGCAGGCTTCCAAGGAAGCAGAATATGGCGGTGAGATGCTGTATGTCAACAAGTCGGCTGGCAAGCCCATGTGGATGATGGAATACTGTCGTGACGAGGGCATCCGTAAGTATTGGGACGAATGGAGCTACCCTTACCACAAGGAAGGCGACGGACCGCTGTTCCGTGGAGCACGTGCCGTAAGCTATAACCACAATCAGGACGGCTTTGCTGTGGAGAATGTAGTGCGCTGGAACGAATACTGGCTGGCACGCCCCGGACAGGGAAAGCGCGTCAACTCCGGTGGTGCAAAGATTATATTCTCTGACTCCAACACCCACTACAGAGGTGAGAAGAACTATCGCACCAGCGGCGATGTCGATGCCATGCGCATACCAAAAGACTCATATTTCACACATCAGGCAATGTGGGACGGATGGGTCGATACAGAGAAGGAGCACACCTACATCATAGGACACTGGAACTACGCAAAGGATGTCATAAAGCCTGTCTATGTCGTTTCTACAGGCGATGAGGTGGAACTGCTGCTCAACGGCAAGTCTTTAGGAAGGGGAAAACGCAGCAACACGTTTCTGTTTACCTTTGAGAATATACCATACCAACCTGGCAAGTTAGAGGCTGTCAGCTATAAGGGTGGCAAGGAGGTAAGCCGCTATCATCTGGAAACGGCAGGAGATGCCGATGCCATAAGGATGAGGTGGATAGATGCTCCTGAGACTTTCCGTGCCGATGGTGCTGACATCCGCATTGCAGAGATAGAGGTAGTAGATAAGCAAGGCAGGAGATGCCCGTTGGCAAACGACATGATAACCTTCTCGCTGAACGGCAACGGAGAATGGCTCGGCGGTCTGAGCGGTGACGGTGCAGACTCTATTGACAACAGGGTCCTGAACAGGGAACTGCCCGTAGAGGCTGGCGTATGCCGTGTAATGATACGCAGCACTACCAATGCCGGCACTATCATTCTGACGGCAAATGCCAAAGGCTTCAAGCCAGCACAACTTATTATTGCCACAACAAAGACGCCTACGAAGGACGGCTTTTACGTAGATGACAAAGGGAATGTTACAGAAGCGGCTTGGCAGGAAGAACTGCCTGTCTGTCTCAGTCGCGGCGAAACGCCTCTTACGCCTTCCTACACACAAGCCCTGAATGGTGTGGCAATAAAGAGTGTCACTGCCGGCAGTACCGTAGGGGACACTTACAAGATGTATGACGATAACGAGAAGACCCTCTGGCAGAGCGACGGACTGTTGGAAAACGCATGGGCGAAGTTCCAGTTGGAGCGTCCTGCTGCCATAAGCCAGATTTCTGTCTGCCTGCAAAACTTCCGCAGCAACAGCTATCCCTTGGAGGTTTCTACTGCTGACGGCACAGTGATATGGCGAGGATACACCCCAAAATGTCTCGGAAACGTATATCTGAATATAGAAAAGCCTGTCATGACCGACACCTACATGATACGGATGCTGGGGCCGGCAACCGTGAAAGAAGCCTTCGGTGACATGACAGAATTGGCAGCAAAGAAGAATGTCAGCACTGCACCATCGAAGAGCAACAAGCTCAGCATCATAGAAATAGAATTCAATGCACCCTGAGTCTGTTGGAGGTGATAGGTGAGAGTTGAGAGTTGAGAGTTGAGAGTTGAAAGGTGATAGGTAAGAGTAATGGTCTGTGTATCTTTTAGGAGAACACAGACCATTTTTTACGGGAGTGCAGAGTAGGAATTTTTCCAGTGTACTGAAAAAAGTTTTCCAGTGCACTGGAGGAATGCCCCCGAAGCCCCACCCCAGCCCTCCCCAGGGGGAGGGGGAATAATGCCTATGGGGCTAATAAGGCTAACTCAACTTTCGCAAGTATTTCTTGCTCAGTCTTTAGAGGTAAGCGAAGGGAAGTTAAGAATTAAGAATTAAGAGGTAAGAATTAAGAATTAAGAGGTAAGAGGTAAGAGATATGTCGTGTTGGCTTAAAAAGCTGCAGAAACAGTAGCAGCAAAAGTAATCTCTCACCTCTCACTTCTTACCTCTCACCTCTGAAAAGTTGAGTATTGTGAAACTTACGAAACTTGAATAAGACTAATAAGGGCTTAGGGTCTTAGAAATTTCTTCAGGCGATGGATATACTCCTCTCTGTGATTTTTATAAGAGTGGGCGTGGTCGGTATTCTTTGTTATCCATAGTTCCTTCGTGCCACTCTTTGCCGAAAAAAGACGATAGACCATTTCGGTTGGTACGAAGGTGTCGCTGTCACCATGTATGAAAAGCATCGGATAACGACATTTCTTTACTTGCTCTAATGACGATGCCTCTTCAAAACTCCAGCCGCACATCAGGCGGCACAGAAGACTTGTGGAATACATCAGAGGAAATTCGGGCAGCCCGAACTGTTTTTTCAATTCGCCGGCAAACTCGTCCCATACGCTGGTATATCCGCAATCGTCTATGAAACGGACATCCCTGATGCCGGAAGGCATTTTCTCGCCGGAAAGCATCATTGTCGTCGCACCGCCCATAGAGACGCCATGCACCACCATCGTGTCCGTCTTGAACGCCTCCGTCCAACGAAGCATGTCGAGCCTGTCAAGCCATCCCATCCGTACCATGTCGCCATCGCTCTGTCCGTGACCATAGACGTCGGGGATTATGACATTGTAGCCGAACTCGCGTTCATAAATGCGTGCAAGATAAAAGTATTTGATTGGCACGTCCCGCC
Organism: Prevotellaceae bacterium UBA7017; assembly: GCA_002449535.1. Classification (GTDB taxonomy): domain Bacteria; phylum Bacteroidota; class Bacteroidia; order Bacteroidales; family Bacteroidaceae; genus Prevotella. The sequence continues at coordinate 2,607 of DJWZ01000103.1, read as the reverse complement.
AACCATGAATGACGAGGGCGGTACAATTGCTGCCCGTCATGATATAGTAGGCATGGCACCGATAGCCCTGTGGCATGGTAAGGACTGTGTCGTGCAAGGCTTGAATACGATGCAGGCTATCCATCCACTCAACGGTTTCAGGATAGTCTGCAAATAGTTCCTTGTAAGCCCTGTCGATATTCAGTCTGTCAGGATTGGAGCCCAACGAATACTGCAACATATAGAAGCTGCCACCAAGCAGGACAACTGCCAGTATTACCAGGGCAACAAAGATAGAAGTGACAGCGTTTTTCACTTCGTTTAATTTTCAATTATCAATTTTCAATAAAATCAACCAAGCAGCTGTCAAGTTCTTTCTTAATGGCTGCCTTGTCGAGTTTCTGACCGATAAACACGAGTTTCTGCATACGGTCACCGTATTTGTCATCCCAGTCGCGGTTTACGCCAGGATTGTCGATACGGAACTGCTTCAGCTCATCCTCTGGCATCGTGGCATACCACTGTCCGGCATTCTCAAGCTTTACCTGACGACCAGCCTGCTCGAAGATATAGCAAAGATGTGGCTGGTCGGCAAACCAGCACAAGCCCTTGGCACGGATGATATTCTTATGCCATTTGCGAGCTACGAAATCGTCGAACTGCACAATATCAAACGGCTTGCGGGCATAATAGACGTAAGTACCGATGCCATACTCCTCTGCCTCGCCAGTCTCTTCGTTATGATGATGGTGATGGTGTCCGCAAGTACACTCGCCGCCATGATGCGACTCACAATGTTCATCGTGCTCATCTTCGTCATGCTCATGGTGGTGATGATGCTCGTGCTCGTGATGGTGATGCTCGTGTTCGTCATCGTCATGGTCATCGTCATGGTCATCGTCTTCCTCTGCATGAGGGTCATGCTTCTCTATCTCAGAAATCCATGCCGCAGAAGTTGCGACGGAATCAAAATCGAACATCCCCGTGCCGAGAATCTTATCGAAATCGACATCACCATAGTCACAAGGAATTATCTCTGCCTTTGGCTGGATGGCGCGGACTATCTCTGTGACACGCTTCAACTCGTCAGGGGTAACCTCCGAAGCCTTGTTAAGAAGGATGATATTACAGAACTCTATCTGCTGGATTACAAGGTTCTCTATATCCTCCTCGTCACGCTGTGCACCGAGCAGGGACTTGCCGCATCCAAACTCATCCTTCATGCGCAGAGCATCTACGACTGTCACGATACAATCGAGACGCGGTATGCCACCTTGGCAGAACTGGTCGCCCATGCTTGGGATAGAATATATGGTCTGTGCTATAGGTGCCGGCTCGCATATTCCGCTGGCTTCTATGACGATATAGTCGAACTTCTGGAGCTTGACAATATCGTTGAGCTGCTGGACGAGATCCATCTTCAGGGTACAGCAGATACACCCATTCTGCAAAGCGACAAGGGAGTCGTCCTGCTTATCCACCACGCCGCCTTTCTCTATAAGGTCGGCATCAATATTTACCTCACCGATATCATTGACGATAACGGCAAATTTTATACCTTTTTCGTTATTAAGAATACGATTGAGAAGTGTCGTCTTGCCACTTCCCAGATAACCCGTCAAAAGTAAAACCGGAACTTCATATCTACTCATAATGCGTGCAAAAATATAAAAAGTGAATTTATTTTCGTCAACTAATAGAGCAAATTGTGTGCCACAATAATTATTTTAAATAGTTTTTTTTGTTATTCCAAGGTTTTTTATTACCTTTGCACGCAAATTTAAACATTTTTAAAAATAAGTATGTATTTCACACTGTTTATTACCGTAATCATAACAGCTGTTTTCCTGGTTGTTGCGGCATACATCATGGCCAAGCTTCTTGGTCCTCGTACGTATGCACCAGTAAAGGGTGAGCCATTCGAGTGTGGTATTCCTACCCGTGGTACATCGTGGTTGACGATGCACGTAGGCTATTACCTCTTTGCCCTACTCTTCCTGATGTTCGACGTTGAGACCGTATTCCTGTACCCTTGGGCAGTTGTTGTTAACAAATTTGGCGTGATGGCGTTAGCTTCTATCGGCTTCTTCATGCTTGTGTTAGTATTTGGCCTTGCATACGCATGGCGGAAAGGAGCTTTGGAATGGAAATAAGAAAGCCGAGTATCAAGAACATTCCATATAACGAATGGAAGGACAACGAGACGTTGGAGAAAATCATCAACGAATTAAACGAAAACGGAGTAAACCTTATTGTCGGCAATCTCGACTCACTCATCAACTGGGGACGCAGCAACTCACTATGGTCACTGACCTTTGCCACATCATGCTGCGGTATTGAATTCATGGCATGCGGATGTGCACGCTATGACTTTGCACGTTTTGGCTTTGAGGTTACACGAAACAGTCCACGTCAGGCAGACCTGATAATGTGTGCCGGCACCATTACCCACAAGATGGCTCCAGTGCTCAAGCGTCTGTATGACGAGATGGCAACGCCGAAATATGTCATTGCCGTTGGCGGCTGTGCCATAAGCGGCGGTCCGTTCAAGAAGAGCTACCATGTAGTAAAGGGCATAGACGAATTCCTGCCAGTAGATGTCTATATACCAGGATGCCCTCCACGTCC
>DJWZ01000043.1 GCA_002449535.1 Prevotellaceae bacterium UBA7017 | reverse complement strand
CGTATGACTCTTCTCGTTGAAGAGTATCGCAAGCAGGGTGTCGAGGTAGAGGTCTATCCTATCGGCAGAAAAGTCTATGAGAAAACATCGAAGTTGGGATACAAGGTATGTGGCAACTTCAATGCGTTGGCAGATAAGCCAAATGCAGGGGAATGTACCCGTATAGGAGAAGAATTGGCACAGAAATATGTATCAGGTGAAATAGATCGTGTAGAATTGGTCTATCACCACTTCAAGAGTGCTGGTTCGCAGATACTTACCGTAAAACGTTTGTATCCTATCGATATCGAGGAGGCGATGAATTATGACCACACTCGAGACCTCAAGAGTCAGTATGTCACAGAAAACGCACAAGAATACTTGGAAAAGCAAGGTGGACATCATGCTTTGCATGGTACATCGTCTAATTCCAAGGCTATGCAGCTCAATGACAACTTCATTGTGGAGCCGGATATGGAAACTATACTTTATACGCTCATACCGAGGTATGTAAATCTTATGATATATACAGCATTGCTGGATAGCAATGCCTCGGAACATGCAGCACGTATGGTTGCCATGCAGACAGCTACCGATAATGCTGATGAGTTGTTGCGTATGTTGAATCTACAGTATAACAAGGGTCGTCAGCAGGCTATTACAAGCGAATTGCTTGATATTGTAGGAGGGTCGGTAAACAATTAAACTGAAAATTTAATAATAGCAAGAATTGTCGTTTTCTTATCGGGGAAGACGGCAATTTTTGTTTGTTCAGGATACTTTATAATACTTGTTGATGGCAAAATATGAAGTAAATGTTGCGAGTTTTTTGCTAATTATTTGGTAGTTTTGATTTTTTTTTTTATTTTTGCACTCTAAATTGGTATTGCATGGAGAAAATACGTAATTTCTGTATTATAGCCCATATCGATCATGGGAAAAGTACTTTGGCGGATCGTCTTCTGGAGTACACTAAGACTATAGAAGTTACCCAAGGTCAGATGCTTGACGATATGGATTTGGAGCAGGAGCGTGGAATAACCATTAAGTCTCATGCTATCCAGATGCAATACGAAGGTTACATGCTGAACCTTATCGACACTCCGGGACACGTGGATTTCTCTTATGAGGTGTCACGTAGTATTGCGGCTTGTGAAGGTGCCATACTTGTTGTTGATGCTACCCAAGGTGTTCAGGCGCAGACAATTTCTAATCTCTATATGGCAATAGACCATGATTTGGAGATTATCCCTGTTATCAACAAAATTGATATGCCTGCGGCTATGCCTGATGAGGTAGAGGATGAGATAATAGAACTTTTGGGATGCAAGCGCGAGGAGATTATACGTGCCTCTGGCAAAACTGGAGAGGGCGTAGAGGAAATCCTGAAAGCTGTCGTAGAACGCGTTCCGGCTCCTCATGGTGACCCAACGCAGCCTCTGCAGGCATTGATATTCGATAGCGTTTTCAATAGTTTCAGGGGTATCATAGCATATTTTAAGATTCAGAATGGTGTAATCCGAAAAGGCGACAAGGTAAAGTTCTACAGCACAGGCATGGAATATGATGCCGATGAAGTAGGAGTGCTGAAGATGGATATGGTGCCACGTCAGGAACTTGGTACTGGTGAGGTTGGATATATCATTTCCGGAATAAAGGATGCAAAAGAAGTAAAGGTAGGTGATACCATTACTCATGTTGCAAATCCTTGCCAGAAGGCTATTGAGGGCTTCCAAGAAGTAAAGCCGATGGTCTTTGCAGGTGTTTATCCAATAGATCCTGCAGATTATGAAAATCTACGTGCATCGTTGGAAAAACTACAGCTGAATGATGCTTCTCTTTCTTTCCAGCCAGAGTCGTCTGTGGCACTGGGATTCGGCTTCCGTTGCGGTTTCTTGGGACTGCTTCATATGGAGATTATCCAGGAACGTCTTGACCGCGAATTCAATATGGATGTCATTACTACCGTTCCGAATGTATCGTATATGGTATATGACAAGCAGGGCGAATCGAAAGAGGTACATAATCCTTCCGGATTGCCAGATGCAACAATGATAGATCACATTGACGAACCATATATCAAGGCGACAATAATTACAGATGCCAACTATATCGGAGGTATCATGAAACTTTGTCTTGACAAACGTGGGGAGCTGATAAAGCAGGAGTATGTGTCTGGAAATCGCGTGGAACTGCATTTCTACATTCCTTTGGGAGAAATAGTCATTGATTTCTATGACAAGCTGAAGAGTATATCCAAGGGGTATGCATCATTCGATTATCATATTGATTCATATCGTCCTTCAAAACTTGCAAAATTGGATATACTGCTTAATGGTGAACCAGTTGATGCCCTTTCTACGCTTACCCATAACGACAATGCCGTAACATTTGGCAGACGGATGTGTGAGAAGCTGAAAGAACTGATACCACGTCAGCAGTTCGATATTGCCATACAGGCAGCAATAGGTTCAAAGATAATTGCCCGAGAAACCATAAAATGTGTAAGAAAAGATGTCACAGCGAAATGTTATGGAGGTGATGTAAGCCGAAAACGCAAACTCCTTGAGAAACAGAAGAAAGGAAAAAAGCGTATGAAGCAAATCGGTAACGTAGAAGTACCTCAAAAGGCTTTCTTGGCAGTATTGAAACTTGATTAAGTAGTAATAAACCTAACCTTACCTTAAAAAATGAGAGAAAATTTCAGATCCATCAACGTAACTATTAGAGACATCGCACGTGAGTTGGCACGTCGTTTCAGCACCATGACACATGGTGAGATAGATGTCCTTGAGAGCATCATTATTCCGATGAAGTTCAAAAAAGGTGAAGAATTGCTGAAATATGGCGAGATTAGTAAATACATCTTCTATATCCATCAAGGCTTGACACGTCAGTATTATGTTAAGAACAACAAGGAGATGACCTCTCGCTTGTGCATTGATGGTGACATAGTTATGAGTGTTGAGAGTCTGTTTCGCGACAAGGGTAGCAACGAGATTATCGAAGCCCTTGAGACGTGTATTGTATATGCACTGCCAAAGCGTAGATTGGAGGAGATAGCTCTCCATAATCAGAATATACAAATTCTTTATCGTAAGATACTTGAGGAGGCTCTTATAGAGCAGCAGGCGCATGCTGACATGGTACGTTTCGAATCTGCAGCAGATCGCTATAAGCGCATTTGTAAGGAAATGCCACAGGTGGTGCTTCGTGCTCCTTTGGTCTTCGTTGCAAGTTATCTTGAAATGACCCCGGAGACATTGTCCCGCGTGAGGTCTTCAACATCAACTGAATCTCTTCTGTGACAGATATACATATAAAAGATTTTGCTTACGATTTACCAGATAGTCGTATAGCGAAGTATCCGCTTGCCGAGCGGGATACCAGTAAACTCCTTGTCTATGATAAGGGCACTATTTCCCACGATACATTTCGTAATATTACAGCGTACCTGCCCAAAGGTGCGCTGATGGTGTATAATAATACCAGAGTCATTCAGGCTCGTTTGTTCTTCCAGAAAGAATCGGGAGCCCGCATCGAGGTATTCCTGTTGGAGCCCCATCTGCCTCGTGACTATGAACAGATGTTCCAGGCTCGTGGCGTATGCGAATGGAAATGTCTCGTTGGAAACAGCAAGAAGTGGAAGGGAGGCGCCTTGCACCTTTGTAAGGGGGAAGGACATTTGGGTACTGCTCTTGATGATATAAATCTGCAGGTAGAACGTCTTGATGATTCTATTTGCCGTTTCACATGGCAGGGTGACCTTTCGTTTGCAGAACTCTTGGAGAGGGTAGGGGAGTTGCCTATTCCACCATATCTTAACAGACGCTCTGAGCCGAATGACAAGATAACCTACCAAACCGTCTATGCCCGCATCAAGGGAAGCGTTGCAGCACCTACTGCCGGTCTTCATTTCACAGATCGCGTGTTACAGGATATTGATGCCCATGACATAGAGCG
>DJWZ01000007.1:14812-15096 GCA_002449535.1 Prevotellaceae bacterium UBA7017 | reverse complement strand
TTTTTGAACACTTTTTGGAAGAACTTTACAAACATCCACTTTTTTTCGCTAAAAATGCTATTGGCGAAATAAATTATAAATCGTAACTTTGCACCCGAGTTAGTAAATTATTGTATTAAAAGTTAATAAAAAAATAATTCATTTTGTTTAATAGAATCGTCTGAGTCTGTGAAGATGCAAGACATTCGGTCTATTATTGCTATCGTGCCTGCGAAGGTATAGGCAAGAAAATTAGGCTAGAGTAAAAAGGCAATCCTCATGTTTTTTCATGAGGATTGTTCTTT
>DJWZ01000007.1:9293-14731 GCA_002449535.1 Prevotellaceae bacterium UBA7017 | reverse complement strand
TTTTCTTGGTATTTTGCTCACTTAATCGTAACTTTGCAAAAAATATATTTCTACCAACATGACTATTAAGGATTTTCACAAGGCGGCAATTATTACACCAGAGCACGAGGTGAGTTATGCAGAAATGATGCAATGCATCGATGAATACGCAGAAAAGATACGAAACTGCTGCAATAACACTTCTGCAAACCAGCAAGAAGACAAGTATGCAAAGAGAGTCCTTCTCTTTTCAGAAAACAGAGAGGAGTGGGTATATGCCTTCTTTGGTATCTGGCATGCAGGACTTATCGCAGTTCCTGTGGACGCATCCAGTACCGCCAATGATTTGGCATATATTATAAATGATTGCAAACCAAGTGGAATATGGGTATCTGAGAACACATGCAGCATAGCAGAAGAAGCTATGGCACAGGTGGGACACAAGATGGAGCTGCTCAACCTGAAGAGGGAGGGGAACAACAGTCCATCTAAAGATGTGCACGAAATGGTATTCGAAGGAGACAAGAACACACCTTGTCTTATAATATATACATCAGGTACTACCGGGTCGCCTAAAGGAGTAATGTTGTCATACGACAATCTGGAGGCAAATATCAGCGGTGTTGCCGACGAGGTTCCTATTTACAATACCGAGCGCAGAACATTGATGTTACTTCCCGTGCATCATGTATTGCCATTGATGGGCTGCGTCATTGCACCTATAACACGAGGTGGAGGCATTGCCCTCTGCCCTACCCTTTCGGGACCTGACATTATGGATATGCTATGCAAAGGCAAAGTGGCAATCATGATAGGTGTACCACGACTTTGGCAGACACTATATGGAGCAATAAAGAAGAAGATAGACTCTAACTTTGTCACACGAGCACTATTCAATCTCTGCGCCACCATCAATAACAGGTCATTGTCACGATTCATATTCCAGAGCGTCCACAAAAAGATGGGAGGACACCTGGACTATTGCGTTTCAGGAGGTGCCGCCCTCGATACAGAGATAGGCAACGGACTCACTACACTGGGTTTGGAAGTCTTGGAGGGATACGGAATGACAGAAACAGCTCCTATCATCGCCTTTACACGCCCAGGTGACTACATCCCAGGATGTAGCGGAAAGCCTCTCCCCTCTGTAGAGGTAAAAATAGTTGACGGTGAATTATGCGCACGAGGGAAGAACCTTATGTTAGGTTATTATAACCGTCCACAGGAAACTGCTGACGTAATAGACAGCGACGGATTCATACATACCGGTGATTTGGCACAAATTGACGGAGAAGGACGAGTTACCATAACAGGAAGGAAGAAGGAGATAATAGTTCTTTCAAACGGTAAGAATGTCCAACCTAACGAAATAGAGTTCCAACTGGAGAAATATGACACCTATGTAAAAGAGGCTGCCGTCACCGAAAAGAATGATGCCCTATGGGCTATAATAGTACCTCAACGTGCCGATGCAACCGAGGATTTCTTAAAGGAAAACGTCATACAACCCTACAACAAGAGCGTTGAGAACTACAAGAAGATTATGAATATCTTCATCTATCATGGGGACTTGCCGCGTACCAAGTTGGAGAAACTGCAGAGATTCAAGTTAAAGGACATACTTGATAATAAGGAGAGCATCGCCCCCGAAAAGATTGAGGCTCCGGCATTTGCCGACAATCCCGAGCTACAAGCAATAGCAACATATATTTTTGAGGAAAAGCAAATTGCCATAAAGGCTGACAGCCACATAGAAACAGACTTAGCCTTTGACAGCCTTGACAAAGTAAGTCTGCAGAGCTTCTTGGAGCAGAGATTTGGTATCACTATAGATGCCGATGAAATGGCTGAATTTAAGGATATGGCGGCAATTGCAGAAAGATGTAGGAGCAAGAACACTGCGAAACATGAGGAAGTAAAGGTTGAATCCATTAACTGGCATGACATCATGAACAGCGAATCAAAAAACCTTGTCCTCCCCATTACCTCTCCTACCCATATTCTATATGCAAAGCTATTCAAGGCTTATCTGCACTTTAATAACCGCCTGACAATACGCGGAATAGAAAATATCCCTACAAACGGACCTGTTATAATGGCTCCAAACCACCAAAGCTATATTGACGGTCCATTGGCAATAAGCGGCTTGTCAGCACAACAGATAAAGGATTTCTACTTCTATGCAACAGAAGAACACGTACAAGGAGCTATAAGAAGACATCTGGCAGGACGACACAATATAATCCTCATGGAACGCAAGAACCTGAAGAACTCCATCCTGAAGATGGCAGAAGTATTGAAACAAGGCAAGAGCATCGTTATCTTCCCAGAAGGAAAACGCACACATGACGGAGCTATGAATCCTTTCAGAAAAACCTTCGCCATCCTCTCCAAAGAACTGAATGTACCTATTCTTCCGGTTTGCATACAGGGAGCCTTCAAGGCTATGCCACGAGGACGCATACTGCCTATGCCAAACCATATTTCGGTAGAATACCTGCCTATTATAAAACCAAATGCTGCCAATTCCTATGAAGAATTAGCAGCATTGGTACAAAGCGAAATTAACGCTAAACTATAATTTCAGTTCGTTAATTACGATATTCAAAAACGTTCTGGCGACTCATGCTACGACGGTCCATGTCTTCACGTGAACCGACGATAATCCTTTCGAACTCACGCAGACCTGTTCCTGCAGGAATGAGGTGTCCGCAGATAACGTTCTCCTTCATTCCTTGTAGGTAGTCAACCTTGCGACGTACAGCAGCTTCGTTGAGCACCTTGGTGGTCTCCTGGAATGATGCTGCTGACATGAAGCTCTTTGTCTGAAGGGCTGCACGTGTGATACCCTGCAGTATCTGAGTAGAAGTAGCAGGAACGGCATCACGGACAGTAACCCTCTTGAGGTCATGACGCTGGAGGAAGGCATTCTCATCGCGGAGCTTGCGAGCACTGACAATCTGTCCCTTATGGAAGTTCTCAGAATCGCCTGCATCAACAACGACCTTCTTACCCCAGATACGGTCATTCTCCTCGGTGAAATCAAGCTTATCAACGATATCGCTCTCAAGGAAGATGGTGTCACCTGGATCATTGATCTGAACCTTACGCATCATCTGACGTACGATGATTTCGAAGTGCTTGTCATTAATCTTTACACCCTGCAGACGATATACATCCTGAACCTCGTTAACGATATACTCCTGAACGGCAGTAAGACCCCTAATCTGAAGAATATCATTCAGCGTGATTACACCGGCAGACAATGGAGTACCTGCACGTACTGCATCATGCTCCTGTACGAGCAACTGCTTTGACAATGGTACAAGATACTTACGCTGTTCGCCAGACTTAGATGTGATTGTTATCTCACGGTTACCACGCTTCAATGGACCCATTGTTACCTCACCATCAATTTCTGATACAACAGCAGGGTTACTTGGGTTACGTGCCTCGAAGAGCTCGGTAACACGTGGAAGACCACCAGTGATATCGCCTGCACGACCGACTGTACGTGGAATCTTGACAACTGTCTCACCTGTTGCGATTACCTGTCCATCTTCTACAACGACGTGTCCATCTACAGGGAGGTTGTATGTAGCAACAGTCTGACCAGCCTCATCAAGGATTTCGACAGTTGGAATCATAGAATGATCCCTTGATTCTATGATAATCTTCTCTGTCATACCGGTAGAATCGTCGGTTTCTGCCTTATATGTAACACCCTCGACAAAATCGTTGATTTTTACCTTACCGCCAAATTCTGATACTATGACAGCATTGAATGGGTCCCAACGTGCTATTACATCATCCTTCTTAACTATATCGCCATTCTTAAAGAAGAGAGAAGATCCATAAGGAATAGGCACATTAGACAGGACAATACCAGTATTTGTATCTACGAAACGACATTCTGTCAAACGGCTGACAACCATCTCACATTCTGTGTTTCCACCTTCGCTCTTATCTACAAAAGGAACGGTGCGCAACTCATCAAATTCAACTTTTGCCTCTGCAGCCCTGCATTTAACCGTTGCATTTGCCGCTGCGTTACCAGCGATACCACCGGCGTGGAATGTACGTAGAGTAAGCTGTGTACCTGGCTCACCGATTGCCTGTGCAGCAATGACACCGACAGCTTCACCCTTCTGTACCATACGCTGGGTAGCAAGGTTACGTCCGTAACACTTCTTACAAACGCCCTGACGGCTTTCACAAGTAAGTACAGAACGTATCTCTACAGTCTCGATACCTGCATCCTCAATCTCCTTAGCACGAGCCTCGTTGATTTCTTCACCAGCAGGACAGATTACCTTGTTTGTATGTGGATTTATAATATCATGTACACTAACACGACCGAGGATACGGTCATATAAAGAAGATATTACATCATCACCATTCTTTAATGCAGAGCATGAAAGACCACGCAATGTGCCGCAATCATCCTCATTGATAATAACATCATGAGAAACATCGACAAGACGACGTGTCAGATAACCAGCATCAGCTGTCTTCATGGCAGTATCAGCAAGACCCTTACGAGCACCGTGAGAAGCGATGAAGTACTCCAGCACAGACATACCTTCCTTGAAGTTTGAAAGAATAGGGTTCTCAATTGTTGGACGGTCATCTGCACCAGCCTTCTGAGGCTTAGACATCAAACCACGGATACCAGAAAGCTGCTTAATCTGATCCTTTGAGCCACGGGCACCTGAGTCCAACATCATGAACACCGCATTGAAGCCCTGGTCAGCTTCCGTCATTTCTTTTAGAAGAATGTTACCAATATCATTGTTGACATGAGTCCATGTATCAATTACCTGATTATAACGTTCGGTATCAGTAATGAAACCCATATTATAGTTATCGGTAATCTGCTGTACCTCTTCATTACCCTTCTTGATAAGCTCATCTTTCTCTGGTGGAATGATGATATCATCAAGGTTGAAGGACAATCCTGCGAGGTATGCCATACGGTAACCGAGGTTCTTGATACCATCGAGGAATGTACAAGCACGCGCAAAGCCTACAAGGTTGATAACATTCTGGATAATGTCACGTAAAGACTTCTTAGAAATAATAGTATTTACATAACCTACCTCATCAGGAATGATATTGTTTACAATAACACGTCCTACAGATGTCTCAACCATGTGGCGTACACTTTGACCATCTACGATATCGTTTACCATCACCTTAACAGGTGCATGGAGGTCACAACGCTTTTCATTATATGCTATTATTGCCTCTTCAGGACCATAGAATGTAAGTCCCTCACCCTTTGCTCCAGGACGCATCTTTGTAATGTAATAGAGTCCAAGTACCATATCCTGTGAAGGTACTGTTATAGGAGCACCATTTGCAGGATTGAGGATGTTATGGCTCTGCAGCATCAGCAACTGTGCCTCAAGGATAGCCTCGTTAGACAATGGGAGATGGACAGCCATCTGGTCACCATC
>DJWZ01000007.1:211-9239 GCA_002449535.1 Prevotellaceae bacterium UBA7017 | reverse complement strand
GTCACCATCGAAGTCGGCATTGAACGCTGTACAAGCCAATGGATGCAACTGAATAGCCTTACCCTCGATAAGCTTTGGTTGGAATGCCTGAATACCGAGACGGTGAAGTGTTGGAGCACGGTTCAAAAGAACTGGGTGTCCCTTCATTACATTCTCAAGGATATCATATATGATTGGCTCACGACGGTCAACAATGCGCTTTGCACTCTTCACCGTTTTTACGATACCACGCTCAATGAGTTTACGTATGATGAATGGCTTATAGAGTTCTGCAGCCATAAGCTTTGGAAGACCACACTCACCCATATTCAACTCTGGACCTACCACAATAACGGAACGTGCAGAATAGTCAACACGCTTACCGAGGAGGTTCTGACGGAAACGTCCAGCCTTACCCTTCAGAGAATCTGACAGAGACTTCAAAGGACGGTTACTCTCACTCTTTACAGCACTGCTCTTACGTGAATTGTCGAAGAGAGAGTCAACTGCCTCCTGAAGCATACGCTTCTCATTACGCAGGATAACTTCTGGCGCATGTATCTCCATCAATCTCTTCAGACGATTGTTACGTATGATAACACGACGATAAAGGTCATTGAGGTCAGAAGTAGCGAAACGTCCACCATCCAATGGTACGAGAGGACGCAACTCTGGAGGTGTTACAGGCAATATCTTCATAATCATCCATTCCGGACGATTCTGCATTCCATCCTCACCACGACTTGAACGGAAAGCCTCTACTACCTGCAAACGCTTCAGAGCTTCTGTCTTACGCTGTACCGAACCTTCATTACTTGCCTGATCACGCAACTCATAAGAGAGGGCATCCAAATCAAGTTCTGCAAGGAGTTCGTATATAGCCTCAGCGCCCATCTTAGCAACAAACTTCTTTGGGTCACTATCTTCAAGAGAATAGTTAGAAGAAGAAAGACGATTGTCAACAATGTCAATATACTCTTCTTCCGTTATGAAGTCAAGACGATGTGAGCCATTCAGTTCTTCACCATTCTCATTCTTTGTCCCAGCAAGTTTACCAGGCTGGATGACAACATATCTCTCATAATAGATAACACTCTCCAGTTTCTTGGTTGGAATACCAAGAAGATAACCAATCTTGTTAGGCAGAGAACGGAAATACCAGATATGAGCAACAGGAACAACGAGTTCAATATGTCCTGCACGCTCACGACGTACTTTCTTCTCTGTCACCTCAACACCACATCTATCACAGACAATACCTTTATAACGTATGCGCTTATACTTTCCGCAAGCACACTCAAAATCCTTTGTAGGACCAAAGATCCTCTCGCAAAAGAGTCCATCACGTTCAGGCTTATATGTGCGGTAGTTTATGGTTTCAGGCTTGGTAACCTCACCAAAAGAGTTCTCAAGAATTTCTTCAGGAGAAGCAAGACCAATAGTAATCTTGGTGAAGTTATTTTTTATTTTACTTTCTTTCTTAAAAGCCATATATTTGGGAATTTACAGATTGACGAAAATGAATGAATTAATCCAATTTTACGCTGAGTCCAAGACCACGGAGTTCATGGAGCAGCACATTGAGAGACTCAGGTATTCCTGGTGTAGGAATATTATCACCCTTAACAATAGCCTCATAGGTCTTAGAACGTCCTGTTACATCGTCCGATTTCACCGTCAGTATCTCTTGAAGCACATGACTTGCACCGAATGCCTCAATAGCCCATACCTCCATCTCACCGAAACGCTGTCCACCAAACTGTGCCTTACCACCGAGTGGCTGCTGTGTGATAAGAGAGTAAGGACCGATAGAACGGGCGTGCATCTTGTCCTCAACCATGTGTCCAAGTTTTAGGAAGTATGTCACACCTACTGTAGCAGGTTGGTCGAACATCTCACCTGTCTCACCGTCATAAAGGTGCGTAGAACAATAGCGAGGCAAGCCAGCCTTGTCTGTCCATTCGTTGAGATCGTCAAGTTTTGCACCATCGAAGATAGGAGTTGCGAACTTAACACCCAAGCGCTTTCCTGCTGCACCAAGTACTGCTTCGAAAATCTGTCCGAGGTTCATTCGTGAAGGCACACCCAATGGGTTGAGTACGAGATCTACAGGACGACCATCCTCAAGGAATGGCATATCCTCCTGACGTACCACCTTAGAAACGATACCCTTGTTACCATGACGACCAGCGAGTTTATCACCAACACCAATCTTACGTTTCTTGGCAATATAAACTTTCGCCATCTGAAGTACACCGCTTGGCAAATCATCACCAATGGTTACAGCAAACTTCTGACGCTTGAGCTCTGCATCCATCTGCTTGTACTTCCTTATATAATTCATTATGAGTTTCTGAATCAAGGTATCAGTATGTTTATCTCCTGTCCACTCATTTGACTGCACGCCATCATATTCAAGATTAGCGAGCATAGCAGGAGTGAACTTGCTGCCTTTGGTTATCACCTCAGCATTTGTATAATCCTTGATACCCTGACATGTCCTACCCTTAGTAAGCTTCATCAGCTTCTCAATGAGTATCTCTTTCAGATCATCTGCCTTTGCCTGATATTCCTGATCAATCTTTGCAAGAATAACCTTATCCTGCTTCTTTGACTCGCGAGTCTTCACTGCACGAGAGAAGAGTTTCTTGTCGATAACAACACCGGAAAGTGAAGGATTAGCCTTGAGAGAAGAATCTTTCACATCACCAGCCTTATCACCAAAGATAGCACGCAGCAACTTCTCTTCCGGAGAAGGGTCGCTCTCACCCTTAGGTGAAATCTTACCAATCATGATATCGCCAGGCACTACGCGAGCACCAATGCGGATGATACCATTCTCATCAAGATCCTTTGTAGCATCCTCAGAGACATTAGGGATATCGGCTGTCAATTCTTCCATACCACGCTTTGTCTCGCGGACATCAAGAGAGTATTCATCAACATGAACAGATGTCAGGACATCATCACGTACGATACGCTCTGAAAGCACGATAGCATCCTCATAGTTATATCCCTTCCAAGGCATATATGCTACCAAAAGGTTACGACCCAATGCCAATTCACCATTTTCGGTTGCATATCCCTCCGTCAATATGTCACCAGCCTTGACACGCTGTCCTTTTTCACATATAGGACGCAGGTCAATAACCATATTCTGGTTGGTACGACGGAACTTTGGTATGCGATATTCTTTAACGGCAGGTTCGAAACTTACAAATTCCTCATCCTCTGTACGGTCATAAAGGATGCGGATAGTTGTTGCATCAACATATTCGATGACACCATCGCCTTCCGCCGTAATCATAGTACGTGAATCCTCACACACCTGACGCTCCAAGCCTGTACCTACGATAGGAGCATCATTGTGGAGCAGAGGCACAGCCTGACGCATCATGTTACATCCCATCAAAGCACGGTGACCATCATCATGCTCCAGGAAAGGAATCAAACCAGCAGAAACAGAAGCTATCTGCTGTGGAGAAACGTCCATGTGATCCACCTGTGAAGGAGGAACTACAGGGAAGTCAGCATTCTCACGACATTTAACGACTGCCCTGATGAATGTACCATCATCATTCAGCGGAGCATTACCCTGACCGATGATATGGTTCTCTTCTTCCTCTGCAGTAAGGTACACAACGTGGTCGTTATTCAAATCTACTACGCTATCCTTAACCTTACGATATGGGGTTTCGATGAAGCCAAGGTCATTAATCTGTGCATACATACAAAGAGACGAGATAAGACCGATGTTTGGTCCTTCAGGAGACTCAATAGGACAGAGACGACCATAGTGTGTATAGTGTACGTCACGCACCTCAAAACCAGCACGTTCACGAGACAGACCACCAGGACCCAGTGCAGAGAGACGGCGCTTATGTGTCACCTCAGCAAGAGGGTTTGTCTGGTCCATGAACTGACTCAATGGGTTGGTACCAAAGAAAGAGTTGATGACGCTTGATATTGTCTTTGCATTAATAAGGTCAGCAGGAGTAAACACTTCATTGTCACGAACGTTCATACGCTCGCGGATAGTGCGGCTCATACGGCTAAGGCCAATAGAGAATTGGTTAGCCAATTGCTCACCAACAGTACGTACACGACGATTAGAAAGGTGGTCAATATCATCAACGGTAGCGTTACTGTTGATAAGATTGATGAGATACTTTATAATCTCAATGATGTCCTCGTTGGTAAGAGTGCGGACATCCATACTTGTATTGAGACTCAGTTTCTTATTGATACGATAACGTCCTACCTCACCTAAATCGTAACGTTTATCCGAGAAGAACAAATTCTGTATTACCTCGCGTGCGCTTGCCTCATCTGCAGGATCTGCATTACGCAGTTGACGGTAGATATAATAGACAGCCTCCTTCTCAGAGTTAGCAGTATCTTTTGCAAGAGTATTGAAGATAATATCATACTTTGCAGCTGTATCCTCGTCTTTATGCACAAGGATAGTTGACTGCTCGCTGTCAAGAATATCCTGAATATTCTCCTCTGTTATTTCTGTTTCACGAGGCATAATAATCTCATTACGCTCCAGAGAAACAACTTCACCAGTATCTTCATCAACGAAGTCCTCTGCCCATGTCTTCATGATATGAGCAGCAAGCTTACGACCAACGAGATCCTTGAGAGTCTTTTTGCTTACTTTAACCTCTTCTGCAAGGTCGAAAATATTCAGGATGTCTTTATCCTTTTCATAGCCGATAGCACGGAGCAGAGTTGTCACAGGTAACTTTTTCTTACGATCAATGTAAGCATACATTACGTTGTTGATATCTGTTGCAAACTCTATCCATGAACCTTTGAAAGGAATAATACGTGCAGAATACAGCACCGATCCGTTTGCATGGACACCTTGACCAAAGAATACACCAGGAGAACGATGAAGCTGTGATACTACAACACGCTCAGCACCGTTTATGATGAATGTACCATTATTGGTCATGTAAGGTATTGTACCGAGGAATACATCTGAGATAATTGTCTCAAATTCTGTATGTTCCTCATCGTTACAATACAACTTCATCTTTGCCTTCAGGGGCACACTATATGTCAGTCCACACTCTAAACACTCCTCAATGGTATAGCGTGGTGGGTCGATAAAGTAGTCGAGGAACTCGAGTACATAATTATTACGAGTATCTGTGATAGGGAAGTTCTCAGCGAACACCTTATACAGACCATCTTTCCTACGCTCTTCAGGAGGAGTGTCCAATTGCAAGAATTCGCGGAAGGATTTTAGCTGCACGTCAAGGAAATCCGGATAAGGCATCGGGTTCTTAACGCGCGCAAAATTAATTCTGTTTTCTGCCTTCTTAGATGTCATTTGTTTTGTCTATGTAAAAATATGAAAAGGTTAGAATCCATCTACTTGATAGACTCCAACCTTTAGTAATTCTTCTTGTATCAGTCCGTTTTTCACGGACCCGCCAGAGGTGTTGATTACTTCAACTCTACCTTAGCACCAGCCTCTTCGATAGCCTTCTTGAGGTTCTCAGCCTCTGCCTTAGGCATACCCTCCTTGATGGTAGCAGGAGCACCGTCAACGAGATCCTTTGCGTCCTTAAGACCGAGACCACAAGCCTCCTTCACTGCCTTAACGACTGCAAGCTTGTTAGCACCTACTTCAGCGAGGACTACGTCGAATGAATCCTTCTCTTCAGCAGCAGCCTCAGCAGCACCACCAGCTGCTGGACCAGCTGCAACAGCAACAGCTGCAGCTGCAGGCTCAATTCCATACTCGTCCTTCAGGACCTGTGCGAGTTCATTTACTTCTTTAACGGTGAGGTTAACGAGTTCCTCAGCGATAGCTTTAATATCTGCCATGATTATTAAAATTTTAAATTGTTGTTTACTTGTTGTTAATTAATAATTTTGTTACTCTGGACGCTCTCCGAGGGTCTTAAGCAGCCCATGGATAGTACCAGCACCTGACTGCAAGCCAGAAACGACATTCTTTGCAGGAGACTGCAGCAGTGCAACAACTTCTGCAATGAGTTCGTTCTTGCTCTTTAATGCAGCAAGTTCTGCAAGTTTGTCTGCACCTACGAAGATGCTCTCTTCTGCATAAGCACCCTTCAGTGTTGGGTTGACATCCTTATATTCCTTCAAAAGTTTTGCAGGAACATTGGCTGTCTCACAGAACATAAGAGCCGTATTGCCCTTCAGTGTTGGATAGAGTTCAGAGTAATCTTTCTCAGCTGCATCAAAAGCCTTGATAAGAAGCTTGTTCTTAACCACAACGGTCTTGATATTCTGACCGAAGGCCTTACGACGCAAATCGCTTGTCTGCTGTGCATTCAGACCCGTCACATCTACGATGTAGAAATGTGGATAAGCCTTCAGCAAATCACCAAGCTGCGAGATAATAGTATCTTTTACTTCTTTCTTCATTGTTGTAAAAAACTTTTAGAGTTTAATCGGCTGATTTAGGATCAATCTTGATACCCTTACTCATTGTGCTTGAAATAAAGATACTCTTGATGTATGTACCCTTCGCAGCAGCTGGCTTCAGCTTGTTAACGGTAGAGATAAATTCTTTGGCATTTCCAGCAATAGCTTCAGCACTCATAGATACTTTACCTATTGAAGTGTGAATAATGCCAGTCTTGTCAACCTTGAAATCAATCTTACCAGACTTAACCTCCTTAACAGCTTTCGCAACATCCATAGTCACGGTACCGCTTTTTGGGTTTGGCATCAGTCCACGAGGACCAAGGATACGTCCAATAGGACCTATCTTACCCATACATGAAGGCATAGTGATAATGACATCAACATCGGTCCAACCGCCTTTGATTTTCTCGATGAATTCGTCAAGACCAACATAGTCAGCACCAGCCTCTTTAGCAGCAGCCTCCTGATCAGGAGTAACAAGTGCAAGCACACGTGTTACCTTACCAGTACCATTAGGCAGAGAAACAACGCCACGAACCATTTGGTTTGCCTTGCGAGGATCTACGCCCAAACGAACATCAACGTCTATAGAGGCATCGAACTTCGTTGTGGTAATCTCCTTTACAAGAGCGGCAGCCTCATTGATAGTGTACATCTTTCCCTGTTCTACCTTGCCGGCAACTGCTTTTTGATTTTTTGTTAGTTTACTCATTTTTGTTGAAGTTTTTTCGGTTCTAACGGCATTTATCGCTTTTGCGAATTAGCCTCCCGGAAATGTTAAATAAATCAGCGGACACTATGTCACAGCTATTATTACTTTTTTCGCATTAAGCTGGGAAATCACCCTTAATGGTGATACCCAGACTACGTGCTGTACCAGCAACCTGCTTCATAGCAGATTCAATGGTAAAGCAGTTAAGATCTTTCATCTTGTCTTCTGCTATAGCCTTAACCTGATCCCATGTAATCTCTGCCACCTTTTTACGGTTTGGAGATGCAGAACCAGACTTAATCTTGGCAGCCTCCTTCAACTGTACAGCAGCTGGAGAAGTTTTGATTACGAAGTCGAAAGATTTGTCTGCGTAATAAGTAATAACAACAGGGAGTACCTTACCAGCCTTGTCCTGAGTACGAGCATTGAACTCCTTACAGAAGCCCATGATATTAATACCCTTAGAACCCAGAGCAGGTCCTACTGGAGGAGAAGGATTGGCAGCACCGCCCCTAATCTGTAACTTAAGTTGTCCAGCAACTTCTTTAGCCATCTTGTTGTTATTTTAATTATTTATTAATAGAAAGGGATCTTTTGGAAGCATTATATTTAAAGATCCTCAGTCGTCTTCTTAACCTTCTTTTTCTACCTGCATGAAATTCAGTTCCATTGGTGTATCACGACCGAAGATTTTTACAACCACCTTCAGTGTGCGTTTCTCTTCGTTTACAGCCTCAATAGTTCCGATGAAACCGCTGAAAGGACCATCTGTTACCTTTATTGTTTCTCCAGCAATATATGGTATATCCATTTCTTCAGTCAGTGCTGTTTCTTCAGCAGCACCAATCATACGATTGATATCAGACTGACGTACAGGTGTTGGACTATCCATACCGCCAAGGAATCCCATACAATTAGGCATAAAACGCAATGTGTGAGCTGTGTCACCAATCATTTCTGCCTCCACAAAAAGATAACCCGGTAACGAAGTCTTTTCTTTTATGACACGCTTGCCGTTTTTCAGCACTGCATGTTTTTCCATAGGTAACAGTACCTGTGCTACATGCTTCGCCAACTCAGGATTGTGAGCACATTCTTTCTCAATATACTCCTTGAGTTTAGCTTCCTTGCCGCTTACTGCGCGCATAGCATACCATTTGAATCCTTGTTCCTGCATTATGAATACCCTTCTTTAATTATCAATTAGGATATATGGCACTCATCAAAGAACGGAAAATAGAATCCATGCCAAAAACTACCAAAGCAATAACCAACGAAGCAGACAACACCACCATTGCAGAGTGTGTCAACTGCTGACGTGTTGGCCAAGTAGTTTTATGCGCAAGCTCCTCATAGCAAGCCTTGCAGTAGTTAACTATCTTATTCATGACTTTTATTTTATTAGCACGGGAGGAAGGAATCGAACCCTCATTGACGGTTTTGGAGACCGCTTTCCTACCATTGAAAGACTCCCGTAGATAAAGTTCCTGCAGTCATGCGAAGCATACAGGAACTTTTTTATATTTGTCTGTTTAGACGTTCTTGGATTAATCCTCGAATACTTCTGTAATCTGACCAGAACCTACGGTACGACCACCCTCACGGATAGCGAAACGCAGACCAGCGTTCAGAGCTACAGCGTAGATGAGTTCTACAGTAATCTCTACGTTATCACCAGGCATTACCATCTCAACACCTGCTGGGAGAGTGATCTCACCTGTGCAGTCCATTGTGCGGAGATAGAACTGTGGACGATATTTGTTTCCGAATGGAGTGTGACGGCCACCCTCTTCCTTCTTCAGAACGTAGATAGAAGCCTTGAACTTCTTGAATGGCTTGATCTGTCCTGGATGGCAAAGTACCATACCACGCTTGATTTCGTTCTTGTCGATACCACGGAGAAGCAGACCAACGTTATCACCAGCC
>DJWZ01000007.1:0-158 GCA_002449535.1 Prevotellaceae bacterium UBA7017 | reverse complement strand
GTTATCACCAGCCTGACCCTCATCAAGGATCTTACGGAACATCTCAACACCTGTTACTGTTGACTTCTTGTCCTCACCGAGACCGAGGAGTTCAACTTCGTCACCAACGTGGATACGACCTGTTTCGATACGACCTGTAGCAACAGTACCACGACCTG
>DJWZ01000019.1 GCA_002449535.1 Prevotellaceae bacterium UBA7017 | reverse complement strand
CCTGAAAATGGTCCATCGCCTCGATATGGACACCAGTGGTATCCTCCTCGCTGCCAAGACCCCGGAGGTCTATAAAGCAATGCAACGTCAGTTTGCCCTCCACGAGAACGTCAGAAAGGAATACATTGCAGTTCTTTCGGCAAAGTTAAAAGTCGGAGGTCAAAACTCTTCAGTCTTCACTTTTCCCTCTTCTCTCCCTAAAGGGACTATCGCCTTGCCTTTGTCCCCCGACTTCTACAATCGTCCCATGCAGATAGTAGATTATGATGGCGGCAAGGAGGCAATAACCTATTATGAATTTCTCTCTCCGAATGTCGTGAAGCTCTATCCTCAGACAGGTCGCACCCATCAGCTGCGAGTACATTGTGCTCATCCCGACGGTTTGGGAATGCCCATCTTGGGAGACCCGCTCTATGGCTCCGAACCAGCTGACCGCATGTACCTGCACGCCACAAAACTCACCTTCGAACATCCCGTCACCAAAGAAACTGTCACCATCGAAAGCCCCGTGCCGTTCTTGTAACGTAGTAATGTCATCTGGACTCGGGCTTAATTCCGCCCTTCAATTGGGGCGATTTTCAGCACCAATTGACGACATTTTGCGAAGCCGTAATTTTTATTCAGAAACTGTTCAAACTGTTCGTTCGGAGGGGGAGGGAATTTTACCTATAGAAGTATTTTTCATGAAGTCGGCGGAGGGTGCCGTCTGTTTTCATACGTTGAATGGTGGTATTGACGAATTGCAGAAGGTCTTCCTGTCCTTTCTGCATCAGGACCCCGATCTCGCCATGTGTGAAGGGTTCTTGTAATAATGGTGCCGCCAAACGATTGTCGGTTTGGACATAATAGGGAGCTTCTGTTATCTCGGTTATCATGACGTCTGCCTTGCCTTCGGCTATGAGGGTGGGGATTTCTTCATTCTTCGGATGAACGAGTATGGTGGCATGCGGAAGGTTGGCAATGGCAAACTTTTCGTTCAGTCCGCCTGGATTGACCATCACGCGCACTTCGGGCTTGTCAATGTCTGCGAGTGACTTGTAACGGTTACTGTCTGTGACTCTGCATAGGATTGTCTTGCCATTAGCAAGATAACTTTCGCTCATCAGCATGCTTTCGCGTCGGGTTGCCGTTATCGTGATGCCGCCAATGGCGAAATCAAATGTTTGCGGCTCTGCCAACACATCAGCCGTGAGAGTAGGCCATGAGGTCTTGACGAAAGTTATTCCGACACCAAGAGCCTTTGCTATCTCTCTTGCTACTTCTATGTCAAAGCCCCAATACTCTCCTGTCTGTGGTTCGCAGAAGGATAGGGGACGATAGTCGCCAGTAGTGCCTACCAGCAGGGTGCCGCGATGGGTAATCCGCTGCATGGTAGGCTTACTTGTCAACGTATTGTCATCCGTTGAACATGACGCAAAGGTGCTGCAGCCACAGATAGTAAGAATGGCGGCAAGCATCCAGAGTTTCTTTTTCATAATGGTCTTACTTTGCTTGGAATTTATAATAACTTATTCAACTTTTTTGAAAATAGAAAAGAAAATTTTTGTGTGGGCAAAGTTACAAATAATTTAATAAAAACCAAAAAGAAAAAAAATAATAGTTTAAGGATAAAGTTTAAATGATAACTGACTTGAGACATTTAACAGCAAAAGCTCTGTCCCTCGTGGAACAGAGCTTCTGTCTTCAGTCTCTCTTCATACTCTTGTTCTTCAGCCCCAGATTCTTCGAAGCAGTTGCGGTCGTAGTCATACTTTTCGTACCAGAAATCGTCATATCTGCCTCGTGCTACTTCTTCCATGTAAGCTTTCTCCGGATGTCCGAGTTTTCGCCACAAATCGTCGATACGACGCCCAAGGATGATGCTTTCCTCCTCGGACAGTACCCCTCTGATGCTGACATACTCTGGATTTATCCATTCATATATCCAGTCGTCATAGTCTTTTTCTATTATCAGTGCCATCGTGAGGCACCATACCTTCATTGCCCACCAAGGATGTCCGGAAGAGGCACAGAGGTCGCCCATATACAAACCGCGTTTATACTTCCAACGGCAGTCCTTCAGGCTGAACAATGCGTGTATCTGTCGATTTATCATATCGTGAAGCATGCGTGCTTCAAGATGGGTAATGCCATCTGTCGGTGTGCAGTGGCACACACAATATATACTTCGTTTTCGCATAATATCAAGGTCGAAAAAATAATTTCTATATTCCATGCATTATCAAAATCCTATCCTCATGCGGGGTTTGGGAACTTCGATGGGTTGAATGTCGTCTGCTGTGATGGTTCGCATCTGTGAGATGTCTTTAGGGATATGGTGTACGCAGCGGGCGGCGTGCTGTATGTATATCCTGTCTAACTGATTGGCTACAAAGCGGGCATTGCCCCATGTGTCGGGGTCGCGCTGCTGGTAGGCCTTTTTCAGTATGTCGCAGTATTTTTCCCACGCCTGGTCGGTGAACTCATAATTGTACTCGTCGATGCGACGCAGGGTAATCCTAAGAAGGTCTTCGACACTGAAGTCAGGGAACTCAAACTTATTAGGAAATCGTGAGTCGAGTCCCGGATTGACAGCGAGAAGCTGCTTCATGGGTTCCTTGTATCCGCACAGTACGACAGCAAGATCACGTTGACTCTCGTCTGCAAGGATGTTCATCAGCAGTTGTATGACGAGCCTTCCCGGGTCGCGGTCGCTTTTTCCGCCCAGCAGGTATGCCTCGTCAATCATCAGCACTCCACCTTTTGCTATCTCAAGCACTTTTCGCAGGGCGCGCTCTTCATCACCCCAGAGGGGACCGATAAAGGTGCCACGGTCGCATACTACGACATGGCCGGAGGAAAGGACGCCGGCTTGATGGAGTAGGGCACCGTAAATCTTGCAGACTGTCGTCTTACCGGTTCCTGGGCGACCGTAGAAGATGCTATGCAGAGAGATGTCGTGCTGCTTGCTGTCAGGGAAGTGCTTACGCATGAGATTGTTATAGATGCCAAGCGACAGTAATTCGTCCATGCGACGTTTTATCTCGTCACATCCCACGAGTTTCAGAAGTGCAAGCTGTGGTTCCTGATTGAGACGCAGTATCTCCACATTCACATGAGTGTTTTCATTCATCTCAATATCACTATGGGAGGTGGAGAAGGGGCTTTGTCTCTCTTTCCTATCCTCTTCCGCAGAGCGTTCGAGGAAATCTTGGAGGGCTTGGTCGAAGTCGTAATCATCATCATCTTCATTCTCCTCCTTTTCATCATTGTCATCATTATTTTCCTCTGAAGAAGTGGGACTGCAATATGGGGAACATTCATCCATCCTCTTGATAAATTCATCAAGTTCATTGTCGAAGTTGTCTTCCTTATCATCTTGAGCTTCTTCTTCTTTCTCCTCCTCTTCCTCATCATCATCGCCTTCTTCAATGCATTTTTTGACTGTGATATCGTCTTCTTCGGGGAGGATGCTGTCACAATGGATTACGGCATCCATTAGGCTTTTGCCCTTTTCGCCATATTGTTCATTCACCTCAATGGACCTCTTGCTGAGGGTGCGGAGGTTGTCGATGATATGGAAGGGAAACTCGATGTCTTCCATACATTCCATCAGGTCGGCAAAGCATTCGCGATCGGACAGCATGATGCTTTGTACCTTTGTTCCCGGAGCAACGACATCGACTCTTCTTTTGACGAAGCGGGTAGCATCGATAATCGGTACCAAGTCATCAACACGTGAACTCCAAAATGTACCTTTTGCCTTGTCGATTTTTTCCTGTTTAAGAGTGTATTTCTCCAGAAACAGGAGGACTATCTCTTTACCATAGGAAAAGACGTAATAGTCAACTGGGTCAGAATCTTTATCTTTATAGGGTCCGAAGTCAGTAAGGTGGGTGGAATAGATATCTTCTTGCTGCGCAAGGTGGTGTAAAAACGTCCAGAAGGTTCTTCTGTTCTGTTTGCAAAACGCATTATATAAACAAATGTCTGTAGTAGTAATGTCAAAAATGTTTTCCATAATTTTAATAAATGTAAGTAAAAGTGGAAGTGTAAAAGGAAGTTCCCCCTGACCGGTTGGAATAGGGGGGGCACGAGAGTATTTAGGCAACTGCAATTATGCAAGTGCCTAAGAGTATATTATAGAGTCTTCCTTTAGGGATTTCTCTATCACATAATCGGACAAAACTGTATCAATAGGTCAAAGAACGCAAAAGCCGAATGCAATCAAGCTCGCTTGAATTGCTGAGGCGCTCTTGTTTTTCGAGGCGGAGCCTCAAAGAACGCATCGGTAGCGACAAGACGCAATGCACCCGTTGAATTACAAGTCAAAGTGTTAACTTCGCCTTATAACCGCTCGGCATAACATTGTCGTTACTTCTTTCATGTTCTTTGTTAAACAGTTTTGATTATGTGATAAAAAATTTGCGTTTAGCGGGACAAAAGTATGCAAATTTCAGATAACTACCAAAGAATCTTCAAAAAATCTTCACTTTTCTGCACACAAAAGCTCTTTTGAGCAAGAAAAGTTTTCGTTTTCGTTTTGGTTTTCGCTTATTTTTCGTACCTTTGCACACAAATTAAATAATAAGGTAATGAATATATTAGAACTTTCAGAACAGGAAATAGGGCGTAGGGAAAGCCTTCAGGAGTTGAGAAACATGGGTATTGACCCATATCCTGCTGCCGAGTATCCAACAGATGCTTTTTCGACAGATATCATAAAAGAGTTTAAGGATGACGCTCCTCAGCGTGATGTATGTATCGCAGGTCGTATGATGTCACAACGCATCATGGGAAAGGCGGCTTTCATAGAGCTGCAAGACTCAAAGGGACGCATACAGGTATATATCACACGTGACGACCTCTGCCCAGGCGAGGATAAGGAACTGTATAACAAGGTGTTCAAAAAGCTGTTGGATATCGGTGACTTTATCGGCATCAAGGGATTTGTGTTCCGCACCCAGATGGGAGAAATCTCCGTTCATGCAAAAGAGATGACCGTCTTGGCAAAGTCGCTCAAACCATTGCCTATAGTAAAGTATAAGGATGGTGTGGCATACGATAAGTTCGACGACCCGGAATTGCGCTATCGTCAGCGTTATGTTGACTTGGTGGTTAATGAAGGCGTAAAGGACACCTTCTTGAAACGTGCGACAGTATTGAGGACTTTGAGAAAGGTGCTCGACGAGGCTGGATATACAGAAGTGGAGACACCGACCTTGCAGTCTATTGCCGGAGGTGCTTCTGCAAGACCATTCATAACCCACTTTAATGCGCTGAACATTCCTATGTATATGCGCATAGCGACAGAGCTGTATCTGAAACGCCTCATAGTAGGTGGCTTCGAGGGTGTCTATGAGATAGGCAAGAACTTCCGTAATGAAGGTATGGACAAAAACCATAATCCGGAGTTTACCTGTATGGAACTGTATGTGTCATACAAGGACTATAACTGGATGATGTCATTTACGGAAAAGCTGCTTGAGGAAATATGTATTGCCGTAAATGGCAAGCCAGAGACAGAGATTGATGGCAAGGTGATTTCTTTCAAGGCTCCTTTCCGTCGTCTGCCTATCCTGGATGCCATAAAGGAAAAGACTGGCTACGACCTCTCTGAAATGTCTGAGGAGGAAATGCGTGAGGTAGCGAAGAAACTGGAGATAGAGGTTGACGAGACAATGGGTAGGGGCAAGCTGATAGACGAGATATTCGGCGAGACCTGCGAAGGTACCTTCATACAACCTACATTCATTACCGACTATCCTGTAGAGATGTCGCCTCTGACGAAGATGCACCGCTCTAAGGCTGGCTTGACAGAACGCTTCGAGCTGATGGTAAATGGTAAGGAGTTGGCAAATGCTTATTCAGAACTCAACGACCCAATAGATCAGGAAGAGCGTTTCATAGACCAGATGAAGCTTGCCGACAAGGGCGATGATGAGGCAATGATAATAGACCACGACTTCTTGCGTGCCCTGCAGTATGGTATGCCTCCTACATCGGGTATCGGCATCGGTATCGACCGACTTGTGATGCTTATGACTGGAAATGCTTTCATACAGGAGGTGCTCTTCTTCCCACAGATGAAACCGGAACCAAAGCAGCCAAAGGCAAGCGAAGAGGAATGGACGGCAATAGGTGTTGCAAAGGAATGGATACCTCTCTTCAACAAGGCTGGCTATTACCTCATCAGCGACCTGAAGGATGTAAAGGCACAGAAGTTGCAGATGGATGTATGTGGAGTAAACAAGAAGTTTAAGCTGGGATTGGAGAATCCAAAGGTAGAGGAATTCCAGGCATACATAGATGCAGCTAATAAAGTTTAAGGGTTTGTTTGGATGAAGGTTTATTTGTGGGAGTAGTCAGTATAAAACTTTCTTCCTTCTTCCTTTCACCTTTTAATTCTTAATTTATAATTCAAAATTCTTAATTCCCTAAGAATGGAATACATAGTATCGGCAAGAAAATATCGTCCGTTGACTTTCGACAGCGTTGTGGGACAGAGTTCGCTGACCACGACATTGAAGAATGCTGTTAGTAGCGGAAAACTGGCTCATGCATACCTTTTCTGCGGACCTCGCGGAGTAGGTAAGACAACATGTGCCCGTATCTTTGCAAAGGTCATTAACTGCCTTAACCCGACTGCCACAGGAGACGCTTGTGGAGAATGTGACAGTTGTAAGGCTTTTGCGGAAGGACGTTCGCTGAACATTTTTGAACTGGATGCTGCTTCCAACAATGGTGTAGAGCATATAAAAGCCTTGATGGAGCAGACACACATACCGCCACAGACAGGAAAATATAAGGTGTTTATCATTGACGAGGTGCATATGCTGTCAACAGCAGCCTTCAATGCTTTCCTGAAGACTTTGGAGGAACCACCGGCACATGTAATCTTTATTCTCGCCACAACAGAAAAGCACAAGATACTTCCAACCATTATCTCGCGTTGTCAGATATACGACTTTGAACGTATGTCGGTACAGAGCATTGTGAACCATCTGGAGTATGTGGCAAAGAACGAAGGCATTACATACGAAGAGCAGGCTCTTAACGTGATAGCCGAGAAGGCGGACGGCGGAATGAGAGATGCGTTGTCGATATTTGACCAGGCAGCATCTTTCTGTCAAGGAAATATAACATACCAGAAGGTGTTGGAAGACCTCAATATGCTGGATTCCGAGAACTATTTCAAAATTATTGACTTGGCTCTGGAAAATAAGGTTAGCGAGGTGATGCTGATAGTAAACAACATCTTCTCACATGGCTTTGACGGGGGACTGATGATAAACGGACTTGCTTCTCATGTAAGAAACGTGTTGATGTCGTCGGATGCCCGTACTACACAACTGATAGAAACCAGCGAGTCGCAACGACAGAAATATGCAGAGCAGGCAAAGCGATGCACTCCGAAGTTCCTGTACAGAGCATTGAAATTACTAAATCAATGTGACCTCAGCTACAGGCAGAGCAGCAATAAGCGACTGCTTGTGGAACTGACCCTGATACAGGTGGCTCAGATAACACAGGAGGAAGATGGGGAAAGCGCGGGGCGTAGCCCTAAGAAGCGTTTAAAATCCCTGTTTAACCTGCTCACGCTCCCTCAGGGAACGGTGCAGAAGAGTGTAGAGAGAAAGATTGCTGCAAAGCCTGCCGTATCGGCAGAGCCAACGAAAACGGCTGAGGTAAAGCCAAAGAAACTGAATATTAGCTCCCTCGGAGGTTCCTTCGCGTCATTAAGTATGAAGAAGGAACAGAGAAGGGATGTGGCTCCTTTGGGGGAAACAGCCAACGAGAACGAGAGGTTTACGGAAGACGATGTCAGAAGAGAATGGCTGCGACTGTGTAACCTTCTGGCTCAGAATCCAAAGGATGTGGCAATTGCGTCACGCATGCACAATGTCCTTATCAAGATGCCGGAATGGCCTAAGGTCGAGGCGGTGTTCGAAAACACTATGCTGAAGGATGATGTGGAGAATATGTTGCCACAGGTGCAGAATCAACTCGCAAAATTGTTGCATAATGGTAGATTGACTGTCACCACGCGGTTAGCGAATAAGGAAGAGGTGGTAACGAGACTAACACCTCAGGAAATACTCGACAAGATAGTAGAAACAAATCCTGCTTTTGCAAGGATGCAGAAGCAGTTAGGACTGAAGCTGGAGAGATAGCTGAGAGGTAATTATGCATTCATTATGCATGATGCATTACCTAAACGAATCGGTAAGCAGTTTTATTTCTA
>DJWZ01000132.1 GCA_002449535.1 Prevotellaceae bacterium UBA7017 | reverse complement strand
TCGTTAATATCCTGCAACTCCGACATAATAGTTTTAATCGTCTTATATGGTGTATCTGAATCTGCTTTTAAAGCAACTTTCAAGTCGGGATTGGCAGAACGTGCTGCTTTTACCCACTCTTGGAATTCAGAAAGACCACCATCTATACTATCCGTTGGGATACCCAGTTCCTTCAGTGCTTTAGCACGCTCTGACTCTTCCTTATTAAGATAATCTTTAAGAACGTTCAGAGGAGTACCAAACATTGGATCTGCTTTGAAGGCAGCAAGCTGTGCACCGTTCAAATCAATATTGAAATTACCGGTCACTTCAAGAACTGCCTGCTCAAGGTAAATCTGGTTATCCATGCTCATGAACACCTTGCCTGTTTTATCGACAAGAATGTTGAGAACATCTTTCTCTGGCACCTTAATCTCAGACACTGATGATGGTGTCACCACCTTCACTGGTTCAGGCTTCACGAATGTTGATGTCAACATGAAGAAGCACAGAAGCAGCGTCATCACGTCCGACATAGGCGTCATGTCGATCCAGATGTCTTGTTTCTTAAGTTTTACTTTACCCATAGCGATAAAAGTTTTAAAGGGTTATAAGTAAAAATTAAGCTTCGTCGTGGTTTGCCTCGTAAGTCTGAGCAATTGTGTAACCTACCTCATCAAGAGCGTATGTAAGCTTATCGATACGGTTAGAGAAGAAGTTGTAAGATATCACAGCGAGCCATGATGTCAAGATACCGAGGGCGGTATTGATGAGGGCCTCAGAGATACCGGTTGAAAGTGCTACAGAGTCACCACCACCACCAGATGCGAGGGCTGCGAATGACTTGATCATACCCGTTACAGTACCGAACAGAGCGGTAAGGGTACCCAGCGTTACGAGAGTAGCAAGCATCGGCATGTTCATCTGCAGAGTAGGCATTTCAAGCTGTACTGCCTCTTCGTGAGCTTGCTGAATCTTGGCAATCTTCTGAGCCTTCTTGAGGTTGTTGTCCTTTTCCATTTCTTCGTACATCTTCAGAGAAGCACCAACAACGTTTGCAATAGTACCGCTTTGCTTCTTGCAAAGATCCTGAGCCTTAGCGAAGTCATTCTGCTTGAGGGCTTCCTTGATTGCGACAACGAACTTTGTTGTAGCCATCTTACCGAATGCTGTGCGCTGTGCGAGCATACGCTCAATAGAAAGACAAAGCACAGTGAGAATCAAAGTAATCAGGACAGGCACAACGACACCACCTTTATAGATGGTACCGAGCATGTTACCATTAAGAACTTCTCCATCAGGATCACCACCTACGAAATTGGCTGGGTCACCGAGGACGAACTTGTAGATACATACTGCAATGACGAACATTGCGCAAATAATCCAAATTGCATTACGAACTCCCTGAAAACCTGCTGAGGCTTTCTTCTGAGCGGCTGGTTTTTTAACGTCTGCCATAATTTTGTTTAGTTAGATTAATAAAAAATTTAAAATTGATATAATAAGTTTGTTTACTTGAATGCACGATTAGGTTGCAATTTTCGGAGCAAAGGTATTAAATTTTCTTGACATCGGACAAGAATTAAGAACTTTTAACATGAAAACCCTGTCTTTTGTAGCCTTTAACTGGCATTATGTGGTGTCCTCTGTAGTATGTTCTCTATAATAATAACGCTATTTGTCGCATTTTATTACAAAATTTGCAGTAATAAAATTTATGTGGTGAAAAAATAAAGGAGCCACGCATAGGCGCGACTCCTTTATTGTAATTAGATTTATATTATCTTTAGTGCAATTTTGCACAGCATTCCTTGATACGACGCATTGCTTCTACGATGTTCTCATCACTTGTGGCATAACTCATGCGGAAGCATTCAGGGTCTCCGAAGGCATCACCGCCTACAGTTGCTACATGACCTACTTCCAAGAGATACATAGCGAAATCGTTGGTATCCTTGATAACGCGTTCTCCGTCTGTCTTACCAAGGTAACTTTTACATTTTGGGAATACATAGAAGGCTCCGTCAGGTGAATTCACCTCTAAGCCAGGAATCTCTTTCACGAGACTCACGATGAGATTCTTGCGTCGTTCGAAAGCCTGACGCATTTCCTCTACACAAGCCTGAGAAGCGGTGTATGCTTCAAATGCTGCTTTCTGAGATACAGAACATGGACCAGAAGTGTATTGTCCTTGTAGTTTATTACATCCTTTGATAATCCATTCAGGAGCAGCCATATATCCTATGCGCCATCCAGTCATTGCATAAGCCTTTGAAACACCATTGATAATGATGCTCTGTTCTTTCATGCCAGGGAACTGGGCAATACTTTCGTGCTTGCCAACATAGTTGATATGTTCGTAAATTTCGTCGGCAAGTACATAAACCTCAGGATGCTTCTTGATTACTTCTGCCAATGCCTGCAACTCTGATTTGCTATATACGGAGCCTGTTGGGTTGCTTGGGGAGCAAAGGATAAGCATACGAGTCTTTGGTGTGATAGCAGCTTCTAACTGAGCTGGAGTAATCTTGAAATTCTGGTCAAAGCCAGCAGGGATGTGTACAGGTGTACCACCAGCAAGGAGTACCATCTGTGGATATGAAACCCAATATGGTGTAGGGATTATTACTTCCTCACCATCATCAACGAGTGCCATGATAGCATTACATACAGCTTGTTTTGCACCATTGCTTACAAGAATCTCGCTCGTTTTGTAATCTAAGCCGTTTTCGTTCTTTAGTTTTGCAACGATAGCCTCGCGGAGGTCAGCATAACCTGGGACAGGAGAATAACGTGACCAGTTGTCATCAATGGCTTTCTTTGCAGAAGTCTTGATGTGGTCTGGTGTGTTGAAATCGGGCTCTCCGACACTGAGGTTAATGACATCAATTCCTGCAGCCTTCATTTCGCTACTCTTTTGCGACATCGCGAGGGTAGCAGAAGGTGCTAATCTGTTTAATCTACTTGATAAATGCATTGTTTTTATATATTTTTGGTTAATTGTTCTATTCTTGTTATCATGAGGTCATTGACCTTACGTATTTGTTTGAGTTCCCGATATAATCTTAAACGTCCCAATCCCTTATCCGCTATTATAGGATATTTGTTGAGGTATGATAGTATAAAGCGGTCGCGGGTATTGCTAAGATCATCCACAATTGCTTCCAAATCAGCTATGATGTTGTCGAGTTCTGGATCTGGTTTATACCTGATAGAGGCTGCGATAGAGTTGAAGAGGTATTTCAGTTTGTATTTTCTTGAGTACCTTCTGACGCTGTCGGTAAGGAGAGACAGTTTCCTGACATCATCAAAATAGTTTGGATCGTGAATGATAACCTCTTTGGAGGTGATGTGTCTCTTGATGCGTAGTCCGAATACTCGTATGAAGAACATTCTGTAAGCATCCATGTTGAAAACAACGGAGTCTTTATTTGCTTTATATGTCACCCACGTTGCCAGTGGTATCAGAACTGCTGGTGCCAGTCCCTTTCCGAAAGCGATGGACCATGAGGCCTGTCTCGCCATGCGGAAACCTGTATTGTCGAGAATGTAGAATAGGATGAACACTACGACGGATATGATAACAGGCACTCCCAAACCGCCTTTTCGTATGATAGCACCGAGTGAGGCTCCGATGAAGAAGAAAACAATCACCATAAGTGAAAGGGTGAATTTGTTCACGAGTTCTATCCAATCTTCACGCATCATTTTGAAATTCACTTCTGCGGCAAAACTGCGAAATTCACTTTGCACATTAGCGTTATTTACTCGGCTTCTCAGCTGTTGCATGAGGTTGAGCTGCTTCTCTGGAGACAAATTCTGAAAGATAGAGTCAACAGATGCTTTCCCTTTCTCCTCGTATTTAATGGCAGCAATGCTGTCTGGTTTCTTGATTTGTGGCGATAAGAATGCCATTGTGCGAAGTTCCTTGCGAACCTCTTTGCCAACGCTGTCTTGGTATAGTTTCAGCGAGTCAATATGGTGAAGCAGTTGTTTTATACTCTGAGCTGTGGCTGATTGTGATATGCCTGATGCTTCTGCTAAGTTGAATCCATTATCGAAGTCGAGCACGATTTGCTTCTCAGAGAAACTTTCACGACGATATGGGACATTGGCGTTGCCAGCTAATTC
>DJWZ01000130.1 GCA_002449535.1 Prevotellaceae bacterium UBA7017 | reverse complement strand
GATGAAGGTGCAGGGGATTAAGGATTTTGTTGCCGACACTCCTCGTCCTCTTCACAAATGCCTTATGGTGGGAGCCCCGGAGGCTCGTCTTGCCTTGGAGGAGCAGATGCAGGCTTCACTCAAGAATATGTATATCTGTCATTCCACCCCTTATTTTATTGAGTGCCTGCCTCTTGGCATCGATAAGGGGACAGCCTTGGAGGAACTTGCTGCCCGTCTTGGTATCCCTATGCAGGATGTCATGGCTTTCGGTGACAGCAATAATGATGTCGGTATGTTGGAAAAAGCAGGTGTCGGTATTGCGATGGGTAATGCCGAAGAAAACGTGAAAGCTGTGGCAGATTATACCACAGCTTCCAATAACGATGATGGGATAGCCCTTAGTCTGCGTACTTTTTTCCCTGCCTTATTTTGATGCCTTTGGCATTGGCAGTGGTTCGCCTTCCCGAGAGGTCGTAAACGTTATTGTCCGAATATTGTGTCCCGACCTTGCTATATACCATGCTCACGGCTGTTGGCAACTCGCTTCTGTAAAGGCGGAAGTTGTCAATCTTGAACCAAGTCTCTGCCGGAGCGTCTGACGTCGCCACACCCAGATTCATTGTCTCGCTCTCGTCCTCTACTGTAAAGGTTACATATATTGTCTGCAAAGGGTAGTCATCACCCACGCCGGCAATACATTGGTCCTTGAAATATCCGTTACAGTCCTTTGCAAAGACACGTTGGTTGCCGAGGCGTGTCACATTGCTGCGGTTTGAAGCGTGCATATCCACGCTCAGCACATATTTCCCTTGTGGCAGGGTGACGCTTTGAGACAGTGACACGGGTATGCTGGCTCCATTCCATACGCCGAACAGGTGCGTGCCGTCAGTAGGATTGTCATCCCATGTGTTCTTTACGTTGATGCCGTGCCATCCAAGGCTTGTGGTGCTCAACGTCCATGATGCCGGCACCTTCACAACGTTTGACGCATCTCCGTCAGCCTCGAAAGAGGGGTTTTTGATGTATGTCGTTGTGACGTCGGAACCGAGGCTTTCCTTGTTCACTTCCTTACAGTCTTTTGTGAGTCTCATGTAATACACTCCTGGGCATAGTGTGCCTTGGTCTGCCTGTATGCGGAAGGTCAGGGTCTGTTTTGCCGTTCCGTCGCTGTTCAGCAGTATTGACTGTGGCAAAGCCCATTCCTTGTTGAAGAATCCGCTGCCATCCTGTGTGCTGAAAGATGATGGGATTGTATAGGTGTCAATCAGCTTGCCCTCGACATATATCGTAGCCTTTCGTCCTGCGTCGGCGGTCTGGAAGCGGCATACCAGTCCGACGTTTTCCTTTACCAGCTCGTGGTTGGTGAGGATATA
Source organism: Prevotellaceae bacterium UBA7017 (assembly GCA_002449535.1). Lineage (GTDB taxonomy): Bacteria > Bacteroidota > Bacteroidia > Bacteroidales > Bacteroidaceae > Prevotella. Next base: position 3,325 of record DJWZ01000130.1, on the reverse strand, counting down.
CTGTATCCATCCTCCTGCCTGTGCGTCACGATATACCTCATCCCTGAAGGTTCCTACGGTGGAACCGGCAGAATAACTTGTTATTCCTGCTTCTGATTGTTGTTCCCCAGTACGTATGAAGTCGATGGTGCGTTTGTCGAGCTCCTCCTTAGCCTTCTCAGCCTTTGCCCAGTCGCTGTTCTCATACTCCTCTTGTGTTGCCTGATACCAGTAGTTCATCACCCTGCTGTGGTGGATGGCGTAGTATGGCTCCAGTGTCAGTTCTCCCCATGTAGAACCCTCGCGGCTGGCATCGATGGTGAAGGTGAGGTCGCCCTTCGGGGTTATTTTCTTCAGTACGTCAGCCCTGTTGCCTATCAGAAGTGGGGCAGAAGCCAGTGTCTTTGTCGTGGTATAGCTGTCCTCGGCATGTCCCATGCGCTCTCCAGCGGCATATTCATGTTGCAGAGCCTCGTATGTCGCATCTTCTGGATTGTTAGAGGTAGTAGGTGCACCCAGTAGGATTGGACCGTATTTGAAAGCAATGTAGTCCTTCAGGTTAGGGCATTGCTCGTATCTCAGTGTCATAGGCAGGTTGACAGTGATAATGTCACCCTTGTTCCATGTATTGCTGATGTAGCAGTAACCGTCTTTTACCGTGATGTCCCCAGCAGCAATCTCGTTACCGTTGAGGCTTATAGAAAATCCTTCGCCTACCCATGATGGCTTCCTTATTGCAATGGTGAAGGGAGCCCCTTTGTCTATCGTCAGCTTTGTCTGCTGTTCGTACGGGAAGTTTGTTTCTTGCGTCAAGGCGAAGTATTTGCTCTCCAGTGTTGATGGTGTGAAAAGGTTCACATATAGAGTGCTGAACCCATCATGGGTATAGATAAAGTGTCCATACTTTGAGTGGTTCTCCATACCGGTTCCCACGCAGCACCACATATCCTGATTCACCTTGCTGTATATGCGGTAAGCCTGTGGGCGTAGAGGGGTGAAATACACATATCCTCCTGTCACTGGGTCTTGTGTCGAGAGGATGTGGTTATACATCGTATTCTCGTAGAAATCGGCATATTTGCTGTTATGGGTGGCATCGAACAGGGATTCGGAAAGCTTCAGCATATTGTTCGAGTTGCAGCTCTCTGGTCCGTTGCATTCGTTGACATATCTGTTGGCAGCCGATGCAGCCATAAACCATTCGTTCATGGAGTTGCCGCCTATGCAGACAGTGCGGTTGCTTGTCACGTCTGTCCAGAAGTTCTTTGCTGCTGTGGTATAGGAGGTCATGGTGTTGTCCTCTTGCGCAATGCGTTCGAAGCCGATGTATTTCGGCACCTGTGTATTGGCATGCCTGTTGTCCAGGAAAGAGGTGCTGACGGTCTGCATGCCATTAACCATCGTGGCATGGCTGTATTTCTTCGCACCGTCGAGGTATTTGGAGTTGCCCGTAATCTTGTAGGCATCAGCCAACACCTCGTTCACGCCGCCATGTTCTGTGTCCAACACACTTTGCATAGTCGCTGTAGAATATTTTGCAACGAGATTGACAGCCCAGTCGCACATCTTTACAAACATCGCCTTTGCAGTCGTCGCTGTCTCTCCGTCGCTGTATAGGTAAGCATCCCTGAGACCTGCCATCACCTTATGCTGCACGTACAGTGGCACGTTTCCTCTGGCATTGTTGAACTCCGTAGTATTCCCTGCATACATGTCTGTCCACAGGGTGTTGTTAGGATAGCCTCCTATGTATCCGTACAGTCCTTTGGTGTTTGTGTCAAAGACATCCTGACAGTCTTTCATCACTTTCAGCATGTATTCCATGCGAGCCTTCAGCTGTGCCTTTGTCTCGCTGTCGTGACAGGCAGCATAGGCAAGTGCCAATGCCGTCAGGTAGTGCCCTCCCACATGTCCGTCGAGGCGGAAGGAGCCAGAGCCCCAGTTGGAGAAATTCGGGTGTTTGGTAGTCCAGTTAGCATAGTCGCCAGTATTCAGACCTGCCTGTCTTACGAATGGTGTCAGTAGCCTGTCAACATCGTAAGCCAACAGAGTCTTGAAGTTCAAATCCTGTGCCACCTTTAGTGGACCACTCGTGACATTTACCTCGTTGAGGTTGAAGTGCTGCGGATAGATTTCACTCTGTGCAACAGCTTTCTGCGATAGCGGCAAAAGCATACAGCATGCCGCCAAAAGGGGGATTTTTTTCATAGTTATAATTTTTTTAGGCTTATATGGCTTATGGGGCTAATGAGTCACCTTTCACCTGTCATTCTTCACTCTTCACTCTTCACTCTTCACTCTTGCCTCTCCTGTGATGGTGGCGGCTTTCGTGGCTGCTGTCACCTTTATGTTTCCTGCCTTGCCGGTGCTTTGTATCGTCAGTACCAGCATGCCGTTAAACAATTTCATTTTGGGCTCTGTAAACACTTCTGTCGATGTGGCATCTCCGTTGCAGACACATTTGAAGGTTCCTTCGCCTTCTACCTTGAAGGTCAGTTCGTCATTGGCATTAGGGCATAGGTTGCCGTCCTTGTCTGTCATTGAGATGGTGATATATGCAAGGTCGTTGCCGTCAGCCTTTAGTTGTTTTCCTGCTGTCCATACCTCCATCTTCAGTTTTTCTGGCTTTCCGGCGGTCTTCACTGTTTCCTCCATGGCGGCTTTTCCGTCTTTGTCGTAAGCCACGACCTTTATCTCGCCTGGCTCATACTTGGCGTCCATCCAACGCAGGCGGTATCTGTCTAAATTTGGTGCCGCAGCCTTCTTGGCGTTTGGATTGGTGCTCTCCTGACCAGCCTTCGGATTTGGAGTGTTGTCCTTCTTGCGCTTGCCCTGTGACTTGCCGTTGATAAAGAGTTCTGCCTCGTCAAAATCGGTATATACCTGGACAGGTACATTCTTTCCCTCCATTTCTTTACCCCAAGACCAGTGAGGAGCTATGTGCAGGGTGTGGCTCTTCTTGTTCCAGACCGAGCGATACAGGTAGTATCTGTCTTTTGGCAGTCCTGCAAGGTCGCAGATGCCGAAGTACGACGAGCGGCTGGGCCAGTAGGTGTCGTATGGAGTCGGCTCTCCCAAGTAGTCGATGCCTGTCCATACAAACTGCCCTATTGTCCAAGGCAGGTCATCCATGTTTTCGAAATCTACGTCAGGCAGGTTGCTCCAGGAACACCATTCGTTGTCGTATGACGAACACTGTCCGTCGCCATAAACCCCGTGATTGGTGGCTTTGTAAGGCAACTTATACACTCCTCGGGAACTTACGGTGGAAGCGGTTTCCGAACCTAAGATAAATCCCTTCGTGGTCCTCTTGTATGCTGCGTCATATTTGTGGGTTCTGTAGTTC
>DJWZ01000079.1:18290-32489 GCA_002449535.1 Prevotellaceae bacterium UBA7017 | reverse complement strand
TAGCAGAAGTCCTGACGGTGTGGCAACAGGTCGTTCTTTGGGAACATGCGCACGCAGGTCTTGTAGCTGCCGGCACGCTTTACATCCATCTGACACTCAAAGGTGTAGAGGTTGCCTTCCTGCTTCACGAGCTTGAACTGCTCTACCTTGTTAACCTTGCGGTCGGTGGTCTCCTGATCGTTCTTGAGGCTGACGAGTTCAAGACCTACAGCGTCGTTAAGACCTTGTTCGTCGATGACGTAGGTGATCTTTGGATTAGTACCCGTATCGGCACCGTCGCGCAGCACATTAGTGTCAGACGAAACGACCTTGATGGAATCCCAGCGTTCTGCCACAGTTTCTTTCCACTGAGCAATATCCTTTGCCAACTGGTAGCCTTTTGCATTGATCTTTGCAGAACGAGCAGCCAGTTTTGTATAGAACTTAGAATAGTAGTCGTCGAGCTGACGCTTCATAGTATAGTGAGGAGCGATAGTTGCAATAGAATTCTTCACAACCTGAATCCAATCCTTTGACAGACCCTTCTTGTCCTTGTCATAGTACATTGGTACGATTTCGTTCTCAAGGAGGTTGTAGATTGTAGTAGCGTCAAGCTGATCCTGATATGCCTGATTCTCGTAAGTGCGCTCCTGCTTCAATGCCCAACCAGCACCCTTGCGATAACCTTCTACCCACCATCCGTCGAGGACAGAGAGGTTTACGACACCATTCATCTCTGCCTTCTCACCTGATGTACCAGAAGCCTCGAGTGGACGGGTTGGAGTGTTCATCCAGATATCAACACCTGATACGAGACGACGTGCCAGCTGGTAGTCATAGTCCTCAAGGAAGATAATCTTACCAAGGAATTCTGGACGCTGTGAAATCTCGTAGATGCGCTTGATAAGTCCCTGTCCTGCACCGTCTGCTGGGTGTGCCTTACCAGAGAAGAAGAACAATACTGGCTTCTCAGGGTTGTTTACAATCTTAGAAAGACGCTCAAGGTCTGTGAAGAGCAAGTGAGCACGCTTGTAAGTAGCAAAACGACGGCAGAAACCAATCATCAGTGCATTAGAATTGATGCGCTCAAGCAGAGATACTACACGAGCAGGATCACCCTGGTTCTTCAGCCATGACTCAGCAAACTTATCACGGATATACTTGATGAGCTTCTCTTTCAGAGCCATACGAGTCTTCCAAATCTCTGTGTCTGGGCAGTCGTAGATACCATGCCACAGGTCCTCGTTAGACTGATCCTCATAGAACCCAGGCTTCAGATACTTATCATAAAGCTCACGCCACTCTGTAGCACACCATGATGGGAAGTGTACGCCATTGGTAACGTAACCAACGTGGTTCTCTTCTGGGTAATAACCGTTCCAGATATTAGCAAACATCTTCTGAGATACCCAGCCGTGAAGCATAGATACACCATTAACCTCCTGACAGGTATTGCATGCGAATGTTGACATACAGAAACGCTCGTTATCATCATCAGGATTGATACGACCCATACCGATAAACTCTTTCCAAGAGATACCGAGCATGTCAGCATAGCCACCCATGTACTTGCCAAAGAGGTCCTTGTCGAAGTAGTCGTGACCAGCAGGCACTGGAGTGTGTACGGTATAGAGTGAAGAAGCACGAACTACTTCCATTGCCTGATTGAATGTCAAACCGCTCTTAACGTATGAAACAAGACGCTCGAGGTTACAGAGTGCTGCGTGACCCTCGTTACAGTGATATACCTGCTTCTTGATGCCAAGCTTCTCAAGCATCAGCATACCACCGATACCGAGAAGAATCTCCTGCTTCAGACGGTTCTCCCAGTCACCACCATAAAGAGCGTGAGTGATAGGACGGTCATATTCAGAGTTCAGGTCGTTATCTGTATCGAGCAGATAAAGCTTTACACGACCTACATTAGCCTGCCATACGAGTGCGTGTACATTATAGTTCATATATGGTACATCGACAACAACTTGCTTTCCTTCTGCATCCAGTGTCTTTGTGATAGGCAGAGAATTGAAATTCTGTGCGTCATAGTTAGCAATCTGCTGTCCGTCCATTGAAAGGCTCTGCTTGAAATAGCCAAAACGATAAAGGAAACCGATACCGCACATATCAACGTTAGAGTCTGAAGCTTCCTTGATATAGTCACCGGCAAGCATTCCGAGACCACCAGAATAAATCTTCAAAGAGTTGTGGATACCGAACTCCATAGAGAAGTAAGCAACAGAAGGACGACTCTTGTCTGGCTTTACAGACATGTAATCCTTGAAGTGCTGATATACGGCCTTTACGTTAGCCATAATCTTCTTGTCCTTTACAATCTCTTCTTTGCGCTCATAAGAGAGACGCTCAAGTAACTGTACTGGATTGTGAGAAACCTGGTCGTAGATTTCTTCATCAAGAGAACGGAATAGGTCGCGAGCATCGTAATTCCATACCCACCACAAGTTGTGTGCTATTTCATCGAGACACTCTAACTCCTTTGGGAGGGTTGATTTAACTGTAAACTCCTTCCAAATAGGAGTGTTTGCATAATCAGACTTGATTTTCATAATAGTTATAAATTTATTTTTAAGTGGATTTTATGCTTTTGTACGTAATGCAAAATCGTATGCTTCGTAGTAGTATTTAATAAACTCTTTCCAAAGGGCTTTCTTTGACAACTGTGATGCTTTCGTACGGCATTTTTTAATCTGAGCAGGGGTGAATCCTGAATATTTCGCAACTGTATCCTTAATAGCATCAGCCACTTCTGAATAATTGTAATCTGTACGATGAATTGTCTTTACACCATCTTCGATTTCAGAATAAGCTCCTTTCATGGTGTTTGCCCATACTCCAAAGCCTGCAAGGTCTGTGGTAATACAAGGGACACTGAAAGCAATACTCTCTAATGGTGTGTATCCCCATGGCTCATAATATGAAGGATAGACGCTGAGGTCTTTGCCTATGATGACGTCATAATATGGTATGTTTAGAATACCGTCATCGCCATTGAGATAGCTTGGAATAAACAATATCTTTACTTTATCCTCTTTGCGATTCCACATGTCATAACTCTTCATCATGCTAAGCACGTTATCTCTTGACATGTTATGAAGCCAGTGAGTTATCATTGGGGCTTCAAGTGGAGTGTCGTATGTGTTTATACCTTTTGCATTCTTGAGTCTCTCAATAACATCCTGACGTGGTTCGCCAACCCATGCTGGTACCTCAAGGAATGCCAATACTGGCTTCTTCAGACGCTCGTCACGATTGAGACGATTCATTGCTTCAACAAAAACGTCGATACCTTTATTACGGAATTCATAACGTCCAGATGTGCCTACGATAAGAGTGTCCTCCGGGAAATGGCTACCTGTCAGGACGTTGGCAAGTTTGAGCAATGTCTTGCGTGCAGCATTACGTTTCTTTGTGAATGTTGCTCCTTTGGGAACGAAATCGTCTTCAAAGCCATTTGGGAGAACTACATCCACAGGCTTGTCCAGAAGTTCCTTACATTCTGTTGCTGTGATGTCTGATACTGTTGTAAAGCAATCTACGTTCCATGCTGTTTGTTTCTCGATGGAATGTTTTGATTGCATATTAAGCTCTTCAGCCATTTGGTCACCATTGTATGCCCAGAGGTAGTCATATAGTGGCTTGTTGTTGCCGGCAATAGAGCGTCCGATGCTTGTAGCATGAGTTGTGAAGATGGTCCCTATGGCAGGAATGTTCTTCTTAATGTATAGTGCACCTAAACCGCACATCCATTCGTTTGCCTGATAAATGACTTTCTTATCTTCGAGTTTTAGGAATTTGTATAAACTTTCAACTACAAGACCTGCAGCATAAGAGAACATGCTGGCTTCATCGTAGTCGCCATAAGCATGAAGTGAATCAACCTGAAAATCTTCCCACAATTTGCCGTAAATAGAATCTTTTTCTGCAAAGAAGGGTACAAAATCTACCAAAATAGATATTGGCTTGCCTGGAACATCCCATCTGCCGACTTTTACTTTTAAAGTGGTTGCTTCTTGCCAGTCCTTAAGAATACTGCTGTCTGGTATGAAGAAAGGATTCTTCTTGTCGCCCCAACAGTCAGGACCAATGAAAATAATTTTGTCGGAGAACTCTTCCTGGAGTGTCTTGGCACGAGTTGACAATACAGTGTAAATGCCGCCAACTTTATTGCAAACTTCCCATGAGGATTCAAAGATGTAATCAGGTTTTACCATAAAGAGCTATGTTCAAATTTTCTGGTGGGTATATAAAATTTCCTATTGATTTGCGTGCAAAGGTAAAAAAAAATAAAAAAATATTCAAGTTTTTGGAAAGATATTTAATAAAAAAAAAAGATAAAATAATATATATCAATTTTTTACGTACACTTAAAAACAAAATCGCACCAAAGTGCTTGTTCTTTGGTGCGATTTTATCTATTTTTTTGATGTGTCGTTTTTATTCCGTAACTTCAGCCTGCTCTTCTGCAACAGGAGTTTCTGGCTCAGCAATAGGAGCCTGCTCTGGCTCAGCAACAGGTGCTTGTTCTGTTACATTGCCTTCTGCGAGTACTGTTACAGGGATTTCTACACGTACTTCCTTGTGGAAAATAACGGTAGCGGCATATTCGCCTACAGTCTTGATGTCCTTCATGACAACCTTCTTGCGATCGATTTCTATGCCTTTCTTAGCCAACTCTTCAACAATAGTACCTGCATTAACAGAACCATAGAGTACGCCAGTGGCACTTACTTTTGCTTTGATCTCAAGTGATACGCCATTCAGTGCGGCAGCTTCCTTCTCAGCATCTTCGAGAATCTTGGCAAGCTTGTGAGCCTGCTGTTTCAGGTTCTCTGCCAAAACCTTTTTTGCCGATGGAGAAGCGATAACAGCCTTTCCTGTTGGGATGAGATAGTTGCGTCCGTAACCAGACTTTACATTAACTATGTCGTTCTTGAAACCAAGACCGATAATATCTTCTTTCAGTATTATTTCCATTGTGTAATCCTCCTAATTAAAATTATTTCATCATGTCGGTTACATAAGGAAGCAATGCAATCTGGCGAGCACGCTTAACAGCCTGTGCTACACGACGCTGATACTTCAAAGATGTGCCGGTAATACGACGTGGAAGGAGCTTTCCCTGCTCATTGAGGAACTTCTTCAGGAACTCAGGGTCCTTATAGTCGATGTACTTAATACCGCTCTTCTTGAAACGACAATACTTCTTCTTGCGAGTGTCGATTGTTGGAGCGTTAAGATAACGGATTTCAGAATTGTTCTCTGCCATGTTTAAGCCTCCTCTTTTTTAGCATACTTGGCACGACGCTTCTCTGCATACGCAGCAGCATACTTGTCAAGTTTGACGGTCATAAAACGGATTACTTTCTCCTCGCGACGGAATGCTGTCTCGAGCTTTTCTACTACTGATGGCTCTGCCTTGAACTCAAAGAGGAAATAAAATCCTGTTGACTTCTTCTGAATAGCATAAGCCATTTTCTTGAGTCCCCAAGCCTCTTCGTTCAGTATCTCGGCTGCATTGTCAGAGAGTACATTCTTGAACTTAGCGACCGTTTCCTTTGTCTGGTCATCAGACAAAACGGGAGTCAGGATGAAAACGGTTTCGTAATGATTCATCATTAGTTCTTGTTAAATTATTAATTAAAAATGTGTTGCTAAGTGCTGTTTTTACACAAAGCGGGTGCAAAGGTACAAAAAAATAGGCAAAACACCAAAAAAAAATGCATTTTTTTGATTTTGCCTATTAGTAACCTGCTAAATATATACTCAAAAGAGTAATATTGTAATGTTTTAAATTACAAAATAGTATATACAACAAAAACAGCAATAACACTTAATAGTGCAATGAAGAAAAGACCCCAATATGCTACTCTGTTAATGAGTTTTCTTCTTTGTATTCTATTAATGCTATGCTTACGGAACTCATGAATATCATCGTGGTGATGTTTATGAGTTGAATGATGATGATTTATGTTAGTTTTCTCTTCCATCTCTATTTCGATTATTTTATTTCGATTATTTTATGTTTTTAATAGCTTCTGGCAATTAGGACTCTACATTTTGATGGTTTGCCTGATACCATGTCTGTGCCTGATGTCTGCTCAAATGCGAATGGGACGCAGCGAATTGTTGCCTGTGTCTCTTCCTTTATTTGTGCCTCAGTTTCTGGTGTGCCGTCCCAGTGACATAGGAAGAAGCCACCGTCTTTTATTCTTTCTTTGAATTCTTCGTAGTTGTCACATTCGTATATATGTGCATCTCTGAAGTCTTTGGTCTTCTTAAAGATGTTGTTCTGTATATCTTCAAGTAAGTTCTCGATGCGTTCGGCAAGCCCATCGAATGGTACGGTTTCTTTCTCCAAAGTGTCACGACGCATGATTTCCACTGTCTTAGCCTCAAGATCTCGTCCTCCCATTACAACACGAACTGGGACACCCTTTAATTCATAGTCAGCGAATTTGAAACCTGGGCGTTTGTTGTCGGCGTCATCATATTTTACACTGATACCCTTGTCGTTCAGGGCTTTGATAACTGGTTGGAACAATTGTGATATCTGCTCCTGTTGCTCACCTTTTCCTATAGGTATAATAACGACCTGTAGTGGTGCAAGACGAGGAGGAAGAACAAGACCGTTGTCATCTGAATGTGTCATGATTAGCGCTCCGATAAGACGAGTTGACACGCCCCATGAGGTAGCCCAGACATATTCTTGTTTGTTTTCCTTTGTAAGATATTGTACTCCAAATGCTTTGGCAAAATTCTGTCCGAGGAAGTGTGATGTGCCGCTCTGCAGAGCCTTGCCATCTTGCATCATCGCCTCAATAGTGTATGTGTCCAAAGCGCCGGCAAAACGCTCTGTCTCGCTCTTGACACCTTGCATTACAGGTACTGCCATCCATTTTTCGGCAAACTCTGCATACACTTTCAGCATCTTCTGTGCCTCTTGTTCAGCTTCTTCGCGTGTAGCATGTGCTGTATGACCTTCTTGCCATAAAAATTCTGAAGTACGCAAGAAAGGACGTGTACGCATTTCCCAACGCATCACGTTGCACCACTGGTTACACATCAATGGTAGGTCGCGCCAAGAGTGAATCCAATTTTTGTATGTGTTCCAGATGATTGTTTCTGAGGTAGGGCGAATAATCAATTCCTCTTCCAGTTTGGCAGAAGGGTCAACGACGACACCGTCATGGGTCTCGTTGGTTTTTAAACGATAGTGGGTTACAACGGCACATTCTTTGGCAAATCCTTCGACGTGCTCAGCCTCGCGTGACAGAAATGATTTTGGAATCAGAAGGGGGAAATATGCATTTACAGCACCTGTTTCTTTGAACATCTTATCAAGTTGTGCCTGCATCTTTTCCCATATAGCATATCCATATGGCTTGATTACCATACATCCTCGGACTGCGCTCTGTTCTGCTAAGTCCGCCTTAACAATCAAATCGTTATACCACTGGCTATAGTTGTCAGCTCTTTTCGTTAAATCCTTTAATTCTGCCATTATTCTTGTATTTTTTCAGAGCGCAAAGGTAATAAAAAAAGATGAGAGATTAGTAATAAATGTAACTTTTGTTCAAAAAAAGTGTTAAAAAACATAAACGGTATTTTGCACAGCATAAAATGTGAATGGAATTTACTATTTTTGCAGTGAATAAAAATTAATTGTTATGGCAAATAAAAGATCATTAAAGCGTTGTATTAATTACATTTGTGGAGAACTGTTTGCTGAATGTATATCAGTTTCATCGTATTATAATAGTGATAAGCAGAACGCAGATGCATTGCTTCGCAGTATTATGCATATTCATTCTGACTTTATAATGAGGGTGTCCCATCCGGAACCAGGGATGCCTGCAAAAAAATATTATAAGAAGTTGATAGCTGATTTCAATAATAGCGTTAACGAAGTAGTTGACCACATAAATAATTTACATGCTTAAAGCTTTTTGTCGCTGGCTACTTTACCGCAAAATGGGATGGCATACGGATATTACGATACCATTCCCGAAAAAGTGTGTTATTTGCTTGGCACCCCATACAAGTAACTGGGACTTTGTTCTCGGTCAGCTTTTTTCACATGCTGAAGGGGTGTCAATACAGTATCTGATGAAAAAGGAGTGGTTCTTTTGGCCGTTGGGATACATTTTTAAGAAGACGGGAGGAATACCTGTTTTTCGGCAAAAGCATGTTTCTATGACTGATACTCTTGCAGATATAGCGATAAAGATGCCAGAGTTTCGTATTTGTGTAACTCCTGAAGGGACGCGAAGCCTTAATTCTGATTGGAAGAAGGGATTTTATTTTATAGCACACAAGGCGGGTATCCCTGTTCTTTTATATGGGGTTGATTACCAAAAGAAGCTGATACAATGTACAAAAAGTATTGTGCCTTCAGGAAACGTTGAGGGGGAGATATTGGAGATAAAACAGTATTTTAAGGATTTCAAAGGAAAACACCCTGAAAATTTTTCGATATAACTTATGAATCGGCATATTGTCGTATATATAATAACAGCCGTCTTGGTTCTCTTTGCCTCATGCGGAAAACACGCAGTGAAGGATGTCGGAACTATTCCTGTTAATATTGATCATGATAAACATGGCTTTAAGCATAAGAAAGACAAGACTTATGGACATGGTTGGTGGGGAAAGCATTCATACGATGGCAATCCATGGGTGAAAAACGTGTCTCGCCCTGTGCAGCCTGCTGCTGCATTGTCAGGAAAGCATCTTTCTGTATGGCAGAGTCATGGAAACTACTATGATGTACAAAAAGGCTTTTGGAAGTGGCAGAGACCTTTGCTCTATTCAACCACAGAAGACCTTTTTACCCAGACTATCGTTGTGCCATATCTTATCCCGATGCTCGAAAACGCTGGCGCAGTTGTCTTTACTCCACGAGAACGTGACTGGCAGCCTAATGAGGTGATAGTTGACAATGACAAAGGGTCATATATACCTAATGAGGTAATCTATGACGGATATAATCCTTTTAGCGAAGGCAGTGTAAAGAGGACACATGCAACAAAACAAGAGGAAGAATTTGTAACCTATCAGCCAAATATTCCCGAAGCGGGAAACTATGCTGTATATGTGTCATATACAACGGAGGACAAGAGTGTTGATGATGCTCTGTATTGTGTGTATCATGATGGTATGCGTACCGATTTTCGTGTCAATCAACGTATGGGAGGTGGTACATGGGTATATCTCGGAACATTCTATTTCGGAACAGGTAGCTCAGAATATAATAAGATTGTTGTGTCATCACAGTCTTCTGGCAAGGGAATAGTAACATCAAGAGCTGTCCGGTTTGGCGGCGGCATGGGGAATATATCCAGAGGCGGCAGTACAAGTGGTTTGATGCGCTCTCTTGAGGGTGCCCGTTATTATGCTCAATGGGCTGGCGCTCCATATAATGTCTATGCAGGGTATAAGGGGGAAGACGATTACAAGGACGATATAAATGTACGTTCTCTGATGACCAACTGGCTTGCAGGCGGCTCTCCTTATGTCCCTGAGGCTGATGGCTTGAAAGTTCCCATAGACCTGTCCCTTGCTGTTCATTCGGATGCAGGATACAATAATGACGGAACCCTGTATGGTTCTCTCGCTGTATGTACTACAAACTTCAATGAGGGTCGCTTGAGTAGTGGAGTGACGAGATTACATTCTCGCGATTTTGCTCAAAGTCTTCTTGATAACTCAAAACGTGACCTTCAAAAAATATATGGTATATGGAAGTGGCGTGACCTATATGACAGAAATTATTCAGAGACACGTCTTCCTGGTATGCCATCAGCTATTTTTGAGACTCTTTCGCATGAGAGTTTTGCTGATATGCGCTATGGTCATGACCCAGATTTTAAGTTTAATCTGGCACGGTCAATATACAAAACAATTCTACGTTTTGAGGCTGAAGCCCATGGACAAAAGGCGGTGGTGCAGCCTCTTACTCCTGTTGGTTTCAATATCACATTGAAACCAAATTCCCCAGAGGATAATTCAGGTATGGCAACGCTCTCATGGGTAGCGCAGAATGACGACATGGAGCCTTCTGCAAAACCATCATCATATAATGTTTATATGGCAATGGGAAGTCTGGGATATGACAATGGTACCAATGTTACCAAGACATGGACGGAAATACCTATATATCCTGACATCGTCTATCGATTTAAGATTACTGCTGTCAATGCCGGCGGTGAGAGTTTCCCTACAGAAGAACTTGTGTGCATGTGGCATGCTTATGGAGCACCGACAGTAGCAATAGTAAATGGATTCAAGCGTCTTTCTTCGCCAGCCATCGTTGAAGGCTCAAATGGGAAGAAGGGCTTCTCGATAGATACTGACCCAGGATTATCTTATGGTCCTACTGTATGCTGGGCTACATCAGGACTTACTGGCAAGGTATTGGCGGGAAATGATTTCAACTATTCGCTTGAACATGCCCGCGCCATAGCAGCAGCAAACTATTATAATATTGTCAGCACGTCTAAAGAAGCCGTAGAGTGGGGCAATTATGACCTTGCAGGCTATAAGGTGGTTGACCTCCTGCTTGGAAATGAGAAAAATGACGGTCATTCTCTGAGATATTACAAGACGTTTTCAGAATCCCTCCAGCAGAAATTATACAGCTATGTAGCACAAGGACGCGGCTCGCTTCTCTGTAGCGGTTCATATGTGGTGTCTGACATGATGGATGCCAAGGAATCTGAATTCATGCATACAGTATTCCATTCAACTTGTGGCGGGACCATTCGTGACTATAACTACAAGGTTAATGGATTGCAGCAGGAGATTTACCTGATAAATATTCTGAATGACAAGCATTATGCCACCACCCAAAGCGATGTCTTGAAGGCGGAAGACAGTGCTTTCATAGCAATGCAATATGCTGATGGTCAAACAGCGGCAGTCGCTAATAATGTGGGCTTCCATACTTTTGTTATGGGATTTCCGTTTGAATGTATAAATGACAGGGCAATGCAGGCAACCATAATGGGTGGTATCCTGGCATTCCTCATTACACCATGATGCTGACAGATTTTCTACCTACAACCAAGAAGGAGTGTCAATTAAGAGGTTGGGATGAGCTTGATGTCATTCTGTTTTCCGGGGATGCTTATGTAGATCATCCTTCTTTTGGTGCTGCGGTTATAGGCAGAACCCTGGAGGCTCATGGTTATAAGGTCGCTATTGTCCCCCAACCTGACTGGCATGGTGATTTCAGGGATTTCAAGAAATTGGGGAAACCGCGTTTATTCTTTGGCATATCACCTGGAGCAATGGACTCCATGGTGAATAAATATACTGCTCGGAAACGTTTGCGTTCAGAAGATGCTTATTCTCCAGACGGACGTCATGATTGCCGTCCGGAATATCCTACCATTGTTTATACCAAGATACTAAAAGAACTGTTTCCTGACGTTCCTGTAGTGCTTGGTGGTATAGAGGCTTCGATGCGCAGGCTGACACACTATGATTACTGGCAGGATAAATTGATGCCTTCCATACTTGTGTCTTCTGGTGCAGACCTCATAACCTACGGCATGGGCGAAAAGGCAACTGTTGCATTGTGTGAAACACCCCGTGAAGAGTGGAAAAACATACCGCAGTCGGTATATCTTACAGACAATGTCATACCCCAGGAGGGAGATATCCTTCTCCATTCTCATGAGACCTGTCTCAAGGACAAACGTTGTCAGGCGGAGAATTTCAGGCATATAGAAGAAGAATCGAATAAGATGCATGCTTCGAGATTGATACAACAAGTCGGGGAACGTTATGTTGTCGTCAATGCTCCTTATCCGCCAATGACGACGGCAGAGATAGATGCTTCCTTTGACCTGCCTTATCAGCGTGTGCCACATCCGAAATATAAGGGAAAGACGATTCCTGCATACGAAATGATAAAGTTTTCCGTCAATCTCCATCGAGGATGTTTTGGCGGTTGTGCTTTCTGTACCATCTCTGCACATCAAGGAAAATTCATTGCCTCCCGCTCAAAGGAGAGTATCATGAAGGAGGTTCGGGAAGTCGTGAAACTTGACGGCTTCAAGGGCTATCTGTCAGACCTCGGTGGTCCATCGGCAAATATGTATTCCATGCATGGTAATAACCTCAAGGCATGTGAGGCATGTAAACGCCCCTCCTGTATCCATCCACAGATATGTCCTAACCTGAATACAGACCATTCTGCCTTGCTTGAGATTTACCATGAGGTAGATGCTCTGCCAGAGATAAAGAAATCATTTATCGGCTCTGGCGTGAGATATGACCTGCTGCTGCATCATAGCAAAGATGAGAAGACCAATCGGTCCACTCGACAATATACACGGGAACTGATAATGCATCATGTGTCAGGACGTCTGAAGGTTGCTCCGGAGCATACTTCTGATTATGTCCTGAATATCATGCGAAAGCCTTCTTTTGAATTGTTTAAGCGATTCAATGGCATCTTCGATAAGATAAACCGTGAGTGCGGGCTGAAACAGCAGCTGATACCTTATTTTATATCCTCCCATCCTGGCTGCACAGAGAAAGACATGAAACAACTCTCTGAACTCACGCGTAGAATGGGATACCGTCTTGAGCAGGTGCAGGATTTTACCCCAACACCTATGACTACTGCTACAGAGATGTTCTATACAGGTTACGACCCATATACTCTCAAACCTGTATTCACCGAGCATGATATGAAAAAGAAGAAAAAGCAGAATGACTACTTCTTTGAGTATAAGGTCAAAGGTCAAAAGTCGAAGGTCAAAGGTCGAAAGTCAAAGGTTTAATTTTCAATTCTCAATTTTCAATGCTTCCATTAGCAGAACGTCTTCGTCCGCGTACATTGGACGACTATATAGGTCAGAAACACCTTGTCGGAGAAGGTGCTGTACTTCGCAGAATGATAGAATCCGGAAATATCTCTTCTTTCATTCTGTGGGGACCTCCTGGCGTTGGAAAAACAACATTGGCACAGATAATAGCCAATAAGCTCGATACGCCATTCTATACCTTGAGTGCTGTGACAAGTGGTGTTAAGGAGGTTCGTGAGGTCATCGACAAGGCAAAGAACAACAGGTTCTTTTCAACAGCCTCTCCCATACTATTCATTGATGAGATACACCGTTTTTCCAAGTCCCAGCAAGATTCGCTTTTAGGGGCTGTAGAACGTGGCATAGTGACCCTCATTGGTGCTACTACCGAAAATCCCTCCTTTGAGGTGATACGCCCTCTGCTGTCGCGTTGTCAGGTCTATGTGCTTGAAAGCCTGGGAAAAGATGATTTGCTGGAGTTGCTGCATAGGGCTATTGCCACTGACGAAGAATTGAAACAGCGAAATATAAAGCTGGCAGAGACAGATGCCATGCTGAGATATTCCGGCGGCGATGCCCGCAAACTTCTCAATATCCTTCAGTTGCTGGTAGAGTCAGAGTCATCAGAAGAGGTGACGATTACCGACGAATTGGTGGCTCGCAGGCTTCAGCAAAATCCCCTTGCATACGATAAGGATGGTGAGATGCATTATGACATCATATCTGCCTTTATCAAAAGTATCAGGGGCAGTGACCCCGATGCTGCTCTCTATTGGATGGCTCGTATGATAGAGGGTGGGGAAGACCCACAGTTTATAGCTCGCCGCCTTGTCATCAGTGCCTCGGAGGATATTGGTCTTGCCAATCCTAACGCCCTGCTGCTTGCCAATGCAGCCTTCGATACTGTCATGAAGATAGGATGGCCCGAAGCACGCATAGCCCTTGCTGAGGCTTGTGTGTATCTTGCCTCGTCGCCAAAGAGTAATTCTGCATATTGTGGCATCAATGATGCGTTGAGCCTTGTAAATGAAACAGGCAATCAACCAGTTCCACTACATCTGCGTAATGCTCCCACAAAACTCATGTCAGAGCTTGGATATTCCGATGGCTATAAATACCCTCATGACTATCCGGGCAATTTCGCTCCGCAGCAGTATATGCCTGATGCCCTGAAGGACAAACGCCTATGGCATGCCCAGCATACGCCTTCAGAAGAAAAACTCTATCAGCAAATGCTCAAACTCTGGGGAGAGAGGTATAAGAAGTAAGAGAAAAGGAACTTTTACCCACCCCTCACTCAAAGTCATCGGATAGCCCATGAATACTAATGTTGAGGAGCATGAGGGGTGCCTCTAACCTCTCACTAACCTCTCACTGACCCCTCACT
>DJWZ01000079.1:9955-18238 GCA_002449535.1 Prevotellaceae bacterium UBA7017 | reverse complement strand
CTCACTGACCCCTCACTCACCCCCTCACTCACCCCCTCACTCTTTACAATAATTTCCCCTTTCCAGTCGGACTCCCGGTACGTGCTTGTCGGACCAAGAGTCCGCTCCCGTCGGAATATTACGAAAACCAAAACGAAAAAAACTTTTAACTTTTGACCTTAGACTTCGGCAAGTGGAGTGAGGGGTTAAGGGAGTAGTGAGTGAGAGGTGAGTGAGGGGTGAGATGTACCCCTCACTCGGCATGAGCCCAGTGTTTATGGGATTTGCAGCCATATAGAGTGAGAGGTGAGGGGTAAAATGCGAAAAAACTTCTTTTTTGAAAATTATTACGATTTTCTTTGCAGTATAAAAATTTATTTTTAATATTGCAGCATGAAGTCAAAATAACACGAACTCAAGAAATGGTGCGTATGACATAAAAGAACTAAAGACATATTATAGGATTTGAACATCCACTTTTGATGCCAGACGTTATGTTCATTGTAAACTACATTCTTGGCACTCCTGACGCTTCGTTCAACACGGAGGCAGCCGATCATAATTCTAACAAATTTTGTTTCTGACGGCAAAATTACACAATTAATTCGAAACAACAAAATAAAAAAGTAAAAAAATAGTCTTTCAAAGTTGCCGATGGCGTTTACAAGATTTTTACTCAAAGGTAGTAAAATCGTTAGTAACCATTTATTTTCGTTGATGTTACTTTCACTCGAAAATACAAACAAAAAAATTAAAAAATATTATTTTGTTTGGTATTTTGCTCACTTTTTAGTAATTTTGCCGCGATTTTTATGCGTGTACGTACGACCATCTTCATATTGTTGTTTGCCATTATCTTCGTGATGGCAAGTAACATAGTGCAGGTAGCGCAGAAAAACACTGGCACAGAAGAGGTTGCTGACAGCCTAAAGGGTGACAGCCTGACATTGACAGACACTTTATTGCGTAGAGCCGCTAATATGGCGGATTCCCTGCTCGGAAAAGATTCTGCTATTATTGACAGCCTTGACTCCATCAATCCCCTTGATACTCTCGATTCGCTCCATCTGGCGATTTATCTCCGTAACAAGGCGTTGGATGATTCCATTGCTGCTGATTCTGCCAACCGAAAGAAGAAGAACGGCATTGACTTCCCCGTAAACTATACCTCCAACGATTCATTGGTATATTATGGCGATACTCGAAAGGCTTTCCTTTTCGGTAATGCCAATGTGAAGTATGACAACATGGACCTTACGGCAGAGCATATCGACGTGCAGATGGATTCGTCATTGGTGCATGCCAACGGTGCCGAAAGATATGTTACGGATGACATTGGTCCTGTGCGTCGTGATAGCAGCCGCATAGACTCTTCAAAGATGCGTAAGGAACGTTACGGACTTCCTGTCTTCGTAATGGGTTCCGACAAGTATGAAACTGACACGATGTCATTCAACTTCAAGACAAAGAAGGGTCTCATCCAGAATGCCTATACTGAGCAGCAGGACGGTTTCCTGTTGTCAGAGAAATCAAAACGTGACAAAGATGGTAACCTCTACCTGAAGCATGGCAGATATACCACCTGTGACGACCCTGAACCAGACTTCTATCTTGCCCTTACGCGTGCTAAGGTGCGTCCTGGTAAGGATGTGGTGTTCGGACCTGCATACCTCGTGGTGCAGGACGTTCCGCTGCCATTTGCCATACCATACGGCTTCTTCCCGTTCTCCAAGAGTTACAGCAGCGGCTTCATCATGCCGACCTATGGTGACGAGCAGGCACGCGGTTTCTACCTGAAGGACGGAGGATATTATTTTGCCATCAATGACAATATAGACCTGAAACTTCTTGGTGAAATATATACCAAGGGCTCATGGGCTTTCTCTGCTGCTTCAAACTATAACTTCCGCTACAAATACGCAGGTCAGTTCTTCTTCTCCTATCAAGATACGAAGAATGGCGAGAAGGGATTCCCTGATTATGAAAAGACGACGAGTTTCAAGTTGCAATGGAGCCATCGTCAGGATGCCAAGGCAAATCCGTACCGCACATTCAGTGCCAGTGTCAACTATGCTTCAACCAAGTATGAGCGTAACAACCTGAATTCGATGTATAATCCTACCACGATGACACAGAGTACCAGGACGTCATCCGTATCATGGAGCACAACATTCAGCAGCATCGGCATGACACTCTCGGCAAGTGCCAATGCCACACAGAATATGCGTGACTCATCGGTTGCCCTCACGTTGCCCGATTTGAATATCACTATTTCACGCTTCTATCCGTTCCGTCGTTCAAAGAGGGTAGGTGAAGAACGTTGGTACGAAAAGATACACATGAGCTACACTGGTAATATCTCCAACTCCATAAATACGAAGGAAGACAAACTGATGAAGTCAAACCTCATCAAGGACTGGAAGAACGGATGGCAGCACATCGTTCCTATCGGTGCTACATTCTCGCTCTTTAAATATATCAACATCTCCCCACAGATAACCTTTACTGACAGAACATATACGAACAAGATAAATCAGTCTTGGGACCAAGAAAACCAAAAGGTGCGCAACGATACCATCTATGGTTTCTACAATGTATATAACTGGAGCAGCAGCATCAGTGCAAACACCAAGCTGTATGGCTTCTTCGTCCCCAACAGGAAGTTGTTCGGCGAAAAGATACAGGCAATACGCCATACGCTGACCCCAAGCGTCAGCTTCACATACGCTCCAGATTTTGGTGCCAGCCGTTATGGTTATCATAAGACATACCAGAAGACAGACATCAATGGCAATCCTGTCGGCGAGCCCGTCAGCTATTCTCCTTTTAGTCAGGGTATGTTCGGCGTACCAGGAAAGGGCAAGACAGGAAGCATCACCTTTGACCTCGACAATAATATAGAGATGAAGGTCAAGGCGTCCGACAATGACTCTGTAGAATACAAGAAGATAAGCATCATTGACCAGCTGGGTGCTTCTATGTCATATAACATGGCGGCACAGACACGTCCTTGGAGTGACCTCTCCACACGCCTCAGGGTAAAGATTTCAAAGAGCTACACATTCTCCATGAATGCTGTCTTCGCCACTTATGCATACGAACTGGACGAGAACGGACGCCCTTATGTCGGCACCCATACCGAATACAGCAAGGGACGCTTC
The DNA here is from genome assembly GCA_002449535.1 of Prevotellaceae bacterium UBA7017. GTDB lineage: Bacteria > Bacteroidota > Bacteroidia > Bacteroidales > Bacteroidaceae > Prevotella. Next base: position 15,098 of record DJWZ01000079.1, on the reverse strand, counting down.
GGACGTTTCCAGGGTATGTCGCAGAATATCTCTTATACCATTACTCCTGACAAGATAAGAAACTTCTTCAAGAAGAAAAAGAATAAAGACGATGAGGACACCCCGGCAATGGGCAAGGAGGATACTGGCGTAGAAACCAATGTTGACCCGACTATGGAGGCTGCCAAGCATGGTGCTACAAAGAAGAATGCTGGAATGGCAGAGGTGGATGACGATGGATATATGAAGTTCTCAATGCCTTGGAGTCTTACATTCTCTTACGGCATAACTATGCGTGAGAATACTTCAGGTGAATTCAACAAGGAAACCATGCGCTATCCGTATAAGTACAGCCAAAATCTTAACTTCTCGGGAAATATCCGCATATCCGACGGTTGGAACATTGCCTTTACCTCGGGTTATGACTTCGACTACCATAAACTTTCAATGACTACTGCCTCGCTGGCACGAGACCTTCACTGCTTCTCGATGTCCTGTTCGGTAGTGCTCTCTCCATATACCTCGTATAACTTCTCATTCCGCTGTAATGCAGCCACACTGGCTGATGCCCTGAAGTACGACAAACGCTCTGGATACAGCAATGCCGTGAAGTGGTACTAAGGGTAATTATTAATTACGAAATATGCATTAAGCATTATGAATGACATCTTAAATTTTCTATCAGACATCCTGTGGGGTTATCCCATGATAATCCTGTTGTTTGGTACTCACATTTATCTTACCATTCGTCTGAAGTTTCCTCAGAGGAAGATTTTCACAGCTATCAAGCTTTCTGTTACAAAAGACAATGACAGCCCTGGAGACGTAAGTCAGTTTGCTGCTCTTGCCACTGCCCTTGCTGCCACTATAGGTACGGGAAACATCATTGGTGTAGGCACAGCTATTGCCCTTGGGGGTCCCGGTGCTGTGATGTGGTGTTGGCTGACGGGTGTCTTCGGCATCGCAACAAAATATAGCGAGGGTCTTCTGTCTGTGAAGTATCGCCAGAAGTCAGAGAAGGGTTACATGGTCGGTGGACCGATGTATGTTCTTCAGGAGGGACTACATTCCAAATGGGCTGGCATGCTCTTTGCCATCTTTACCGCCATTGCCGCTTTCGGCATTGGTTCTACGGTGCAGGCAAATGCCATCTCAACCCTTGCTGCTGATGTGTTGGATGTAAATCCATGGGTATCGGGAGTCATAATAACATTCCTCGTAGGATTAGTATTGGTCGGTGGTATCAAGAGCATTGCTCGGGTATGCTCCGCACTGGTTCCCTTTATGGCAGTTGTATATGTAGTTGGTTGTATCTTTATCTTGTGTATCAACCACGCTTATGTAATGCCAGCAATAGAGCTTATCGTGACCTCCGCCTTCACCGAACATGCTGTCGGTGGCGGTGTCTTGGGTAGCTCTATCATGCTTGCAGCCCGCTATGGTATCGCCAGAGGTCTGTTCTCCAACGAGTCGGGTCTCGGCTCTGCTCCTATCGTGGCAGCATCGGCACAGACCAACAATCCCGTGCGTCAGGCTTTGGTGTCTGCTTCCGGAACATTCTGGGACACTGTCGTCATCTGCGCCATCACTGGTGTCGTTATCGTAAGCTGCATCCTCTCTTATGCTGATGTGTCAATGATTGATAATGCTGTCCTCCGTGACATCTTTGACATGACACTCAAGGAAAAGCTGCAGAAACTTGACGGCGGAGCGCTGACAAGACTGGCATTCGGACAAATTCCTTATGTGGGAGCACCGTTGTTGCTGTTCGGACTCTTTACCTTTGCCTTCTCTACAATCCTCGGTTGGAGCCTCTATGCCCAGCGTGCAGTGGAGTATATCGGCGGCTACAAGTTGGCAAGAGTTTATGTATGGCTGTTCCTTGTCGCTGTGTTCCTCGGTTCTGCCATCAATCTCAATACCGTATGGACAATGGCGGATATCTTCAATGCCCTCATGGCTATTCCAAACCTCTTTGCACTGATACTGCTCAGCAAGGTGTTGGTAAAGGATACCGACTATTACCTTTGGAATGACAGACTTCATGAGACGGATAATGGAATTAGGAGTTAGGAATTTAATATTCAATTTTTTCAATAAATAAAAGATGACAATAGGACTAACATTAATGTTTATAGGAATGTTGACAGTATTCTTCGTGCTGCTCTTCATCATCCTTGTCAGCAAGGGGCTGATATTGCTTGTCAATAAGACAATTCCCGAAACCGTAGAACAGAAGCCACTGATACCTGATGACATCTATGAGGTCATCAACAAGACTGTATTCCAGATAACAGGTGGAAAAGGCAAGGTAACCAATATTCAAGAGATAAAGTAAAAAAATACATATATATATAAATGGGTAAAGAGATAAAATTCAGCCTGGTATTCCGCGATATGTGGCAGAGTGCCGGCAAGTACCAGCCACGCGTTGACCAGTTAGTAAAAGTAGCTCCTGCTATCATCCGCATGGGATGTTTCGACAGGGTAGAGACCAATGGCGGTGGCTTCGAACAGGTGAACCTCCTTTATGGCGAGAATCCTAACAAGAGTGTTCGTGAGTGGACAAAGCCTTTCCATGAGGCAGGCATACAGACCCACATGCTCGACCGTGCCTTGAACGGTCTGCGTATGAGTCCTTGTCCAAAGGATTTGAGAAAGCTTTTCTATAAGGTAAAGAAGGCACAGGGCACAGACATCACACGTATCTTCTGCGGACTTAACGACCCCCGCAACGTCATTCCTTCCATCAAGTATGCTCATGAGGCTGGCATGATAGCCCAGGCATCGCTGTGCATCACACACTCTCCGATACACACCGTAGAATATTACATAGACCTTGCAAAGACATTCATCGACGCCGGTGCCGACGAGATTTGCCTGAAGGATATGGCAGGCATCGGACGTCCTGAAACCCTCGGAAAAATTTGTGCCGGAGTAAAGAACTATAAGAAGGATATCATCATACAGTATCACTCTCATGCCGGACCAGGATTCAACATGGCGTCTATCCTTGAGGTAGCTCGCGGTGGCTGCGACTATATTGACTGCGGTATGGGACAACTGGCTTGGGGCACAGGACATGCTGATGTCATTGCCGTTCAGGAAATGCTGAAAGATGCCGGCTTCAAGGTTAAGGAGATAAATATGGAGGCATACATGGATGTCCGCACTCAGATACAGGAGATGATGGACGACTTCCTCGGATATTATATCCCGTCTCTCAACCACCTCAACAACTCCCTGCTCGTAAAGCCGGGACTGCCTGGCGGCATGATGGGGTCGCTCATGACAGACCTTGAGGACAACCTCCGCTCCCTCAATATATGGAAAGAGAAGCACGATGAGCCACAGCTTACTACCGACCAGCTTCTCGTAAAGCTCTTCGACGAAGTGGCATACGTATGGCCTAAGGTGGGTTATCCATGTCTGGTGACACCTTTCTCACAGTATGTCAAGAACCTTGCCCTGATGAATGTAATCCAGATGGAGAAGGGTAAGGCACGTTGGTCTATGATAGCAGAGAATATCTGGGACATGATTCTCGGAAAGTCTGGCAAGCTGCCTGGTAATGTAGATCCTGTCTTCAAGGATATGGCAACCCGTGAGGGACGTAAGTTTGTCACTACCGACCCGCAGGACAACTATCCTGACGACCTCGACGTATATCGTGTAAAGATGGCAGAGAAGGGCTGGGACCTTGGTGAAGACGATGAAGAACTCTTTGAGTATGCCATGCATCCACAGCAGTACGAACTCTACAAGAGCGGTGCTGCGAAGGCTGCGTTCGAGAAAGACCTTGAGGAACGCCGCACGGCAAAGGCTGCAAGCAATGCTGTCCTGCCAGAGAAGGTGAAGGTCTCTGTCCACGGAAAGGTTTATGAGGTTTCTGTCTCTTATGGCGACGAGGCTCCGGCTGCCAGTGCTGCTCCAAAGCAGGAAGATGCTGCGGCAGGGGAGGGAACAGAGGTTCTCGCTCCGTTGGAGGGAAAGGCATATCTCGTACAATCTACATCAGAGACTCCTAAGAAAGTAGGCGACTACGTAAAGGAGGGCGATGTGATATGCTATATCGAAGCCATGAAGGTGTTCAACCGCATCAAGGCTGACAAGTCGGGCACTATTACCTCCATACGTTTCACCAGCGGTGACTCCGTGGCAGAGGATGATGTCCTCATGACGATAAAATAATTATCAATTCTCAATCTTCAATTAACTCAGTGGAAATACTACAGAATATATGGAACATGACCGCCTTTGCGCAGACTGGTGGCGATTATACGTTCCTCATCATGATTGTTATTGCCTGCATCCTGCTCTATCTTGGCATCGTAAAGAAGTATGAGCCCCTTTTGCTCATACCTATCGGCATGGGTGTCCTGCTTGCCAATTTCCCCGGTGGCGGCATGGGTGTCTCACAGGCAACGTCTGAGGGTCTTGTCACCCTGCCCGACGGTTCGCAGGAGGTGATATGGGATATGCCCCTGCATAAGATTGCCCATGAGCTAGGCTTGATGAACTTCATCTATTATATGTGCATCAAGACGGGCTTCATTCCGCCAATCATCTTCATGGGTGTCGGAGCCCTGACCGACTTCGGCCCGATGCTTCGCAATCTGCGCCTGTCTATCTTCGGTGCCGGAGCACAGTTTGGCATCTTTGCCGTACTGCTGTGTGCCCTCGCCATGGGCTTCACGCCCCAGCAGGCTGCTTCCCTCGGCATCATAGGCGGTGCCGACGGACCGACGGCTATCTTTACTACCATCAAGCTGGCACCCGAACTGCTCGGACCTATTGCCATTGCGGCATATTCCTACATGGCTCTGGTGCCGGTCATCATACCCCTTGTGGTGAAGCTGCTGTGTACCAAGAAGGAACTGCTCATCAACATGAAGGAACAGGACAAGAAATATCCTAACCAGACAGAGATAAAGAACCTCCGTGCCTTGAAGATACTTTTCCCAATCACTGTTACCATCATCGTGGCACTCCTCGTTCCTACTGCCGTCAGCCTTGTCGGCATGCTGATGTTCGGCAACCTGCTGAAGGAACTGGGCTCTATGACTGGTCGCCTCTTCGATGCTGCCAGCAATGCCATCATGAATACTGCCACTATCTTCCTGGGACTCTCCGTGGGTGCCACGATGACGAGCGAGGCATTCCT
>DJWZ01000079.1:0-9824 GCA_002449535.1 Prevotellaceae bacterium UBA7017 | reverse complement strand
GGCATCTGCATGGTGAAGATATTCAACCTCTTTACAAAGAAGAAGGTCAATCCGCTTGTCGGTGCAACAGGTCTCAGTGCCGTTCCTATGGCAAGCCGTGTGGCTAACGAGATAGCAACCCGTTACGACCCCAAGAACCATGTGCTCAACTACTGCATGGCATCCAATATCTCTGGTGTCATAGGTTCTGCCGTCGCTGCCGGTGTGCTTATCAGTTTCTTGCAGTAATACCAATATGCCCTATAAGCCTCATATGCCCTATATGGCTTATTACCCAGTTATAATAATAACGCTGCTGTTTGCAGCCCTCACATCGTCGGCTCAGGACATCTTTTTCCTGCGGTCCGACTCTGTGAAGGTTGTTTCCCTGCTTCGTAAGGCGCAGGCTGACAAGCCCTCGAACCTCATGCTCTACTATGCCCATCAGCTTGAGGGCATACCATACGTGGCGCATACCCTCGAAATCAGCAAGACAGAGAAACTCATCGTAAACCTCCGCGAGCTCGACTGCACCACGCTCGTAGAAAATGCCTTTGCCCTGGCACTCACCGCAAGGCAAGGCTCTCTGCTGTGGCGCGACTACTGCCGCAATCTCGCACTCATACGCTATCGTAACGGCAAGCCCGAAGGCTATCCCTCCCGAAACCACTACTTCCTGTGGTGGGTAGAGAACAACAGGCAGAAGAACCTCGTCTCCCTGCCCGAGATACCACAGACGCTACGCCGTCGGCAGGTAATAGACATCAACTATATGTCCACCCATGTTGACAGCTATCGCATGTTGAAGGCGGGCGGCGCAAAGGTGCAGAAGGCTATCCGTGACTATGAGAAGGCTTCTTTCGGAAAGGTGATGTATTACATTCCCGTCTCGCAACTCAGCAAGAGCAAGAAAGAGCTTTCATGTATCAAGGACGGTGATATACTCGCCATCGTAACAAAGCGTCAGGGGCTCGACACATCACACATCGGCATAGCAGAGTGGGGGAGCGACGGATACCTGCACCTGCTCCATGCCTCAAAGATATTCAAGAAAGTTGTCCTCGACAGCCGTCCAATACATAAATACATGGCAACCCAGAAACTACAGCAAGGCGTGTGGGTGATAAGGCCAAAAAATATATATACATAAGATAACCCTTAAACATTTGTTATATGAAAACGATTACAGAAAGTAGATTTCTACTCTTGTTGTCCCTGCTGATAATGGCAGTGGGACAGGCTTTTGCCCAGTACGAGCCTGGTGAGCGATATGGCTCGGTCACGTATATCGACAGCCATTGGGACGAGAAAACAAAACAGGTGGTAACCGAAACGAAGAATGACTGGATAGCGATTCGTACATGGTCAACAGACAGAACGACTTTCGGTGCGACGGGAACGGAGACATGGTATGCCATTGAGGGAAAACGGACGGAAGAGGCTGTCATGGTGAACAGAGAGAGTAATGTCTCATCTGTGGACATATATGGTGAGGTGCACCTCATATTGCTTGACGGTGCGGAGCTGGCTCCTCTCAGTGGCATCCGTCTGGAGGCACCCGGTAAGTTGCATATCCATGTTCAGAGCAATGGCGATAACCAAGGTAGGATTATCGTTAAAAATCCGGGAACATATCCTGCCATCGGAGCACGCGGAGGTGATTTCGGTGAGCTGCATATACACGGTGGATACATTGACGTGACAGGCGGCAAACGTGCTGCCGGCATAGGTACAATGGGCATTGAAGAAGGTGACTTCGACCCTTTGGACTTTAATCTGCACAAGATGGGCAAGGTGTATGTGTATGACGGCATGGTAAAGGTGCACGGTGGCGACAGGGGTGCCGGCATCGGCGGTGGCTGCGGATATAATGCCAAGACACCTCACTCCCGATATGGGGTATATACCCAGTATGGTGGCGATGTAACCGTATGGGGCGGAGAGACTGCCGCCGGCATGGGCGGCGGAGGATGCTACTCGGAGTATCTTCTGAATATAATGAATCCTGGCGGTAACGGCTTTGAGGTCAACATGTATGGCGGCAAGCTGACGGCATACGGTGGCAGACGCGCTGCCGGCATTGGCAGCGGCAACGGTATGGTAAAGATTGGTATGGCATCTGGCGGCAAGCTCTATGCGTATGGCGGCACGGTGTATGCCAAGGGTGGCGACTATGGTGCCGGCATCGGCGGTGGCTGTAACGCATACGGTACTGATGCATACATATACGGCGGAACGGTGACGGCAATCGGCGGAACGGATGCTGCAGGTCTTGGCGGCGGCGAGAGTGGCAAGGGCGGTAATGTTGTTGTCGATGGCGGCACGCTGAGGGCTGAGGGCAACGGCAATGCTGCCGGCATCGGCGGTGGCGAAAACAACGATGGATGGTCGTTTGAATATAAGAAAGGTGATGTAATCTCTATTGCCGGCGGAAAATGTAAGGCAAGGGAAAAGAAAGGCGGTTCGTCTATAGGCTGTGGTAAGGGGAATAAATTCAAGTGTAAGATGATAAATACCAACATCATCAAACTGGCTACTGACTGCAAGGTGACGGCTGGCGATGCGGAGAACAACATAGAGCGCACCTTCACAACCCAAGAACGCGAGGGCGCCTGCAGATGGCGTAACTTCGTAAAGCTGGAGACGTGTGAGCATAAGGAATTCACCTATGCCGCGGCTTATCTCAATGAGTCGCAGCACAGAAAAATGTGCAGGTACTGCAACTACATGGTGAACGAGGACCACACCTTTCCTGACGGTGAGCACTGCGTATGCGGAAAGACTGCGAACAAGGCTACCGACCTGTGGACGGTGACGGTGAAACAGACTACCGACGGCACTACATACACTGACGGCACTACACAATATGCCGTGAGGGGGAAGTCGTGCATCTTGCCGCAACCTGCAGACGTGGAGGGCTTGATATTCATGGGCTACATGGAATCAGCCACAGCCCCAGAAAGCTTGGAGATGAAGGACAGCGAAATGTCCTTGCTGGTGGATGCGGAACAGATTGTAACGCCAAGCGCCAACACCACATACTATGCCCGCTATCGCTACGACTACAGCGAGGACTGGACGTGGAGCGACGACTATGAGTCAGCAACAGTGAAAATCAGCAACAGCCTGACTGGCGATACCCAGACAATCACTGCCCACGTGGAGGAAGACGAGACGGACCGCATAGAGCCTGAAGGAAATAAACTTGGTATGATGACATTTCGTGCCAATGCCGAATACAAGCGCACCAATGAGGCGACTTATCAGTTTGGCAGAATGGCGAGGGTGGAATACTTCAACACAGCTGAAGTGGACTTGGATGCCTTTGCCTCTAACAACGAGGAGGTGCTGGAAGCCTACACCGACCAGATGTCTTCAGTCAGCATTAGCAACATGACGCTGAAGAAGGACGGCAGACTTCACCCTCTGTGCCTGCCGTTCTCAATGACTATGGAAGATATGGCAAAGAGTCCGCTGGCTGGTGCTACGCTGTTTCAGTTGTCATCATCTGAAAGGGTGGGCAGTCAGTTGCAGCTGTCGTTCAAGAAGGTGACTGACGGCGGCTTGGCTGCTGGAGAACCATACTACGTGAAGTGGGCAAGCGGCAGCGACATCGAGAACCCTGAATTCTACGGCGTGCTCATCAAGGAAAGCACTCCATGGATTGCGACCGGCGACTACTTCCAGCTCTTCGGCACCTTCGATATGGAGGCTATTGCGGACGAGTACCTGATGGACGGCACATTCCTGGGACTCAGCGACGAGGGGGAACTGGAGGACGTGTCGAATGATGTTATCGATGCCTTCAGCAACTACTTGTTTATACCTGACATGAAAGCTGATGACGGCTCCACGGCGGTATGCAGCGTGCGTATCAGCTTCGAGGATGACATCACGGTGGAGAAGTTCATCACCCACGGCTTTGAGGGCGAGGGCACGGCAGAGAAGCCATATATAATCAACAACGCCCGCCAGCTTAACGATATGGCAGCATACTTCAATGCCGGTGACGAGGCAATGCAGGGCAAGTACTTCAGGCAGGGTGCCAACATCACATTTGACAAGACCCAGGAGAATAACTTCACCCCTATAGCAGAGTTCAACGGTCATTACGACGGTGCCGGGTTCATAATCAGCGGACTGAACATCAACAGGTCGGGTACGGAGTTGAAGGACGAGGTGGCACTCTTCGTCACGATGGCTGAGAACAGTACGCTGAAGAATATTATTATTGCCAACAGTACTATCACGGGTCGTACGGCATCGGCATTGGTCAACTCTCTAAGAAAGTCTGTACTTATAGACAACTGCCATGTGCTAAAGGATGTCGCCGTCCGCTCCAACTACTATGCCGCAGCGGGATTGGTGGTATATATATATTCGGGTTCTGCCATGCTGAAAAACTGTACCAGCCAAGCTATGGTGACGTCTAACCAGTCGTATGCAGCAGGCATTGTAGCCAGCATGAACGATGGTACGTTGACGGGCTGCTGCTATCTGGGCAAAAACCTGACGCACGGTGTTGGGGCATACCGTGCCAACCCCATAGTGGCAATAAAGAACGATGGCACGGTGAGCGACTGCTACTATACTGCCCCGACGCTCAGCGACAATAATGCCAAACTGATGCCGCAGTATAATAAGGATGTTGACAATACCGATTTCCTCAAACGTCTGCATGCACGCGACGAGTTCCTGCTGAAGGCTGGGCTTACCCAAGGGCAGATAGGCTATGACATAACCATGAACAACCGTGAAAAGCTGGCGGCTGTGAAGCAGACTGACGGCACATGGAAGAGCAAGGCTTACGTGGTATGTCTGCCGTTCGGATTGAATTTCAACGAACAGTTAGGGACTGATCCGCTGACTACTCTTGAGACAGTCGTTGCATACAGACCTCACATAATAGACCTTGAGAAAAAGCAGTTCGTCTTTACCGTCTGTCCGCCGGAACTGGTTGCCGGCGAGTCGTTTATCGTTGTGGTGAAACAAGGCGAGGTGGCTTTGGAAGGCAAGAACGTGACAGTGGTGGATGCACCCGGTGAACCGGACACGATAATGAGTGCCGCTGGCGATAACAGGCAGATAGGCTGGTGGAAGGGCACATTCTCGCGCATAGACAATCCCCAGATGACGGCAGAGAATATATACATAGCACAGAGTACCGGTAAATACCGCTGTCCTCCAAAGGGCTATACAACAGCTTACGTCAACCCGTTCGTGGGGTATTTCTCTGCCTTAGAGCCTTTGAAAGATGACAGATATACCATCAAGTATGTATATACGGGTCAGGGCGACGGCGATGATGATGAGACAGGCGAGGTAGAGGACTTCCCTGCTGACGAATTTGATAGCGACACAGACTTCGACGACCCTTCAGGCATTAAGGAGATGTCTGACGTAACAGGCAGGAAGGAGGATGGCAGGCGTTATAACCTCAGTGGGCAGAAGGTTTCTGAATACTACAGGGGCATCATCATCAGGAATGGAAAAAAGATTGTGATTAACTGATAAAAGAAAAAAGACTCAACTATGGAAAAGAAAGCTTATAACAAACCGGAACTGACGGTTGTAAAATTAACCTCTATGTCACATTTGTTGACAGATTCAGACTATGAGAGTGGTGGCGGAGGTCCCATAAATTCCAACACCTCCCGCAGTGCTTCGCTTAGCACTTATGACAGAGAAGAATAGGACGACTCTTGCTGTGCGTGACGATGAACTGCGGTAAAAAAGATTATATGTAAATTAAACAAACAACGCCCCCGCCCTGGTAATCCAGAGCGGGGGTGCTTGGTATCTTTGACAGGTTGTCAAACCCTTGCCGAGAGCTCAGAGGCATCTTTGTTGTCACACAGTAGCACCGCTGAGAGCTCAGAGGCATCTTTGTTGTCACGCAGTAGCACCGCCGAGAGCGCGGAGGCATCTTTGTATTCAAGCAGTAGCACCGCCGAGGGCGCGGAGGCTCCTTTGTATTCAAGCAGTAGCACCGCCGAGGGCGCGGAGGCTCCTTCGTATTCAAGCAGTAGCACCGCCGAGGGCGCGGAGGCATCTTTGTATTCAAGCAGTAGCACCGCCGAGAGCGCGGAGGCATCTTTGTATTCACGCAGTAGCACCGCCGCGAGCGCGGAGGCACCTTTGTTGTCACGCAGTAGCACCTTTTTTCACTCTACTCCTCTATCGTTGCCCTGCTGACGGAGATGCCTCCGTAGTTGTCGTCGGTGACGGTGAAGTTGGTGAAATGTATCCTGTTGTTTGCATTCCTCCAGCCATTGGACTTCCTGCTTGTGAAGATGCAGGGCTTCAGGGCGGCGAGGAAGGCTTGATAGGTGGCGTCGCTTAACCTGCCGCTCTTGTTCTGCTCATACAGGAAGCTCTTCACGTCATAGAGTACGGGGTCGCCGTCGTTGGTCTCCCTGAAATAGTATATGACATTTGTGTAGTCATAGGATTCGTTGTTGTCTTCAAGATTTTGCTTCACCTCTCTGAGGGCTGCATTGGTCTTTACCATCAGGTCATCGACATAGTATGTTCTGAGGGCAGAGATGCAGATGGGAAGTGCCTTCTGCTGACAGTATGTCTGATAGGTGGTGAGGATATTGTCACACATCACTTCCGGGTCGGCAATAGAGAGCAGTGGGACAATGCTATCGTAGGGCGCACCCTTGTCGGGGGTTTCGCTGACGGGGGAGACGATATAGTCGGTGTATTTACGGAATTGGTAGGCTACATCGATGTCTTGCATCAGGCAGCAGTCGAAGAAGATGAACTTCGGACGTTCTGGCAGGTGGCTGATGACGGTGGCAAGGGTGCCGGTGTTTATCCACCAACGGGGCTTCTGTGATGGGGTGGTACTATAGTCATTGCCATAGGCGTATGCAGGACGTAGGGTGGTAGGGATGGTGTCTTCCTCGCTCTTGTTGTTGATGCCTTTGGTAAGGCTGCCGGTGCCGTGACCGCCGAAGATGATGCCGTATTCGTTGGCTGGATATTTCTTTGTTATCCATCGCATCACTGACAGCATGCTGTCGGGATGGGTGGCATAGAAGGTGGATTCCCACTCGCGGACCTTCGTGAGCTTGCCGCCGGCAACCTCTGCAATATATGGCTTCTGACCGTAGATATTGGCAAAGAGTATGAGATTGGTGGTGGCGGAGAGGCTTTTTGAGCCGCTTTCTATCTCCTTGATGTCTTCATTGAGGGATGACCTGAGATTGTTGTTGCCTTCGAAGTATGCTATGACGGTACGCTGTGCCGGAACGACAGGCTCGGGAGCAGTGGTGTCGTCGGAACTGCTGCAGGCTGTGAGCAGCAATATTGCGAAGAGTGAAAAGTTAAAATTGAAAATTGAAGATTGAAAATTGAACATTGACTATTGAAGATTGAACTGTTGACAACTAATAACTAACAACTAAAAACTAAAAACTATGCATTATTCCTGAAGTATTTCGTTACTGCGTAGTAGCAGTAGGCACCGAGCAGGGGATAGCCTACATAGTAAAGGGTTGATATCGAGAATATGATATATAGCAAAGAGCATACGCCTACGAGGCTGAAGAGGTAGAGTATGGCTTCCTCAAATGGCAGCTTGTGACGTACGTCATCCACGGTGGCAATGCCGACAATCAGCATAGCCCATACGGAGGAGATAAACACGCCCAGTATGGGGGGCATGATAAAGGGATTGATGGAGGGATGGTAGTAGAAATGCTGCCACGTCTCTGCCCCGAACATCTGCAGCGAGGCATAGAACGTAGCGGAGCATGCCACGATGATGCACAGCAGCGACGGGTAGAAGGAGTCAATGTCGCGCAGATGTACCAGCGGCACATTACGCATATTGCTGAGCCTCATTATATATATTGCCGACATTATGACCACCAGGATGATTGCCAGCATCACATGCGAATGGGAGAAGAACATTATGAACTGTGAAATAGGGTCTGTCGGCACTACCGACGTCATCAGTTCCTTCTCGTGTATCCATCCCAAGCGTCCCTTCTCACTGACCACCTGCACCCACACGGAGTCAATGCTGTCCTGGGGCAGGATGTGTATATCGGAGACTGCCAGCTGCTGGTTATAGGGAATGGAGAACGAATCGGTCTGTAACTGCGACACATGCTCCTCCGGCTGCTGGGAGATGAGGATGATGCTGTCGCTGTTGACAATGAAGTTATACCCCACAGAATAGTGACGGCTACCCTCCAGAAAGACGCTGTCTTCCGTATTCTCGTCGAACGTATGCAGGCGTTCACGATAACAGGAAGTCGTCGTCATGGCGAGCAACAGCAGTGATATTATCGCAAAATATACATTTCGCATCGTTTACAGTCGAATTTTACAGTGAATGATTTTCCGTCAGCCAAATGCAGCTTCAGCGGCTCCCGCCAAGGTGCCCGCCTGCCACTCTTGGTGCAATAACCCAACTCATGACGCAGGCAGTAGCGGCAGTGCATTAGCTCCAGAGGAAGTGAGGAGTGGGGACCATTGACCATTGACCATTGACCATTAACCATTGAGGAATTAACTTCCGACTCCCAACTCCTAACTGTATTTGTCCCTTTGACTGCCTCGAGGCATTGGCGTCTGAGGCTTGCAAGGTGGCTGCTGGGGATGAAGGGATTCCCGACATCGGTGGTTATATCGAGGTTGGCTACATTATAGATAGTACCGCCGGCTTTGGTGAGCTGCCTGCGGATGTTGTCTTCCTGCGGAGTCTTTGCCTCCTGATACTCGTATGGCATCGTGGCAGTGCCGTTGTTGCCATGTTCGTCGGTGACAGAGAGTTGCAACTCTCTTGGGGTGACATGGAAGTGCATGCTGAGCATTACCTTGCGTTCTGCAGACGGCTTGGAGAGCATTTTCTGGAATGTCTGGTCGTAATTGCGGTAGAGAGGTGTCCCTGGCACCATGCCGGCTGGCATCTTATGGGGAAAAATCCTGTTGCCCTCTACCTTGTTGACCCTGAAGCCCACCAGCTTTCCTTGTGGCGAGAAGAAACACATGCCGTCGCCATTGGCAAAGGACGTGACGGAAGAGACATTGAAGCTGTTGCCCCGAATCTCCTTCACCTTGCCTACATATTCGCCGACAGATTTGGGAGTGAGGAAAGAAGCCTGCCCGGCACATCTGCCGTCAGCAAAATAGGTAGTGAAGCCCCTGTTGAAACTCTTGTGGATGTCGGGCTTGAAAGTGTAGGCACACCTGCCCATCGAGGCACGCTGATAGAGGTCGGGATGGGCACTGACGATGCTGTTGAGACGCTCGGAATAAGCGGCAGTGATATTCTTAACATAGTCAACATCCTTCAGACGCCCCTCAATCTTGAAAGACACTGCACCTGCCTCTACCAGACGCTCAAGGTTATTGAGCTGGGCAAAATCCTTCAGCGAAAGGAGATGCTTATCCTGCTCTATGACATTGCCGTCAGCATCCTTGAGGGTAAAGGGCAGGCGGCAGAACTGTGCGCACTCACCACGGTTGGCACTCCTGCCGAAGCAATATTCAGAGGCATAGCAGCGACCCGAATAGCTGACACAGAGGGCACCATGCACAAAGACCTCTAACTCCATATCAGGCATCGCCTTGTGAATGTCAGCAATCTCCTGAATAGACAGTTCTCTTGCCAGCACTACGCGCCGGAAACCCATCTCTGCCAGTTGCTGCACCTTCTCAAGGGTGCGGTTGTCTGTCTGGGTGGAAGCGTGAAAATATTGAACATTGACCATTGAACATTGACCATTATTCTCACCTTTCACATCGCACCTTTCACCTTTCACCTTTGACCTTTGACCTTTGACCACATTGAGCAGTCTCAGGTCTTGGATAAGGATGGCATCGGC
>DJWZ01000061.1 GCA_002449535.1 Prevotellaceae bacterium UBA7017 | reverse complement strand
AAATATAAAGAAAGTAATTAAATAATCAAATAAAAATAATAAAAACCTTTAAATTATTACAATTATGACAAGTTTAGCAATTCTTTTGGCAGCTGATGCACTCGCAAAGCTTGGTGCAACAGTAGGTGGTGGTCTCGCAGTTATTGGTGCTGGTATCGGTATCGGCAAAATTGGTGGTCAGGCAATGGATGCTATGGCACGCCAGCCAGAAATGCAGTCAAAGTTACAGTCTTCAATGATTGTTGCAGCTGCTCTTGTTGAAGGTGCAACATTCTTCACCCTGATTATCTCTATCCTTGCCCTCTTCGTATAAAAAAGAGAAAGCAAAATAGAAATACAGTAAAAAAAAGTAAATCCATAAATCTGCAATCCAGATATGTCATTAATAACGCCCGCTTTTGGTCTCTTCTTTTGGATGACGGTAGTCTTCCTCATTGTGCTGGCCATACTGAAGAAATGGGGATTCCCTGTTATCGTCAATATGGTTAACGAGCGCAAGGAGTTCATCGATGGCTCCCTCGCAAAGGCACATGAGGCAACAGAGAAGTTGGCCAATATACAAAAAGAAGGTGAGGCACTATTGCAGGCAGCACGTGAGCAACAGGCGCAGATACTGAAAGAAGCCAAGGAAACTCATGATGCTGTAGTGGCAAGGGCTGATGCTGATGCTCGCGAGCAGGCAAACAAACTGCTTAGTGAAGCAAAGGCACAGATAGAGAACGAGAAAGCATCCGCTATACGCGAAATAAGGGCGCAGGTAGCGGAACTGTCCGTTCAAATAGCCGAAAAGGTGGTTCGCCAGAATCTGAGCACCGACAAGTCTCAGATGCAATTGATTGACAAACTGCTGGATGAAGTTTCTGTTACGAAGTAGGATATGGACATCGGTGTTATATCAATGCGTTACGCCAGAGCACTGTTGAAGGGCTCCACGGATGCTAAAGTCGAAGAGCAGGTGTATCAGGAGATGCAGACTCTTGCTGAGAGTTATGTGCAGGTTCCTGAACTGCGGAAGACGATAGATAATCCAATGATAGAGAAGTCCAAGAAGTCAGCATTGCTGGAGGCGGCTGCAGGAGGGAAGGTCAGTGACATGACGCGGAACTTCATTAAGCTGATCCTTGACGAGGGTCGCGAAAAAATGACACAGTTCATGGCAAATTCCTACCTCACTCTCTATCGTCAGCAGAAGAATATCATCCGCGGGAAACTTACTACAGCCGTTCCTGTTTCCTCTGATATGGAGGCAAAGATGCAGAAAATGGTTGAGAGTCGTACTAACGGAACTGTGGAGTTCTCTACGGAGGTGAATCCAGATATCCTTGGCGGATTTATACTGGAATATGACACATACCGTCTTGATACCTCTGTAAAGTCACAGCTCAAGAATATTCTTAAGGAACTATCATAGAGTGAAGAACTCTACATTCCCCTAAAAACTAAAAAAACAAATGTCAGATAAAATTAAACCAAGTGAAGTCTCTCAGGTACTCCTTGATCAACTCAAAGGTCTATCTACTTCAGCTAATTTAGATGAGGTTGGTACTGTCCTCACCGTTTCTGATGGTGTGGCTCGTATCTATGGTCTGCGTAATGCAGAGGCCAACGAATTGCTGGAGTTCGAGAATGGCACAATGGCTATTGTGATGAACCTTGAAGAGGATAACGTCGGTTGTGTCTTGTTAGGTCCAACCAGCGGCATCAAGGAGGGACAAGTAGTAAAGCGTACGAGACGTATTGCTTCTATACGTGTAAATGACAATATGCTCGGACGTGTAATAAATCCTCTCGGACAGGCTATTGACGGACAAGGTGATATAGACCTTTCAGACGCATTCGAAATGCCTCTTGACCGTAAGGCTCCAGGTGTGATATTCCGTCAGCCGGTAAAGGAACCTCTGCAGACAGGTATTAAGGCTGTCGATTCAATGATTCCTATCGGACGTGGACAGCGTGAGCTTATCATTGGTGACCGCCAAACGGGTAAGACAGCCATTGCCGTTGATACTATTATCAACCAGAAGTCTTTCTATGAGGCAGGAAAACCTGTATATTGTATATATGTGGCAATAGGTCAGAAGGCAAGTACGGTTGCTGCCCTCGTGCAAAACCTTAAAGAGCGCGGAGCACTACCATATACCATAATCGTGTCAGCGACGGCTGCTGATCCGGCTGCGATGCAGTATTATGCACCATTCGCAGGTGCTGCTATCGGTGAGTATTTCCGTGATCGTGGTGAGCATGCTCTTGTAATCTATGATGACTTGTCAAAACAAGCTGTTGCTTATCGTGAGGTATCTTTGATTCTGCGTCGTCCATCAGGTCGTGAAGCATATCCAGGCGATGTGTTCTATCTACACTCTCGTTTATTGGAACGTGCTGCAAAGATTAACGAGCAGCAGGAAGTTGCAGAGCAAATGAATGATTTGCCCGCGTGTCTGAAAGGTAAAGTGAAGGGCGGCGGCTCGTTGACAGCATTGCCTATTATCGAGACACAGGCTGGTGACGTATCAGCATATATCCCGACTAATGTGATATCTATTACCGATGGTCAGATATATCTGGAATCAGACCTGTTCAACCAGGGCTTCCGTCCTGCTATTAACGTTGGTATCTCTGTGTCACGTGTGGGTGGCTCTGCTCAGATAAAGTCTATGAAGAAGGTTGCGGGAACATTGAAGATTGACCAAGCACAGTATCGTGAGCTTGAGAGTTTCTCAAAGTTTTCTTCTGATATGGATGCCGTTACAGCAATGACACTTGATCGTGGACGTAAAAATAACCAGTTGCTCATTCAGCCACAGTATTCTCCTATGCCTGTAGGCGAACAGATAGCAATCCTCTATTGCGGTACAAAGGGGCTTATGGCTTC
>DJWZ01000034.1:4121-5033 GCA_002449535.1 Prevotellaceae bacterium UBA7017 | reverse complement strand
GTCGAAGACCCTGAGAACGAGAACGAGAACGAGAACCAAAACCAGAATCAGAACCCGAACCCAAGCACTGACCCAACTACCGGCGGTGGCGGCACGCCAAGTGGCGGAACTGGTGACGAAGGATAAAAGCCCCTCCCCAGCCTCAATGGTCTTTACACCCCCTTCGGTTCCCCCGTTTCGCGGGGGACAGAAACCCCAGTTGGGGAGGGAGTTTGGGGAATGGGTCAAAGGCTTCAAAATTATTTTCACAAAAACCCAGAAAACCCCACTCCTATAGTATAAGTCTTTACAGACTATCGCAGCACTTCAAGTTCTAAGTCCTTTATAAACGAGTTTATAAGTCCTTATCCCTTGAACTCCTGCACCTGCCTACGTCAGGTTTATACTATTGTCATGGAAAAACCCCGCCCTTGGCGGAAAAACATTTTTTCAACGATAACGATAACCTTATTTTTTTAGGTTTATCAACAATAGGGGTAAAACAGAAAGAATGGTTTTTCTTGTCGCAGACAAGGGTTTTTCTCACGAGGTATGTGGTGGCTCTGTAAGAGACGAAGATGAAAGGGAGATATTTTTATCTAAGAGCTTGTTCTTAAGGAAAAATAGATGCCTTGCATCGTAAAGGGCTGAAAAGCCCGACACATACAAAGTGAGGGTTTTTAAAGGTTTTTGTTAAGATAAAAGATTTTAGTAATTTTCGATGTTTTAGGAATAAAAAAATTAAAAGGTTATGAATAAGGCAGTTAAATATATCCTTCAGATTGCATCATACATCCTTGCTGGCATTGCTGGTGGTTGGGGAGGTGCTCAGTTGTAATGCGAAATAAGTTTCCCATAGTACAATATGCTTGCGCTGTATGCCTGATAATATCTTCAATAATGATGGTAGCGTACCAAGTGCTTACCATAGCT
>DJWZ01000034.1:0-4044 GCA_002449535.1 Prevotellaceae bacterium UBA7017 | reverse complement strand
TGTAGCGCAAGCGTTCCTACTCGCAGGTTCTATCTTCGGACTGGACTACTACGTGAAACAACTTCGTAGTTTAAACGAAAACTAAAACGAAAACAAAAAAATAAATAAAGATCAGATTATTATTGAATACTTTTTTTCATATTTTACAGAGATTTCTTTTGACATTCTTTCAGTCGGGTGTACAAACCCTTTGTGAAAGCGGCAGAGCCGAGCGGTAGGTTTGTAAGTGTTGGCTGTCGTGATGGCATCCAACACTTTTTTTATGTTTTTCTTGTTTCTTCGAAATTTTATTCCTAATTTTGCAACCAGAAATCTAAATAAAATTATGTAATTATGAAAAAGCTAACCTTCCTATTCCTAATAATTCTGCTGCCTCTGATGGCTTGTGCACAGTCTCAGTCGCAGGATAATCTTGTGGACAGAGTGAGCCGTGCTGTCGGAGTGCGGCTGCCTGACGGATATGAGGCGAAGGTGAAGGAGTTTGTCACGAAAAACGAATTTATTAAAAGAAAAAGCGCAGAAGCATATACGGAGAAGTGGATTGTCGGGCAGATGAAGACGTCATGGGGGATAGACAAGGGGGATCAGCTGCTGTTTGTATGGGATGCCGTTTATGAGCAGATAACGAAAAAGAACTTATACGATGGCGAGGACGGCAACAAGAAGCGCCTCGATGAGTTTGAGAAGGTGATGGACAAAGTCGAAGCCTGCGGAAAGAAGTTTAAGGAAGATTTCTTTGCCTATATGGATCAAGGTTTAATTATTTTAGGAATCTATGGGTTGAAGCAATGCATAAATTTTTATCAGATTCGTGAATCTGCTAAACCGGATCAAATAGCTCAATTTAAAAATTATGCGAAGGTGTGTACACAGGACTGCAAAAAATATAACATCGACTATCATTCATTATTGCCTTTGGAAGTTCAAAAGTATTATGACATAGAGTCTTCTGAAAACAAATATAATCATGCTACATGCGGGCAGGCACAAGTTCAAATAATGAAAATTGTGTTAAGGGAAATAGTAAAGCAATACAACATATTCCAACATGCTCCACAAGCAACGTTCGAAAAAGATGGCAAAAATGCTTCTTATTTTAAAGAATGCAAGGAACTAGGCATCGACTACAAAGCCGAACTGCGGAAGGAGCTGGGCGACGACAAGAAGGTTGCGGAACTCCTGAAGTTCTACGGAGTGGAGTGAGAGGAATAGGAGTGACAGGCGTGACGCCGTGACATTTGGTATTTTGATTACGATATACGAGATACCAACTATGAATTACGGAGGCTGCAAATGTGCAGCCTACGTTTATTTTTGGGGCTTTAAAATCGGGGAGCTATAATCTCTTTATTAAAAAAATTCCCTGAAGTTTTAAACCTCAGGGATTTTTTATTGCTTTCTTTTATTTATTCTTTTGGAGCCTGTCCTATGAGTTCCATGAACTGGTCAAGCTTTGGAGTAATGATAATCTGTGTACGACGGTTTGTTGACTTTCCTTTGTCAGTATCATTGTCAGCAACAGGATTGTACTCACCGCGACCGCCAGCTGTCAGACGCTTTGGATCTACGCCATAGTCATTCTGCAAAGCCTGAACAACGCTTGAAGCACGCAGACAAGACAAATCCCAGTTGTTACGGATATTTGGCTGTGAGATAGGTACATTGTCGGTATTACCCTCAATCAGCACATCATAATCCTTGTAATCCATGATAATCTTTGCAATCTTTGACAATGTAGAACCGGCAGCCTCGCTAATCTGGTAAGAGCCACTCTTGTAGAGCATATTGTCTGACAGAGAGATATATACTACACCCTTCAGTACCTGTATGTCAACATCCTTCAGGTCTTCCTTAGAGAGAGAACGAGTGAGGTTATTGGTAAGAACGATGTTCAGAGAGTCACTCTTTGACTTCACTTCTACCAAGTGACGGATGTACTTGTTTGACTCGTTAATCTGATCTACCAATTTTGCGATGTTTACACTATTAGCACCTGAGGTGGACAGCGACTGTGACAGGCTTGCCTGCAATGCCTCATTGTTTGTCTTGCAAGCATTCAGCTGTTCCATCAGTGCACTGATACGAGTATTGGCAGAAGCCAATGATTCGCGGGCATTCTGATACTGGGTATTCAGTTCCTTGTTTTCGTTCTGGCAATTTTCCAGAGCCTTTTTACTAACGCAGCTGCTCATGAACATGGTTCCTGCAATAGCTGCCATAAAAAATACTTTTTTCATAATCTTAAATATTAAAGTGGTTATCAATTTTCAATTATCAATTTTCAATTATCAACTATCAACTGTCAACTATCAACTATCAATTATCAACTGTCAACTGTCAACTATCAACTATCAACTAACTCAATCCTACAATCTCTCCATTTACCACGTTTATGCGTTCTGCCTGTGGTGATTCCGGCAATCCTGGCATTCTCATTATGTTGCCTGCTATTGCCACAATCATTCCTGCGCCGGCACTGATAACGAAGTCGCGAATAGTGAAGACAAAGTCCTTTGGCACACCAAGTTTTTTTGGGTCGTCAGAGAAGGAATACTGTGTCTTGGCGATACATACCGTCAGGTTTGAATATCCAAGGGTATCAATCATCTTCAGCTTCTTGAAAGCCAATGGCAGATATGTCACCTTCATAGCACCATATACCTGCATGGCTATCTTCTCTATCTTTGTCTTTATGTCATCCTCTTCTTCATACTGATATCTCAGTGGCTTTGAAGGATTCTTTTCTATCTGCTCCACTACGACCCTTGCCAGGTCTTCCGCTCCCTTGCCGCCTTCTGCGAAGGCATTGTTCTCTGCGAAGGCAACACCCAGTTCCTCGCAATGCTCTCGAATCATCTGCATCTCCTCCTCTGTATCGAAGGCGTATCTATTGAAGCAAACCACTACAGTCTGTCCGAACGATTGTATGTTACGCACATGTTTGTCAAGGTTCTCGAAACCATTTTGCAGACCTTCTTTGTTAGGTGCCTTTATATCATTGACGTTAATTCCGCCATGAAGTTTAAGAGCCTGTGTAGTGGCAACCACGACAGTAAGCTTTGGCTGCAGACCTGCCATACGGCATTTTATGTCAAAGAACTTCTCTGCTCCCAGGTCGGCACCGAAGCCTGCTTCCGTAATGACATAGTCTCCGTATGTCATTGCTGTTCTGGTAGCTATCACCGTATTACATCCATGTGCAATGTTTGCAAATGGTCCGCCATGCACAAAGGCAGGAGTATTCTCTGTTGTCTGCACGAGGTTAGGATTCAGGGCGTCCATCAGCAGAGCTACGATACTGCCAGTAATTCCCAGTTCCTTCACGGTGAAGCCTGTGCCATCGTGTTTTATGCCGAGCAAGATGTTGTCTATGCGATGGTATAGGTCGTCAATATCCTTTGCCAGACAAAGTATTGCCATTATCTCCGATGCCGGAGTAATGTCAAACCCACTCTCCATTGTTACGCCGTCGGTTCTGCCGCCAAGTCCTGTAACAATATTTCTTAGGTTACGGTCATTGACGTCCATCACCCTCTTCCACAACACCGTCCTGAGACTGAAGCCGTCTGCCTGATGCTGGTAGATATAGTTGTCCAACAATGCAGAAATCATATTGTGTGCCGATGTGATGGCGTGGAAGTCACCAGTGAAGTGCAGGTTTATCCTCTCCATTGGCAGCACTTGTGCATATCCTCCGCCGGCAGCACCACCCTTCATGCCGAAGCAAGGACCCAAGGAGGGTTCGCGAAGGGCTATGACAGCCTTCTTGCCTATCTTATTAAGTCCTAATGACAGTCCTATGCTAACAGTCGTCTTACCGATGCCCGCCTTGGTAGGAGTAATGGCGGTGACAAGAATCAGGTTGCTCTCTGCTACCTTTTTGTCGTCAATGCTGGTATATGGTATCTTTGCTATATATTTGCCATACGGCTCAAGCACCTCTTCGGCAATGCCAACCTTCTTTGCCACCTCTTGTATAGGCAGTAACTTGGTTTCGTGGGCTATTTCTATGTCAGTCTTCATCTGTGTTGTTTAGATTTACTG
>DJWZ01000114.1 GCA_002449535.1 Prevotellaceae bacterium UBA7017 | reverse complement strand
GAAGGACTCTAGTTTTGGCTGGCTATCAAGGAAATCAGTTTCGTTAAACAGTCTTACGAAGTGGTTGTAGTAGTCATCTTTGAGCTGACTGCGAGATTTGTTGTAATCGGCCAATGTATCTATCTCACGGATATATTTCGCAATCCGCGTGTCTATATCAAGACCAACAAGGATGCGTACATGTTTGTCTATCAGCTTCTCGGAAATGAGCTTATATCCAGAGAAATAGAAATACCCAACAAGCACATCCAAAGACCGACTCTTTGGAAGAATTCCGTTGATAATATCTGACAGCAACTTGTCTTTATTCGTTATAAAACTATTCTGCATTGTATATCAATTTCATTTTACATCATTTATTTTCATGCCTTTTCTATCATCTCCAAACCTTCTTCGAACCATCTCCGAAGGTATAAGCTTACTTCAACAGCTTCCTCCCACTATTATCTTCCAGCACCTGCATCTGCTGGATGGCAATTTGATTGAGTTTGACGAGCCTTTCGCCCTGAGGCATCCCGTCGTTCAACAACGACCAGTCCACCGTCTTCTGCATTATAAATCTGCCGTCGTAGTCCATCAGTTATTAGCTTATTTTATCAAATCATCTTTATCATATACCTCGCACAAAAATACAAAATATTATTCAATAATTTCCATAAAGTATAATCTTTCTTCTGTTTTTTATTGATATTTCACTAAAAAACCATAAAATATTATCTTCATAAAACGATTTTTCCTGATTGATGGATTAATATTTCAATGGAATTTGTACCTTTGCCCCTGTCCAAGGCATAAGTACATTATGTCTCTACCAAAATAAAGGAAGCACTCCAACATACCTCTTACATATCTCTAACATAT
Organism: Prevotellaceae bacterium UBA7017; assembly: GCA_002449535.1. Classification (GTDB taxonomy): domain Bacteria; phylum Bacteroidota; class Bacteroidia; order Bacteroidales; family Bacteroidaceae; genus Prevotella. The sequence continues at coordinate 3,304 of DJWZ01000114.1, read as the reverse complement.
CAAGTAAAGATCTCCAACTTATCAAGTATAGAGCCCCAATGGAACAAGCATATAACAAGGCAGTATCTCCTATTCATGTCCGGTACTTGTACGGTAGAAGTCCGGTATATGTCCGGTATAAAAGCGGACATGTACCGTACAAGTACCGGACATATAGCGGACAACGATTGGAGGTACATAGGCGCTACGCGGGGGCTACTATATGGATAGAATGGAGGTATGCATGAGATATGCTAGAGAGTAACATGAGATGTTTCGAACAAAAGTATGAGATAGATAATAAAATCATTATAATAGGAGGAAAGAGCGATGAAGATGAAAAACAATCCGGGATTGGGACTGACGATGCCCAAAAGGGTACGTATTGCAGGAATGACTTTTTACACGCGTAACGGACAAGTAATCGGACGAGAGTCAGCGACACATGAGAAACGGAGCAATACGCTTCCACAGTTTGTGCAGCGACAGAAGATGCGACACACTACGATGCTGTGGAAGATGTTACGCTTCTGCGACACAATGTTCACAGAGCGGCGCACGGCATATCAGAATTTCGCATCGCTGGCAAATCAGTTGCCTGTGGTATATGTGCCTAACGACGGAATCATGAACCAGTCGTCGTTCCTGATGCCAGGCATTCCGATGAGCGACGGAGTACTGCCGATGATAAATTTGGAGTTGGGCGAGGTGGATGGCAAGCCTGCGCTGATAACCGACCTCAAGGTAAGTGACCGGACGTATCATGCCAAATTGCGGCTTTATACCGCCACACAGAAAATAGAGAGTGATGTTCTGCCACGTGTACGGTTCAAAATGCGCGAAGTGTCGTGGTGGGATTTGACCGTAGTAGAAGACCATCTGGCACTCGTAGGCGAGGAGTTTGCCGACGAGATGAAGGGCTGGGCTTTGGTAAAGGTGATGGACGACCGTTGTTCGCGGCAAACAATCGTAACCCGTTGTACCTTGTATCAGCAATATACGACAGAGGATGCCTTGGAAGCAGCAGCTGACAGCTATGGCGGGCTGACCGACACACCTTTCCTGTCACCACGGTGAACTATTTCGGCTGCAAGCTCTGACGATAGTCACTGGGGGACTGACCGAGGTGCTTGGTGCAATAGCGGCTGAAGTAAGAGAGCGATGTAAAGTTCATCGCATCGGCTATCTGAGTGAGCGACAGACGTTCGTCATTCAGATAGTCTTTTAATATAGGTATGGTATGGCGGTCGATGTAGGAGGTGACACTATGACCTGTAACTCGTTTTACCGTAGCAGAAAGGTATTTGGGAGATACGTTCAACCGTTCGGCATAATAGCTCACGTCACGCTCCGTGCGGCTAATACCTGTAGAGAGTATAGCCATCAGCTGCTTCACGATATATGCTGTCCTGTCTGTATGGGAGTCTGTTGCTTCTCGCTGGGCATGGGCTTCGAAGATGTCGTACATCATCGTAAGACACAGGCTGCCCATAAGTTCGAAATAGAACTGCTGATTGTCATCTTCCATGCGCTCTCGCAGTCTGTGGAAATCATCAAGGATGTGCTTTGCCTGTTCGTCTGAAAGTTTGATGATGGGGTCTTGGTTCAGCGAGATGCTGCCCCCAATACTATAGTTGTTCGACGGCAGCAGGTTCTGCAGGAACTTATAATCGGCAGCAAACCACTCCACCCGTAAGTCGGCATGTGCCGCAAGGTTGCTGATACAATCGGGCATCGGTACCACCACCAGGTCGTTCTTCACTATGTGGTAGCACCGTTCGTTGAACACAAAGCTGCCCTCACCTGCCAAGCATAGCAGATGCATACAGGTGTGGTGCAACTCCCGGGAATTCATCCCGTAAAAGTCTGTGGAATACTGAAAATCTACCTTCATAGTGCAGTATTTTTCGGCAAAATTACACATAATTTTTCTTAAAAAAGAACGATTTGGGCAAAAAGTGAAAATTGTGATGCAATTTGTGTAACTAAAGTGTCAAAAAATCGCCGTACCTTTGCAGTCGAAAACAAACGACCGCGAAGATGCTTATGCTCGGCATAGCTCAAACAAGCTTGACTCTGCTCTCGCTTAATCGCATCTTTGCACCGACGAATTTAATAAAGGACTAAGTAATGGATTTCAGAATGCAAGACCGCATGGAGTTGAAGGCTTTAGTAGATTTCTATGCAACAGAGAGTGACAAGAACAATCAGGACTGCTATGTTGAGATTTTCCGTCCCGACATCAAGCTGAATGTATATTTCGGTGGAAAACTGGGTATGACGGCAACTGATGTGCACGACATGATTCGTCAGTACAAAGCTTTCGGTGCCGCTAAGGTATCGTTCCACATGAACGGACAGCAGAGCGTGGATTTCATTGACGAAACCCATGCTACAGGAACATGCTATGCACTGGCTACACTGGTGACAGAGCAGGATGGCAAGGATGTATTGACCACCCATGCAGTGCGCTACTACGATAAGTACGAGAAGATTGACGGCCGCTGGTGGATTAGTGAGCGTGAGCAGCATTTCGAGTGGTCAACAAACCAGGCGCTGGGATAGTTGACCATTGAACATTGACCATTGAACATTGAACATTGAAAATTATGGAATATCCAAAAGGTTACGTTTTTGAATTGATGGCGAAAGGCGGCCCTACAGATATAAGGGAACCGTATTTCACGGAAGCTGTGGATGAAATGATGCGTGCACGCGTGCTGTGCGCCAAGGCTAATGCCAAGATGCCTGACGACCCTACTTACGTGGAGGAACTGGAAGAACTTTTTGGGCGCAAGCTGGACGATGTCAGAATCCTCACGCCATTCATCTGCGACTTCGGCAATAGGGTGAAGATGGGTAAAGGTGTGTTCATCAATCACTCGGCAATACTTAGCGCATCAGGCGGCATAGAGTTTGAGGACGGCGTACAAGTTGCTCCAGGGGTAAGAATAGCTACTATCAACCACGACTTCAACGAGCGTCATACCAAGTACACCTACGGCAAGGTGACCATCCGGAAGAATGCCTGGATAGGCATGAATGTTACGATTTGTCCGGGCGTGACAATCGGCAAATATGCCGTGGTAGCAGCCGGTGCCGTAGTGACTAAAGACATCCCTGACTATGCCGTTGCAGGAGGCGTGCCGGCAAAGGTTATCAAGATGCAGAACCCCGAAGAACAAAAGGAAGAATAATTGTTTATAGGTATGAAATCATTGAACCATATTCTGGCATTGGCTCTGTGCATGCTGATGTCAACCGCATGCAGCGGCAACAAGCAACAAGAAAACAACTCAAGATCCAAAGGAATCATGAACTCAAA
>DJWZ01000046.1 GCA_002449535.1 Prevotellaceae bacterium UBA7017 | reverse complement strand
CTTCTCCATTCCGAAGTCGGTGCAACGATGTACGACGTGCTTGTCAAGTTCTACAAACGTTCCCTTGTCGAGCAATGTTTCTATTCTCTCCCTTGCTGTCAGTTTTTCTTTTATATCCGTTATTCTGTTCATTTTTCGTTTTCGTTTTGGTTTTCGTTATTTAACTCCAGCTTTGCGAGCACGGCATTTGCCATTACGCTCTCGCCTTCCTTCACATTCACTTCCTTTATAATACAGTCTTCTGCAACCTTATAATTCGACATCATCTTCATAGCCTCCATTGTCAGCACGCTGTCACCCGCCTTCAGCTTGTCACCGGGCTTTACGAAAACCTTTACAATCTTGCATGGCATAGGAGCCGTAACGACATCAGGCTGTATGCCGGAGGCTACATTCTTGCTTTTCCGCATACGCATATACTTGGCTTGCGAATCAAGCATATTGATGTCATATACGGAATAATTCAGGTTCACGCGGTAATGCTTGTTGTCATTTTCCCTTGTCAGTTCTGCATTATACGAGACGCCCTTATGAATCAATGAGCACACATTATCCTCAAGCATGCAGACATCCACGTCGTACACCTTTCCGTCCAATGCCACCTTTACATGATTTCCATCCTTGCTGAGCAGGGTGGCTTCCATCATCTTGTTTCCTACTTGTATTTCCATTTCCTTTTATTGACCATTGATTATTGACCATTGATTATTGACCATTGACCATTACACCCTCAGCACGCCTTTCTGCAGTCCGAAGGCGCGCCATCTGCTGATAGCGGTATTTTCATCGCCGGCATTATGGGGTTTATTCTCCTCGACATTCATCAGATAATCTATATATGCCGCAATGACTGCCATCGGTTCTGAATCATTCTTGAATCCGGCACGCGGTTTCAGGCGTTCCTGGTTGCGCTCTATGAAATGGGTGTTGTAGTTGCCGTTCTTGAAATCAGGCACGTCGATGATGCGCCGCAGATATCTGATGTTTGTCGTCAAGCCGGTTATCTTGTATTCGTACAGCACACGGCGCATACGCTCTATGGCATATTCACGTGTGGTTGCCCATACTATGAGTTTTCCTATCATAGGGTCATAGTTCATCGGTATCTCATATCCGCTGTAGCAATGAGAATCTACACGCGTACCGATGCCCTGGGGCACTGTCAACTGCTGTATGACACCCGGGGAAGGCATAAAGTCGTGGTCGGTATCTTCAGCACATATTCTGCACTCTATTGCGTGTCCGTGCTGCCTAAGGTCTTCTTGTCGGAACCTTAGTTGCTGCCCGTCGGCTATGCGTATCTGTTCCTTCACGAGGTCCACGCCTACCACTTCTTCCGTTATGGGATGTTCTACCTGCAGACGGGTATTCATTTCCAGAAAATAGAAACGGTGATACTTGTCAACCAAGAATTCTATCGTCCCTGCGCCGACATAGTTCACTGCTTTCGCTGCCGCAACAGCCTTTGCGCCCATCTCCATGCGCAGGTTGCCGTCAATGAACGGCGACGGCGACTCTTCTACTATCTTCTGATGCCGACGCTGCACGGAACATTCCCTGTCATAGAGGTGAACGACGTTTCCGAACTGGTCGCCCAGAATCTGGAACTCTATATGGTGAGGTTCTTCGACGAATTTCTCTATATATACCGTATCGTCACCGAATCCAGCAATCGCCTCTCCCCTTGCCGCCTCATACATTTCGCGCACGTCTTCCTCCCGCGTAATCAGTCGCATGCCTTTGCCGCCGCCGCCCATAGACGCCTTCAGCATTACGGGGAATCCTATCTCCTTCGCCACCTGCAGGGCTTCTTCCGCACTCTGCAGCGGCTGCTCCGTACCGGGAACGACAGGCACTCCAGCCTCCTTCATCTTCTTGCGGGCACTGATCTTGTCGCCCATAGTCTCCATAGTCTCAGGATGCGGACCGATGAATATAATCCCCTCAGCCTCGCAACGACGTGCAAACTCGGCATTCTCGCTAAGGAAGCCATACCCCGGGTGTATGGCATCCACGTTGTGCTTCTTTGCCGCCTCTATGATATGGTCAATATTGAGGTAGCTGTCACTACTTGCTGCCCCGCCTATGCACTCTGCCTCGTTGGCAAAGAGCACATGGCGCGAACTACGGTCTGCCGTGCTATACACGGCAACACTCCTGATACCCATCTCGTAGCAGCTGCGCATCACGCGCAAAGCAATCTCGCCACGATTAGCGATTAAAATCTTTTTTATCATACCTTTAAAATTTTTAGTCATATCAACGCATGTAGTCCCGCATGCATGAGCACTCCCACCATTTCTTTTCTCGGGGAGGAAACAACTGGCAGGTCTTCTGACTTTATCCTAAAGAGGTAACATCCAGCCTTCCCAACTATTGCAAAACGTCATCTCGACACTTTACAGTCAGTGGCTCTCGTATGGATGTCCTGAAGAAAGGACTCACAGCATCGGGTAATGTTGCAGAATCACACTGCATTCCCGTCTTAGCCTATTTCCGGCAACTCGCCTTCGCAAGCAGCGGTAAGGAACCAATTGCGGCTGCAAAGGTACGAATAAGTGAGCAAAATAGCAAGAAAAAAACGTTTTTTCTTATATTTTCGGGCGAAAGTACCTTCGACGAATGTCAAGAGGTACGAATAAGTGAGTAAAAATATTTTCTTTTTGTATTTCACGTTCATGAACATGACTGGATTCGTTCATGATACATGACTGATTCCGATGATGCGCATGAATGACTCAAATAATGCGCATGAATGACTCAAATAATGCGCATTAACGTTTTCATTCATCTGCATGGATGTATTAATTCAATTGCATGTGTTACTCAGAAGATACATAAAAAAGGAAGTCTGGACAAAAAAAGTCCAAACCTCCTCCTGCATAAAATAGTCTATTTACTTTATCAGAACATTACGTCAAAAGTCTTGTCTGCCGTTGTCGAACCATCATCTGACTTTATGGTAAGATGTACCTTGTGAATGTTACCGTCAAGCAAATCCTCTATATTCGTAAACTTTATTATGTACGAATGTTGCATGGCACCGGTAACGAGAAGGCTTGACAAGTTGGCATCGCTGAAATCACGCTTTACAAACTGTTTTGAACCTCCTGTATAGTCAGATATAAGCCATGGCGACTCCTCTCTATTCCAGTCAGTGTAATCATACTGCGAGGCACTGTAAACGGTATGAACGGTTCCCTTATATGCCGGCCACTTATTTTGGTCCTCAAAGTACTTAACAGAGAATTCCTCCTTGTTCGAAGGGTAGTTAGGCTCGTCTGTAAAATTCACATATACCCTGTTTGCACTACTGCGGAAAGCGTAGTTCTCGTCAGCTAACCTTATAGCGGCAACGCCACATTCATCCATATAGTCGTTGACGAAATACTTAGATGCCAGAGCCGTCCAATCGTTGCGGTTGGTTCCAAAGTGCATAGTACGAGATGTTCCCGAACCATTTGCCTCCAGATACTGGGACAAGCCGCTTGCCGTGGTGAAATCTGTTCCACCAGTTATTCTGCCGTCATATCCTACGACAGCAAACCTTGCATCAAGTCCGGAGGTTGAAAGTTCCTGAGCCCAAGATATTATATCCCGTGCCAAGGCATCCGCCTCTTCATTCATACTGCCCGAATTGTCCACGGCAAAGACTATATCCGTCATTACAGTTGCCGTACCAGCCTCATCCTCGGTGTTCGTCACGATGATACCCTTTGGCACGCCGTCAACTTCTACCCATACATTCTGATTGTCCATGCCCGTACCATAAAGACGCATCCACTGTGCCCCGTTACCGCCGCTATTCTGCACGCCAGTCATATCTATACGCATTACAGGGTATCCGTCTATCTGTTCAAGGCTTGTCTGGATATTCGGAATATTTGTCGTCGCTGTTGTAATCACCGGGTTCGCACTTGCCTCAGAGTCATCAGGTATCCCTGCAACTAATGATGAAGTCTCCAACGCTATGGTCTTATCCTCGTCATCCAGACATGACGTCAAGACAAATACTGATGACAACATAAAAAGACCTGCTATACCTCTCATTGTTATATTCTTTGTTTCCATAATTTTTCTTTCTTCTATTATTATAACTTAGTTTTATCTTTATTTCTGCAATTCAAACTCTACCCTGCGGTTATACGTTCTCCCTTCATCGGTATCGTTTGTCTTCAAAGGACGAGAGGAACCATAGTATTCATATTCCAGACGTTTCTTGTCAACTCCCTTCTTTACAAGATAACTAACAACCGCCTTTGCACGTTTCTTAGACAAGTCCATATTGAAGTCGTCAGTGCCGACATTGTCAGTATGCCCCTTTACGACAACTTTGGAATTAGTACGCTCCAGAATCTGTGCAACCTTATCCAGATAGCCGTAAGACACAGGCTGGATAGTACTCTTTCCGAAATCAAAGTTTATCATGTCAACAGCACATATCGTCTTGCCATACACACTTTCATGCTTTGCAATCATTGCTTCTATCTCGTCCAGCGTATAGCAAGGCTTTTCCTCCACCCTCTTTACTACAGGCGGTTCTTCCCGCTTTACAGGAACAATGACAGGAGCCGGTTTCGGAGCAGGTGCAGGAGTTTCCTTGCAGCGTTTGAAGGCACTGAACGGAATGCCAACCATTACCTGCATGTTAAAGCCTGAGAACTTTCGCGTACCACTTGGCTTTGCAAGCCTGTTCCGTACAGCATCAATAAGTATTCCGTCCTTCTCGTCACCACCATAGGTATCGCTGAGACCAATCTCATAACTTGCCTCAACAGCAGCAAAAATCACATTCTGCCCCTTCCTGCCTGTATGGAAGTTGAAACGCATACCTACCGTCGGTGCCAATGCAAAATACGTACTGCTGAAATTCTTACTGCTCAAATCCACCTGATACCCGGAATAACTGTTGTCATTATAGTCCTCCTGCAAACGAGCCTTGCCACTCAATGCAAATCCCATCGTGGCAGTTATGCCGGCATAAGGACGAAAAGCACTGCCAGCATCCATAAACTGGTAAAGAACAGGTATCCTCAAATCAAGATACGTTGCCCTCAGCTTGTAAAACACATCGTTCGTCTTTCCCGCATAGCCATCATACTTGCCTATTTCCTTCAGCTTGCCACCTCTGGAAACAAATGACAATTGCGGACGGACAACATAATTACGGTTTGCACCGAACTCTCCCTGCACAAAGACAGAATATATCGGACTGGACATACCCTCCTTTGTCGGGAACTTCTTTTCATCAAGGTTTGAGAAGCGCATTGTAGAATAGTTGTAGCCTGTTCCTGCTCCAACATACCAGTCACTGCCCCGTTTGGATTCTTCCTGTGCTGCTGCAGATGATGAAAATAGCAGTGACATAATGGTCAAAGCTATTGCAGACTTTGTTTTGACATCGAAAGTCTTTTTCATTGGTGTGATATATCACGCCTCCTACCCCCCAAATTCAGCGTATTTTTACTAAGTTAGAAATAATAAAAAAGACGTGGGAGTTTGTTTCTCCGCGCTTATCCTCAAATTCAGGCCTTCGCATTGCCCCCATCGTAAGAATAAGCAACGCAAGCCAGCCCACGCCAAGCGATTATATACACCCCACGTCCTTTTGCCACAATCAATGGAAAAAGAAACATGAAGGCTAATAATCAACCCACGCAGACGTCCCGGTTGCATTACCTCTGCACGATGGTTTCAAAGTTGCGAAGTTTGAATTTGCAGACAGTAACGTTTCGAAAACGTCCTTTTTCGAGTTCCGCCATACAACAGCTAAGAACTCATTCCAATATGTTATTTACCCAGTTCTTCATATACGTTAAAGAAATCTTTATGACCCCCCAAAACGTAGGAACTGGCTTTGTCGGATGCAAAATTAAAAAATATTTACCATTCCACAAAATTTTTTTCTTATTTTTTTTTACCGATAAATAATTAGGAGTAACGAAAGTGCCTTCGACGAAGTCAAAGGTTACAATTAAGTTATGAGAAATACAAATAAAAACCCATATTGTTTAGTAATTGGTATTATTGGTCCTATTAGTCCTATTGGCCTCATCATCCCCCTCCCCAACTGGGGAGGGTCGGGGTGGGGCCTTGGGGTGGGGCTTTACCCCTCATCTCCCGTTCCGCCGGTTCCCGGGTTTTCCGGATTATCCGGATTATCAGGTGTGTCAGGTGTCGCCGGTGCTCGGGTTCGTCGGCGTTGTGCCACCGTTGTCACCAGTTCCCTGATTTTCCGGGGTGGTTGGCGTGGTAGTGCCTGTGCCGTCGGTGGAACCAGTGCCGGGCTTCTGGTTGAGAATCTGCTGCTTTATGCGTGCCACCTCCTGCGACCACCATGCTATGAAGGCATCGTACTTGCCCGTCTCGTCGAGGGTCTGCAGGGCATAGATGCGGTCTAACAACTTCTCGAAGGCGGCATCGGTAGCCTGACGCGCCCTCTTTATGTCGTAGGCTGCGTTGGCTGCGCGCTCGTCGCCACGCTGCGATATGAGGCTGCGCACTGCCTCGTTGGCTATCTTCATCTGCTCGAAGACGGCGGTCAGCCCCAAGGTCTGAAGCTTCTCCTTCATGGCGCTTGACTCGAAGGGTTGCAGGAAGTTGATCATCAGACCCGTCTGCTGGTCGTACTGTGCAGTGGTGTCAACCTTGTAGTTGTTATATTCCTTAAGCACGGCAGCGGCGGCGGTAGCCATCGGCTCGATGCCAAGCGCCACCCACATCTCGGCGGTCATCTTGCCGTTGTTATACAGGCGGTCGCGCCTGTTGTCCTCCGTGAGAATCTGGTTGCTGTACTCGCTGGCACGCGCTATCTTTATGGCGGAATCCTCATATCCCAGTGCCGTCGTAAATGCACCATAAGCCGCCGTCAACATACTCTCACTCTCGGCAAGAGGGGCTACCTTCTCGCCGAATGATGACATAACCGAGAAATGCGCTCCGTAGCGGAGACGTGCTTTGTTAAATTGTGGAATGTTTCCCATAAAAAATCTGATTTAAAAGGTTAGTATTATGTTTTCTCAAATCAATGAGTCCAATTTTGAATTTTGAAGCCGTTGACTGCGATCAACGAGTCTATTTTCTGATTTAGAGCC
>DJWZ01000072.1 GCA_002449535.1 Prevotellaceae bacterium UBA7017 | reverse complement strand
GAAGTTCAAGTATGGCGGTTTGGATAAGCCAGGTCTCTATCTCGACGAGACTGTTACCCGTATGTGTGCAACCCACCGTCGTCTTTTCGGTTCGTTGCTGTCACACCTCATACATGAGGGTCAGCTCGACAAGGCTAAGAAGGTAATACTCTATGCTGAGAAGGTTATTCCTACATACAATGTTCCTATGACATACATGAATGGTGGTGCCGACTTTGCTGATGCTTACTATAAGCTTGGCATGAACAAGAAGGCAGAGGAGACACTCAATGCTATGTGGAAGAACTCTGTTCAGTATGTACGCTACTACCTCTCTCTGCCGCAGGGACGCTTTATGTCGTCTCAGCGTGACTGCATGTACCATCTCTATATTATGCAGCGTTTCAGCGAGATAGCATCTCAGCATAACAAGTCTCTTGCAGACAAAATGACAGGAAATCTTAATCAACTCATCGCTGCCTATCAAAATCGCGGCGGAAACTTAGGAGGAGAATAAACCGTGTTCATAGAACAACCCTCCAAATGGATGAAATGGTTATATCCGAAGGCTCTGTGGCGCATGGACGCTGCAGAGCATTCGGTCTATCTGACGTTTGATGACGGTCCGATACCCGAATCGACGCCTTTCATTCTCGATACCCTCAAGGAGCATGGCGTAAAGGCAACTTTCTTTGTCGTTGGCGAGAATGTAAAGCGTTATCCAGACCTCTTTCGCCGAATTATCAGCGAGGGACACAGCATAGGAAACCATACCTATAACCACATGGGCTCCCTGAAGCATTATGTCAAGACCTATCTCTCCAATATCGAGACGGCAGATGCCGTAATGCAGACTGCCGCCAATGTCGGAGGCTTTGGAGAGTTAGGAATTGGGAGTGAGGAGTTAGGAGTTAGGAACGAAGTGGGCTCTAATGTTCAATATTCAATGTTTAATGTTCAAAGTTCAAGCCCTCTTTTCCGTCCGCCTCATGGATGGATGTGGCTCAGTGCTTATCATCTGCTGATGAAGAAAGGCTATACCATTGTGATGTGGGACCTCGTGACGCGTGACTACTCCCGTAACCTTAATGCGTTTGACATCTTCAGGAATGTGGTATATTATACACGCAATGGCTCTATCATCACTTTCCATGACTCCCTGAAGAGTATTCAGAAACTAAAGTATGCCCTGCCTGCTTCCATACGTTTCCTCAAGGAGCAAGGCTATGAACTGAAGACCCTTTGACCTTTGACCATGTAGAATTATGAAATTTAAAAGACGTACAGCCGCCTGGATATTGTTGGCAGTTTTTCTGCCAATGCTTGTGCTGTCGTCTGTTCATATTCATGAAGGTAGCAGTTATCAAAAAGAAATAAGATGCGATGACTGCTTGCATCATACTTGTCACGGACATATCGCAGAAACGATATCATGGGCACACGATTGTGTGCTATGCCAGTTCCTGACGCTTCCTATGCTGGCTGCTGCTACAATAGCAGTCACGATATATGTTCATGTATGTAGAAAAAATCCTGCCCAGCGTTTGTGTGGCTATCATGCAGCCAGCTGTGGCAGCATTGTTACCCGTGGACCTCCATCGCTCTGATGTCCTTATTATAATTTTTACATACAAATTTTTATTCATATAACTTTCAGAAGTATAAAAGGAAGTAAATATACTCCCCCTTTATCTTCTGTTAAGAAAATATTTTACAGAATGAAAAAAACATATATCATTCTGCCATTGTTGTGTCTGTGCATGACAATGGCAGCCCACGATAGTATTAGGGTACATCGTCATGCAGAAGACTCTACTGATGTCTTCTATCGTCACTTGGATTTGAATGAAGTAATGGTGACAGGCATTACTGGTGATACGAAGTTGAAGTATGCCACTACTCCTGTCAGTATAGTTTCTCCACAGGTTCTGCAGTCCACTCCCTCTACCAATATCATTGATGCCATCAGCCACCAGCCAGGTGTAAGCCAGTTGACTACTGGCGGCAGTATCTCCAAACCCATCATTCGTGGTTTGGGATATAATCGTGTTGTCGTTGTGAGTGAAGGCGTTCGCCAAGAAGGTCAGCAGTGGGGCGACGAACATGGTATAGAGGTCGATGGCACTGGAGTAGGGTCGGTAGAAATCCTGAAAGGACCAGCCTCGCTGATGTATGGCTCTGATGCTATGGCTGGCGTGGTGATATTCCATGCTCCTGCATTGCTCCCAGAGGGTGAGATGCGTGCCAATGTAAGTTCCGAATATCAGACCAATAACGGACTGCTCAATTATAATCTCTCCTTTGCCGGCAACCAGCGTGGCTTTGTATGGGATACCCATTTTAGCGACAAGATGGCACATGCGTATAAGAATAAGTATGACGGCTATGTGCCTGGTTCACAGTTTCGTGAGCGTGCCGGCAAGGTGATGCTGGGAGTGAAAAAAGGGTGGGGACACTCCAAACTTACATGGTCGCTATTTCATCTTACCCCAGGCATCATTGAGGGAGAGCGAGACCCCGAGACGGGCAAACTGACACGTGATGAAGGCTTCTCGGCACACAGCTATGGCAAGTCGCTGCCATTTCAGCAGGTGAAACATCATAAGCTTGTCTGGGACAATTCCATAAACCTCCCCTTTGGTTTTTTGAAGACCATCATCGGTTATCAGCAGAATCGCCGTCAGGAGTATGAGGAGTCGGCAGACGAATATGGCTTGTATTTCAAACTCCATACCCTTACTTATGACATACGATACCTTACGGACGAGTGGCGTGGCTGGAAGTTCTCCACAGGCGTTGGCGGTATGTATCAGAAGTCAGGCAATGAAGGTGAGGAATACCTCATTCCGGATTACCGGCTCTTCGATTTCGGCATCTTTGCCAATGCTACGAAGTCTTTAGGAGAACGCTGGACCCTTAGTGGTGGCTTGCGCTATGACCATCGCAGGCTGCATGGCTATGAACTGTTGGAAGAGGGAGAAAAACGCTTTTCCGATTTCTCTCGCCATTTCAATGGCATTACTGGCAGCATCGGTGCAGTCTGCAATATCAACGAGCATTTCAATCTGCGCCTTAACCTTGCCCGTGGGTTCCGTACTCCCAACATGAGCGAACTGGCATCCAATGGCGTTCATGAAGGCTCTATACGCTACGAGATAGGCAATCAGCAGCTAAAGGCAGAATATAGCTTGCAGGCAGATTTGGGACTCGATTTCACCTCCCGCTATGTTTCAGCAGAAGTGGCACTCTTTGCCAATCGCATCAACAACTATATCTTCATCCATCGTCTGCCCCAAGAGATAGAAGAAGGCTACCTCACCTATGCCTATACCCAGGGCGATGCCCGCTTGCTTGGCTTTGAGGCAGGAGTCGATTTCCATCCTGTTCACTCACTTCATTTCTCCAACACCTTCTCTTACGTTGATGCTCAGCAGATGCACGCTAATGCTGGTGAGAAATATTTGCCCTTCACGCCAGCTCCCCATTGGTATTCAGAGTTGAAATGGGAACTCTTCCATCATTCCCATACTACGATAAACCATCGTCATGACAGCCATCCCCATCATCGCTCCATGTTCAATAACCTCTATGTAGCAGCAGGTCTTGACAGTTATTTCAGACAGTCGCACATATATAGTGCCGATGGTACAGAGACTCCGACTCCGGGCTATGCCCTTCTCAATCTTTCGGCAGGTACCGACATTCAGGTAAAGGGACGCAAGGTAGCCGAGTTCTATGTCACAGCCAATAACCTGTTGAACAAAGCCTATCAGAGTCATCTGAGCCGTCTGAAATATGCCGAGGAAAATGTCGTTACAGGTCGTCGTGGAGTCTTCAATATGGGACGAAACATAACCTTCAAACTGGTGATACCAATAAATACCAGATAAGTTCTTTCAGTGCAAAGTCAGGCGAATGTGTTCCCTGCTTGGGAATAAATTATTCCCAAGTGTGGGAATGTTTTCTTGACTATAGGGCTCGATTGTCGCTCAATAAGTACTGGTTATTGAACGATAAAGGTAGGTTATTGAAAAATAAGTGCCATTTTTTGAAAGACCTAACATCGTTTTCCGAAGAAGTCCCTGTTTATGGGCGATTCGGGCGTTTTTAGTGCCTCAAAGAGGTAACATAAGACCTAACAAAAAGGTAACATAACACCTAACATAAACCTAACATCGGTTTTGACTTCACAACATCGATAAGGCAGCATTTGATGTTACCTCTAATGTTACCTTTTTGTTAGGTCTATGTTAGGTGTTATGTTAGGTCTTTAAACCTGTTTTGTGGCTTTAAAGGCTTGAATATCAGATGTTTGATAATTTTGGATGTTAGGTTTTGGCAAAAATCAGTTTAATTCTGAAAATGGCAGGAATTTACGGATTCAAAGATATCCTAAAACAAAAAAACTGCTTATTTATTTGCTGATATTGGAAGTTTTTTGTAATTTTGCAAATAGATTATAGAATAGGCGCAAAAAATCTATTAACCGATGGCAAAAAAGAAAGAAAATACTACCTCAATAGGCTTTGAGGATGCGATATGGAGGGCTGCGGATAAACTTCGTGGTAATCTGAATGCTTCTGAATATGAAGGTGTGGTGCTTGGGCTCATCTTCCTGAAATATATCAGCGACAAGTTTGAGGCAAAGTTTAAGGAACTTTCCGAAGACGAATATGCTGACGTTGAGGATAAAGACGAATACGAAGCAGATGGTGTTTTCTTTGTTCCACAAGATGCACGATGGAGTGTCATCTCTCAGGCAGCACACACCCCACAGATTGGTAAGGTGATAGATGATGCTTTGGAGGCAATAGAACGTGAGAATACCAAGTTGAAAGGTGTGCTACCTTCCAATTATGCCCGTCCTGAACTTGACAAACGTCGCTTGGGTGATGTGGTTGACCTGTTCACCAATATCCACATGCTGGCATCAGGCGATGAGAAAGACCTGTTGGGGAGAGTCTATGAATACTGCCTACAGAAATTCGCCTCGATGGAAGGCAAAAATGCCGGAGAATTTTATACCCCCAGCTGCATAGTCCGCACCATTGTAGAAATACTTCAGCCCTATGCAGGTCGTGTCTATGACCCCTGCTGTGGTTCAGGCGGTATGTTTGTGCAGAGTGCCAAGTTTATACAGAACCATCAGAAGGATATCAACAATATCAGCGTATATGGTCAGGAGGCAAACCCTTCTACATGGAAGATGGCACACATGAATGTAGCCATTCGTGGCTTGGAAGCCAATTTAGGAAAGTCGTATGCTGACACCTTCTTTGATGACCAGCATCCTACCTTGAAGGCTGACTTCATCATGGCAAACCCGCCTTTCAATCTCAGCGACTGGGGAGCAGACAAGTTAGAGAAAGATGTACGTTGGAAGTTTGGCATCCCACCAGCAGGCAATGCTAACTTTGCTTGGATGCAGCACATGATACACCACCTATCTCCAACAGGAAGAATAGGTTTGGTGTTGGCTAATGGAGCTTTGTCTTCTCAGACTGGTGGCGAAGGTGTGATACGCCAAAAGATAGTAGAAGCCGACTTGGTGGAGGGTATCATAGCCTTGCCTTCGCAGCTGTTCTACTCAACAGGTATTCCAGTCAGTCTATGGTTCCTCTCTCGCAACAAGCAGCAGGCAGGCAAGGTATTGTTTATTGACGCCAGAAATATGGGTACTATGGTAACCCGTGCCGTACGAGAGTTGCAGCAGGACGACATCACAAAGATTGCTTCTACCTTTGAGGCTTTCCGCAATGGAACCCTTGAAGACGAAAAGGGTTTCTGTGCAGTAAAGACCTTACAAGACATTCAGGCCCAAGACTTCATCCTAACTCCAGGACGCTATGTAGGCATAGCAGAGCAAGAAGATGATGGAGAACCATTTGCAGAAAAGATGCAACGCCTGACCTCAGAACTCAGCGGACTCTTTAAGGAGAGTCACCGCTTGGAGGATGAGATTAAGAAACAGTTAAAAACAATAGGATTTGAACTCTAACGACCTTAAGGATCCTAAGGACTTTAAAGACCCTAACACCCCTAAGGACCTTAACGACCCTAAAGTCAAAAAAGAAAGGAGAATCAACAATGCCAGAAAAGTTAATCAGGCCATCAGGCAACTACCGCAAGCTGCTGTCTTACCAGAAGACAGAAGTCATCTACGAGATGACCTTCTACTTCTGTCATAAGTACTTGCAGAAGGGCGATCGCACCATAGACCAGATGGTACAGGCGGCACGTTCTGGCAAGCAGAATATCATAGAGGGGTGTGCCGCTTCGGCCACCAGCGCCAAGACTGAAATCAAGTTGGTGAATGTGGCGAAGGCGAGTCTGCAAGAGTTGCTCGAGGACTATATAGACTATCTGCGCACTCGCAGGCATCGGCAATGGGAAGAAGGCTCAGCGGAGTGGAACGCTATGCGTGAGTTGGGCAAGAAACACAACGATGCAGCATTCTTCATGCAGCTCTGTGAGACGCGCCCACCTGAGACTATAGCGAATATGGCAATCATCCTTATCAATCAGGCAGACTATCTGCTCTTCAAGCAGCTGGAGCGCTTGGAAAAAGACTTTGTCACCCAAGGAGGCTTCTCAGAGCGCATGATGAGGGTAAGAAAAGAAAAAAGAGGTTTTTAACTATGGAAGAGTGGAAAGAATAAATAATGGAGCATAAATATCACATAGACGGAACCGAGGAATTTGGCTATAGTACAGTCAACAGATTTTTTTATTCTTTTTACATGTATATGAATACAGTTAAGAGAATAACGAATCTGTATAACCAAGCTTCTGTTCTTAATCTGAAAGGGTATGCTGCTCATTATTGTTATTTAAGATTCAAATCTTTTGATACTTTGATTAAGGTTCTCTTAAAGCAAAAAGATTATCTTTCAGCTTGTTGCCTTCTAAGAATGCTTGGTGACAGTGTGTCAGTCTTTCACCTAGTTTACATGGAAAAGGATATTGAACTTTGTTGGCTCCGCCATGCTCTTTATGTTATGGAAGGATGTGAGAAAAATATAGAAAATTTGAATTTAGAGGGCGTAAATGATGGAACAATGCCACCAGAGGAATTAAAAATATTGAAGGAGGCTACACAATTAAATGTTGAGCATCGCCAGAGATTAAAGAAAGAAGCCAAGTGTATAATAGACAAATCACTTCTGGTTAAGCAAGACGAGGCAGCCTTTAATAAAATAGTCAAAGACAGAAATTGGAAATTCAAGGAATTCAAGTATTACAAGCGTATCAAGGATAATCAATATACTTGGCATGATTTGTATGAAAAGATAGGTAGATGTGAGAACTTTGATTTACTTACCTATATCTCGCAATACGTTCATTCTCTTAGTATGAGCAACCTTGTTATGGAAATGAATCAGCACAATGTTGATGGAGTAGTTGGAGAAGCTGTGGGGCTGATTCGGAGACTTCACAAAGATACATTAACTTTCTTTGCAGATGAGCAAATATATGTATTAGAAGGTCTTTTGGAACCAGAGATGCGTGATAAGATATTAGCCTGTTTTGAGGAGAAACATCGTCCTAACGTTGCCAAATGGGAGAATCAAGTAAAAAAACAAATAACTCAATTGGTAAAGACAGGTTCTTTTGAAATAGCGTTCTAAACAAACATTATGGAAGAGTGGAAAGAATATAAGTTGGGGGATGTTGTCATACTTACTATAGACTATAGAGGGAAGACACCATTAAAACTTGGAGGTAGTTGGAGTGCTTCAGGCTATAGGGCGCTGTCGGCTAAAAATATCAAAACCGGTCATATAGTAAATGAAAATTCTATTAGATTCGTAGATGAGGATTTATACAAAAAATGGATGAAGGATGAGGTACAAAGAGGTGATATTTTTATAACATCAGAAGCTCCATTTGGACAGGTCTATTATTGGGATAGCGATGAGAAAATAGTACTAAGCCAAAGACTCTTTTGTTTAAGATTGTCCGAAAATGTTTGTTCAAAGTATGTTTATTATTATATGACCACAGGAGCTTTTCAATTCGAATTAGATGGAAGAGCTACAGGAACAACAGTTGTAGGCTTAAGGCAACCAGAATTACTAAAGTGTAGAATAAAACTCCCCTCTCTAGAAATTCAGCAAGAAATTGCCTCTATTCTTTCTTCCCTCGATGATAAAATTGAGGTAAATCGAAAGATAAACGAGAATTTGGAGCAGCAGGCACAGGCTTTGTTTAAGTCTTGGTTTGTAGATTTTGAGCCCTTCAAAAATGGAGAGTTTATAGAGTCAGAATTAGGAATGATTCCGAAAGGGTGGAGAGTAGGAAAACTTGGAGAAATTTGCCAATTCAAAAGAGGCAAAGGACTATTAAGTAAGAATGCGATTCCTGGGGATGTTCCTGTAGTAGCAGGTGGTTTGGAACCTGCTTGCTACCATAATATTTCAAACACGAAAGCACCAGTAATAACTGTTAGTGGTTCTGGTGCTAATGCTGGTTTTATGAGAATGTACCATCAGGAAGTATGGGCTTCAGATTGTTCTTTTATTGATATTACATGCGAAAACTGGCTATTTGTATATTGCTTCTTAGCTATCAATAGTCATTTGCTGAAACATGCACAAACTGGTGCAGTACAGCCTCATGTAAAGCCTGCCGATATACATGATTTTGATTTGGCAATACCCCCTAAAGAGTATATACAAAGATTTCAAGAAAAGATATCATCTTTCATTACAAAGAAAGGTTTGATAGAACAGGAATCCCGTCGCCTTGCGGAACTTCGCGATACACTCCTTCCCAAGCTGATGTCGGGAGAACTGAAAGTAAATGAAGTAATTAATTAAATGTAATCTATGGGTAATCTATTTATTTCTATATTGATAACTATCTTCTTTCTTAGAAAGTCTTCAAAGGAAGTGGATGATAAAACAAAAAATGCCAGTTGGGCACGAACTTGTATTTATCTTATCTTAACCATCATTTTTGGGATTTTCTATTATAAAACATTCCAGGTTGCTACTATAGTTAATAAAGTAGAAATAACCTCATTGAGAGGTCATGAAGATTCTCTTTTGCATTCTACTGACACAATAGAGTGTTTGAATATTTATAATAACTTCAAGACATTGGGGTCATATAAGAACCCATATTTTGATATAGTGACGGATGACGAGGCATATTCTACAGAAGGCGGTGTTGATTTTACATTCGCAGCAGCAGAAACATCAAAATATATGCTTAAGGATAAATGGGCTTTTAGTGACTCAATAAGAAGAAGTATTGAGGAAATAACAGGCAAAACCATTGATGATAACACAGGGGCGATTTATAAACTTCATTTTTTTTCGACTAGTGTTCCCAGTCTTATTCCTGTGTTCCCGATAATGAGATTTGATGAACCTGAAACTCTTTGTGATAAAAATGGGCTGTTTTCTATTATCAATAATATTGGTAACATTGCTATGTCAGGCAATGGAAAGGTTTTGATTGCTAAATCAGAACCTAAAGAAGGGTACTTTATAGATGCGTTATTATGTGAACAGATTAAAATTGCCCATTATAAACAGTTTCCACCAGCAAATATGGCAATACCGCATCCACTAGCTAATTCTATAAATGTTTTTACAGCTTGCGATTTGTCTCAATATACATATTGTCTGGAATTTAAATCAGATATACATATAAAGAATTTATCAGTTGTTTACAATGTTCCTATTGAGGTTGTTAATCACTTTGATGGTATGATTTCTCATGCAAATGCTTTTACCATAAACGATTCAGAGTTACTTGAGAGTGTCAATGGTAAGGAATCTGCAATGGTGTTAATCAAATTACCTTCAATGGCGAATTTACAGCAAATTCGTTCTCTAATATTGACAGCAATAATAACAGCTTTATTTTCCTTGTTCTGCACGAACCTGTTCTATCGATTCAGAAAGAAAGTAGTCGATTATCTAAAAAAACATTCTATAAATATTTCAGAAGAAAACAATTTATGGAATAAAAAGGTTGAAGATATTAAATTCTTGCTTTATACGATTGCTTTCACCATTCTGGTTATGTTTCTTATAATAACATTTATGGCTGTAGCAGGCTATTCTTTTTTAATTGAAGACACTGATATATTAGAAATCATAGTAAAAGGCATTTTATTTGTTGTTATAATAGCTGGATCGTTGTTTTATATAAGAAAATGCTATATAAATGATTTTAAGAAAGAAAAAGATAAAAAAGATAAATAACAGCCTATGACTACAAACCACCATACAGAAGAGAGTTACGAGAACACATTGATACAGCTGTTCCAAAGCTGATGAGCGGAGAATTCAAGGTAAACGAAATAGCATGATAAGGTTATGAAAGATAATATTATACCAATACAAGATGAGATAGTCCTTTACCAATCAGAAGATGGTAACGTGAAAGTTGATGTGCTGTTTCAAGATGAAACGGTATGGCTAACACAAGAACAAATGGCTCAACTATTTGGTAAAGGAAGAACTACCATTACAGAGCATATTGGCAACATTTTCAAAGAAGGAGAACTGAAGGAGGAGAAGGTATGTCGGAAATTCCGACATACCACTCAGCATGGTGCTATTGAGGGGCTTCTTCAAACCCAAGAAGTGAAATATTACAACCTTGACGTTATCATTTCCGTTGGCTATCGTGTGAAGTCTCGCCATTGTGTGACAAGGGACTGTCCCCTGTTACATTTTGTCCCCTGTTACATAGCAGAGATAGAAGCAAGGCGCAAACAATATGAATATTACAGAGAAAAAATATTGACATTTAAGCGTAAATCAGCATAGAAATTATGAGCAAGAAATCTATCCGCTTTTTTAACGATCGCGAAGTGCGAGCCGTATGGGACGATGCCAACAACAAGTGGTGGTTCTCGGCTACGGATATTGTGCGAGCTATAAATGATGAGGAAGATTACAAGAAATGTCGTAACTACTGGAAATACCTGAAGGGTAAGATGGCAAAGGGTGGCATTCAACTGGTTAGTGTGACTAACCACTTCAAATTCCTGGCTCCAGATGGCAAACAGCGTGCGGCTGATGCTCTTGATGCTGATTGTGTTCAGACAGTAGCAAAAAACTACCCCAACAATCGTGCCAGTAAATTCCTCGAATGGTTTACCTATAGTGATAATAGCATCGACGGACAAAGCAAGAAAAAGGCCTATACTCTTATTGAGAGCGGGCTGTTGGATAGTATGGAACCAGGAACCATAAAGTGCCTACAGCAGATCCATGCCTACCTATTTGGTGGGCTCTACGACTTTGCTGGACAGATTCGTCAAAAAACCATTTGGAAAGATGGCACACTGTTTTGTCGTGCAGAGTACCTGATGAAGAATCTGAGAATTATCGAGGCGATGCCAGAGACAACCTTTGATGAGATTGTAGGCAAATATGTAGAGATGAATGTGGCTCATCCTTTTATGGAAGGTAATGGCCGAAGTACACGCATTTGGCTCGACTTGATATTCAAGAAGCGACTGAAGTTATGTGTTGACTGGAGTAAGATAGACAAAAAGGAGTATCTGGAAGCTATGCGTCGTAGCACGACGGATGCTCGCATGATAAAATCACTTCTTCATGGGGCAATGACGGATAAGATTGATGACCGCGAAATTTTCATGAAGGGCATTGACTATTCATATTATTATGAACAAACCGATTAAGAGAGAGCAGAGCCAAGCTTGTTTGAGCTTTGCCGAACGAGAGGTTTGTCGAACAGAAATTCAACAGGAGGAATAGAATATGACAACTTATCACCATTCTGAAGCAAACTACGAAAACACATTGATACAGCTATTCCAAGATTTGGGATATCAGTATGAGTGCGGTTACGACGTGGAGCGTGACTACAGGAATCCTTATTATGAGAGGGATTTGCGCGAAGGTTTGCGTAGGCTGAATCCCATGTTGAGTGAAGAGGTGCTGAATGAGGCGTTCCGCTTGATTACTCATGTGAATGAGGGTGTCCTGGAGCAGCGTAACGAGCAGCTGATGGATTATCTTCAGAATGGTGTGGAGGTAAAGTATGCAGAAGGGGGACGTTCAAAGACAGCCCTTGTAAATCTGATAAACTATGACAGCCCCTTGCAGAATCATTTCAAGGTGGTGAATCAGTGGTCTGTCGTTGAATATGAAAAAATACGTTGCGACATTGTGGTGTTCATAAATGGGCTGCCCCTTGTTGTGATTGAGTTGAAATCACCAAGCAATGAAAACGTTGAAGAGGATGATGCCTATCTGCAAATAAAGCAGTATCAGCAGAAATGTCCATCGTTGTTTGTATATAATGCTTTCTCAGTTATCAGTGACCAACTGATTTCAAAGGCTGGAACCATCACAGCTAAGGAAAACCGCTACATGGAATGGAAGAGTGTAGATGGGACAGTAGAGACAAATGCCATAGCTGACTACGAAACATTCTTCAATGGTATCTTCAGGAGAGAAAGACTCATTGACATCATACAGAACTTCATCTGCTTTGACCATAAGGACGGAAAGACAGCAAAAATAATGGGAGCCTATCATCAATACTTTGCTGTGAATAAGGCTTTGGTAAAGACAGATACGGCAATAGGTGGTGATGGTAAGATTGGCGTCTTCTGGCACACACAAGGTTCAGGCAAGAGTCTTTCAATGGTGTTTTATGTGCATAGGTTGATACAGCTCTATCCACAATGCACCATTGTAGTGGTGACAGACAGAAACGATTTGGACCAGCAGCTATATGAGCAGTTTGCAGGATGCCAGAAGTTTATAAGACAGGAACCGCAACGTGTTGGCTTCGACCTGAACGAAAAGGGAAAGCTTACCAAGACGGCAGGACGTGAAGACCTCGTAAGGAAATTGAAAGACTTACAGACAGGAGGCGTTATCTTCACAACCATACAGAAGTTTGAAGAGGGAACAGGGCTGCTGAGTGACAGGAGTAACATCATAGTAATAACAGACGAGGCACACCGTTCACAATATGGTGACGAACATTGGGATGCAAAGGCAGAGAAGATGAAGAAAGGCTTTGCGCTATTGATGCGCGAGTCATTGCCTCACGCCTCGTTTATAGGCTTTACAGGTACACCAATATCTCAAAGGGATAGAGATACAAAGGAGGTGTTTGGTGACTATATAGATGTATATGATATGACTCAGGCTGTTGCCGATGGCGCAACAAAACCAGTCTATTATGAAAGCCGTGTCATAAAACTGAATCTGAATGAAGATGCCTTGCGGAAACTGGATGAAGAGTTTGATAATCTGGCTGACGAAGGAGCAACTGATGAACAGATAAATAAGGCACGTCAGGAGAATAGCGGACTGAAAGAGATATTATGTCATCCTGATACGATAGGGAGTCTCTGTAAAGACATCATAGAACACTACGAGAAGAATCGCCAGTATGAACTGACAGGTAAGGCGATGATAGTGGCATACAACAAAGAGGCTGCTGTGAAGATTTACAGGAAGATACTGGAGATGCGCCCAGGATGGACTGAGAAGATTCATGTAGTGGCAAGTGCTGCAAATAATGACAAGGAAGAATGGCACGATGTGATAGATGCCAAGCGGAACAAAGAATATGCAGCCCTCTTCAAGGATGACAATAGCCCAATGAAGATTGCCATTGTGGTGGATATGTGGCTGACAGGTTTTGATGTGCCAAGTCTTGCAACCATGTATGTCTATAAACCTATGAAGGAACACAACCTGATGCAGGCTATAGCCAGAGTAAACAGAGTGTTCCCTGAAAAGGAAGGTGGATTGGTTGTAGATTATGTGGGTATAGCAGGCGCATTGAAACAAGCTATGCAGGACTATACAAGTCGTGACAAGAAGCAGTTTGGTGACCCTGATATTGGAAAGACAGCATTAGTAAAGTTCCAAGAGAAATTAGAAATATGTCGTGACCTGTTGCATGGATTCGATTATAGCAGATGGTATGAAGGTACAGACCCAGAACGCAGCAAACTGATTACAAGTGGTGTGAACTTCATGCTGGGAAAAGGCCTTAAGAACCCTAAAGACCTTAAGGACCCTAAAGACTATAAAGTCTTTATTACTGAAAGTCAATTACTGCATAATGCACAGACATTGTGTAAGTCGTTGATTCCTGATCATGATAAGCTGGAAGTCACCTTCATGGATGCAGTGAGGGTTATGCTTCTAAGACTGGATGCAAAGGGAACCACCATATCGAAACATGACATAAACGAGCGAATATCTCGCTTATTGGAACAGAGTCTGCAAAGTCAGGGTGTGGAGGTGCTGACCCCCAATGTGAAGTTCTCACTATTTGACCAGAGTTTCCTGAATGAGATTAAGAAGATGAAAGAACGTAATCTGGCTCTGAAACTTTTGGAGAATCTTGTTCGGGATAAAATACGGAAGTTTGAACGTACAAATATCGTACAAAGTCTGAATTTCAGCGAAATGATGAATAATGCTCTGTCTAACTACCTAAAAGGTATGCTAACCAATGAAGAGGTGATAGCAGAACTGCTTAGGATGGCAGAAGAAATAAGACGATGTGAAGAGGAAGGCAACGAGTTGGGACTGACTACAGAAGAGAAGGCTTTCTATGATGCATTGTCGTCACCTCAGGGAGTAAAGGATGCATATTCAAATGAGGAATTCGTAAAACTCACAAAAGAACTGACAGAGCAGCTTCGCAAGAATAGAACCATAGACTGGAATCACAAGGATTCTGCACGTGCCAAGATGCGTGTGATGGTGAAACGTTTGCTGAAGAAATATCACTATCCACCAGAGGGTCAGGAACAGGCTCTTCAAACAGTGATGGCTCAATGTAACAGATGGGCTGATGACGAGGATAACTATAGCGTAAATTATGATGTCAGCACAGAAGCTTCAACTTCTCCTTCCAAGACAAAGGCGATGGAAGTGAGATTTGTTCCAGAAGGTTCTATGTTGAAAGAGATACTGCCTAACACGGACGAGCAGCGTCTGATACACAATATGATGGCACTTGATGAGGGAACGACAATACTACAGATTGTCACTGGATGTCAGAAGAAATTTCAGGAGAAATATTTCAGCATGAGGCAGAAAGAGTGGTTACATCTGATTAGGGACTATGTAAGGAATCTCACACAACGTCCAGACCTTCAAGACAACGAGGTCTTCACGTTTAAAGTTGCGTAAACTATCTCATTCATAAATCTGAAACTATAAATATGCGTCTTCTCGAACTGGATTTCCTGAAATGTATCATGATAATCCTGATGATTAGCTTTCATCTGGTTTATATAGGTGACTCCTATCCGTATGCCAAGCAAGTGGTATATACTTTCCACATGCCTGTGTTCCTTATTATATCAGGGTATCTGATGAATATAGAGAAGCCGGTAGGTAAATTCTGCAAAACTGTGCTCGGTTTCGTAGTACCTTATATAATTATGGAGAGCGGATATATTGTAATGGCGTCAATAGTGCCTATACGGGAGCATATCGACCAACTGACACTTGAGGTGTTTTGGGATAAGATGTTGCTGCATCCGCTGGGACCTTATTGGTTCTTGAGAACTCTGATATTGTGCTGCATTCCATATTTTGTCATTTTCAGACGTTTCCGTTCCAGAATAGTGGAAAGTGCATTACTGGCAATAGTATATGTACTTTATTCAAAAGCGGGAGTCGTAGTTTTGACAATGCCGACATATTTCTTTGCGGGAGTGATAATACGCCAAAGCAAATTATCATTTACTGATGTCTTCAGACCTACATGGCTTTCGTTGCTGTTCTTGATAGTCCTTATTCATGATACGCAAAATCTTGATGCCCGCCATCTGGGTGGAGGACTGATAGTGTATTTTGTCATAAGCTTTTTTCTGGCTGTCTTTCCGTTTGTCACGGGAAAACTACAGAGAGGAATGATGTTTGTTGGAAGAAATACATTGCCACTGTTTTTGTTCTCGCCGATTTTTACAATCTTATGCAAACAACTGCTGCCATACCTTGAATTTGATAGTACAGGCATGATATTTCTCCTACTTTCACTCGTCATCTGTATATCTGGAAGTTTGGCTATAGGGTGGGAAATGGACAAAATGAATGTGTCTAAGTACTTCTTTATCAAGGAGAAAGCACTGAATTGAGCGGTTTTATGAGTAAAAATCTGCAAAAAATGCCATATTTTGACGTTTTTTGGCGATAAAGGTTTAAATGTCCTCTCTGTATCCCTGTTTTTCTTTGATATTTGTCAACAAAAGTGCCGAAACGTATTATTTTTCGAAAAAAACTTTCGTAAAAATTTGGTCAGTTGAAAAAAAAGTCATACCTTTGCATCCGCTTTCCCCAAAACGGGTATAAAAAAGCACAAGCGATATTTGATATATTTTACATAAACAGAAATTGTAGTAGTACAAGAAGCAAGGTGTATGGACTTTACCGGACTTTTTAATTATTGTCCGTGTTATACATATATTATATAAGGAAGTCATACCCATCAATTCTTTTCTAGTATGGATAAATTTCGGAGTCATTCTTGAGCACACATCAAATCAGACAAAAAAAGATAGAAATATTTTACAATGGAGAGTTTGATCCTGGCTCAGGATGAA
>DJWZ01000065.1 GCA_002449535.1 Prevotellaceae bacterium UBA7017 | reverse complement strand
CTGTTCGTCTGTTCGGAGAGAGGTGTTAAATAATGTGTAAATGTAGATTAAGGCTGGGGGACATTCTCTTGTTTATTTTGACAATTCCTTGTCTCGCTTCTCTACTGCCTCGTAGAATTTATTTTGGGCATCATGGACTTTTTGGACATCAGAAGGGGTAGCTTTCGCCTTTCCAAGCCTGTTATCCAAACCTGACAGTTTCTCATTGACATCTTGGGTTATCTGGGCAAGTCTCCCCTGAGAGGAGGCAGAAATCACTTTCTCAGTACCTTCCTCATAAACTTCTATATAGTCTTTGGCTGATGATGTGCATGCTGTTATGCCGAATACTATTGCTATGATGAATACAATTTCTCTAATCTTCATGTGTTTTCCTAATTATCCTTTTGCTTACGCTAACCTCCTCACGCTCAGCAATTGAATGTATTAAATCCATTGTTCTCGCTTAATCGGGGCTATCTGAATACGGCTGCAAAGATAAGGAAAACTATTCAATTATACAAACTTATTAGTAAAAAATTCAATAAAAAATGTCATTTTTTGAAGAATTGTTTGCGTTCACAGTGTATTTAAGAGTTGTTCGCAACCTCTTACACAGTCGTTCCAAGTAGCATCAAAATTGTCTGTGTACCATGGGTCTGCCACGTCTCTGTCTAACAGCATGCGTATCTTACCATCGGGGTCTCCGCCGCACATTCTTTTCATATTACGAATATTATAGGAATCCATGCCGATAAGCAGGTCGTAATAGTCGTAATCCTGACGTGTCAGCTGGCGGGCGCGTTTGCCGTCGCAGCCGATGCCGTGTTCTGCTAACTTGCGACGTGCCGGGGGATAGACGGGATTTCCTATTTCTTCCGTACTGGTGGCAGCGGAGGCTATTTCGAAATCTCCCACCCTGCCGGCTTCGCTGACGAGGTGTTTCATTATGTACTCTGCCATCGGGCTGCGGCAGATATTTCCATGACAGACAAATAATATTTTTTGCATTTTTAAAAAAGGGGAGTGAGAAGGGAGTGAGAAGGGAAATGAACAAGGAGTGAAAATTGGAAAAACGCCTGCACGTCATCCCGACGTACAAGCGCTACTTAATCAATCTATTATGTTTCCTAATGCTTAACCTTGTACTGCTGCTACGCCTGGGAGTACCTTTCCTTCGATAGCCTCGAGGAGGGCACCACCACCGGTAGAGATGTAGCTTACCTTGTCGGCAAGACCGAACTTGTTGACACATGCAACAGAGTCGCCACCGCCGATGAGAGAGAAAGCACCTTCTGCTGTAGCCTCTGCAATAGCATTGCCGATTGCACGTGAGCCGTCGCAGAAGTTGTCGAACTCGAATACGCCGGCAGGACCGTTCCACAGGATTGTCTTACAACCCTTAATGGCTGCAGCGAACTTCTTCTGTGCCTCAGGACCTGCATCAAGACCTTCGAGATCTGCAGGAATTGCATCTGATGGGTAAATGCTCTGTGGTGCGTCGTTAGCAAACTCTGGTGCGCAGATAGCATCTGGAGCCATAACGAGTTCGACTCCGTTCTTCTTTGCTAACTCTTCTACGCCGAGAGCAACGTCGAGCTTATCGTTCTCACAGATAGACTTACCGACCTCACCGCCGTGTGCCTTTGCAAAGGTGTATGTCATACCGCCGCAGAGGATAAGCTTGTCAACCTTGCCGAGAAGGTTCTCGATGATGCCAATCTTTGAAGACACCTTAGAACCACCCATGATAGCGATGAATGGACGCTGTATGTTGTTAAGGACATTGTCAACTGCCTTTACCTCTTTCTCCATGAGAAGACCGAGCATGCGGTTGTCCTTGTCGAAATAGTTTGCTATAACGGCTGTAGAAGCGTGTGAGCGGTGTGCTGTACCGAAGGCATCCATTACCCAGCAGTCAGCGTATGAAGCGAGTTTCTTTGCAAACTCTTTCTGACGCTCCTTCATCTCCTTCTTTGCTGCATCATAGCCAGGGTCTGTCTTCTCAATGCCAACTGGCTTGCCTTCCTCTTCCGGATAGTAGCGAAGGTTCTCAAGCAGCAGGACTTCACCAGCCTTCAGAGCAGCAGCCTCTGCATCAGCCTTTGCGCAATCAGGAGCAAACTTTACCTCAGAAACGCCAAGTGCCTTTGCAACAGCGTCCTTAATCTGACCAAGTGACAATTCTGGCTTAACCTTGCCCTTTGGCTTACCCATGTGGGACATGATGATGAGGGCACCGCCCTTCTCAAGAATGAGCTTGAGAGTTGGAACTGCACCACGGATACGAGTATCGTCGGTGATTTTACCATCCTGAAGAGGCACATTGAAATCTACACGAACAATTGCCTTCTTACCTGCAAAATTGTAATCGTTAATGTTCATTTTAGAATTTGTTTGATTTATAGGGTTAAAAATAATTTCGCGGCACAAAGATACAATTTAAATGGAAATAATGCAAGAAAAAAACATAATTTTCAATTATCAGTTTTCAATTTTCAATTATTTTTAGTATTTTTGCAAACAAAAGAAGACAATAATCATGATAAATTACGACCTGACAAAGATTTCCACTATCATATTTGATGTGGATGGTGTATTATCCAAGAATACCATTCAGATGGACAAGGAGGGTAATCCGCTCCGTACCGTAAACATTAAAGACGGCTACAGCATGCAGCTGGCAGTGAAGATGGGGCTGCGCCTTGTCATCATCACCGGCGGACACGATGCTGCCATAGCCAAACGCTATCACTATCTGGGCATCAAGGATGTTTTTCTGTCGTGTGGCGTAAAGATAAAGAAATACAAGGAATACCTGCAGGAAAACGGCATCAGCAACGAAGAGGTCATTTACATTGGTGACGACATTCCTGACTATGAGGTAATGAAAGAATGCGGCTGCCCATGCTGTCCGAAGGATGCCTGCCCGGAGATACGCGACCTGTCAACGTATGTCAGCCCCAGCAACGGCGGTGAGGGTGTTGCCAGAGACATCGTGGAACAGGTGCTCCGCGCTCAAGGTAAGTGGCTCTCAACAGAGAAGGCTTTCGGGTGGTAAGCTGAAAAGCAGAAAGGGTATAGAAAAACAAGAGGTGCAGACTTTTCTGCACCTCTTTTGTTATTTGACATATCACTATTCTTCGTCTGGAAATTTTCCGTTGAGGATATAGTTAACGATATACATAACGTCCGACATACCGACCTCTCCATCTTGATTAGCATCGGCAGCCTTCTCATCGAAGGAAGCGTCAGGAGAGCCTAAGATATAGTTCACTATGAACATCACATCCGGCATTCCCACCTCACCGTCACCATTGGCATCGCCACGAAGTGTCGGAACGACATTGTCGATATATGCTTGCTGTGCCTTCTGTATTGCCAGCTGTTCATTGAAAATATCCATGAAAACATTTGGCAGGGACGTAATCATTCTTTCTGCATTATCAATGGCTTGCTGGAATATAGCAATCGCCCTGTCAGACCTCTCACCACGATACTGTTCAAGAGCTTCACGAGCCTCGACACAATACTTTGCAAGAATTTGCATACCAACGTCAACACCACGCGTACTATTCATATTAGCCATAGAGATGGCAGATGTGCGATAAGCCGTAAAGGACGGTATTGCCACGCCTTCTCCCGCCATCTCGAAGGAGGTTCCCGAAGAGAGGGCTTGCGAACCATCGGTAACAATATTGGAGAATGTTCCTATATAGCCTTCATAACCGATGCTTGCCGGCATTTTGTCAAGAGAATACACATCGACATCTGCTGCCTCAATATACTCTATGGCATGAGTCATGAGATATACATAAGGTGTACCGGCTTGCATCACGGTAGCACTTGTGTCGGTATTTTTAGTATTATCTTTATAGTATCTTGCCAGCATACCGACAGGGGTGTCTGCCGCGAACGGCAGTATGAGGGTATTCCAATAGTATGACGATGAAGTGCAGGCAACTCCATTGATATGAAGCGACGCCTTCTTTGCCTTAAAATTATCTGCCGGGTCATAATTATATCCCTGTTGCAATCTTAACTCTTCACAGACACCATTGACAACGACATTACACTGTTGTGCCAATGCTTGGTTGGAGAAGACAATGGCATTAGGATTTGCCGGCAGAGCGAGGTCGGCAGGAATCTTAGCACTTGT
>DJWZ01000102.1 GCA_002449535.1 Prevotellaceae bacterium UBA7017 | reverse complement strand
TCTATGTAAGTATCTGTAGAAGGGAGGTATGATTCCGGTTGGTAGTAGTCATAATAAGACACATAATACTCTACGGCATTTTCAGGGAAGAACGCCTTCATCTCTTCGTAGAGTTGTGCTGCGAGAGTCTTGTTATGGGAAAGAATGAGAGTCGGCTTGCCAATCTGCTGTATTACATTAGCCATTGTAAAGGTCTTTCCAGAGCCTGTGACCCCCAGCAACACCTGTGCCGGAAGTCCGCTACGGACACCTTCTACCAATTGCGCTATAGCTTCAGGCTGGTCGCCAGTAGGTTTGTATTTTGAGGTAAGTTTGTACTCGTTCATAAATGCAAAGGTACGATTATGGAAGAAAATAAACAAGAGAAAGTGTCTATTTGGTAAAAAAATCTTAATTTTGCATTGAAAAACGATGTGCGTATTAAGTATGTCATGATTTTTTACTACCTTTGTGCCGAATTTTTGCGTATGCGCGTTAAGAATATATATATCATAGTGGTGACAATAGCAGTTCTTTTGTCTGGTTGCGCAAGAGAATTCAATGCTGTGTATAAGTCGAACGACTACCTTAACAAATATGAGTGTGCCAAGACATATTTCTCAGAAGGAAAATTTTCTCAGGCATCAGTGTTGCTTGGCGACCTTGTTACTATAATGAAGGGAACCTCAAAGGGTGAGGAATGTTTGTTCCTGTATGCTGTGGCAACCTACCGTAACGGAGATTATGATTCTGCATCGGAGATATTCAGGAAATACAGTACATCATATCCTCAGGGAATTTATGCAGAAGAGTCTGCGTACTTCGTTGGTGAGAGCTTGTACAATACTGTTCCGGAGCCACGCCTCGATCAGACCCCTACATATTCTGCAATGAAAGCCTACCAGGATTTCATGGATATGTATCCGGAAAGCGACCACCGCAAGATAGCAGAAAAGAAACTCTATGAGCTGCAGGACTTGCTGGTGAAGAAAGAGCTTATCAATGCGCAGTTGTACTATAACCTCGGAACATATTTCGGTAACTGCACCAGCGGAGGTAATAACTATGATGCATGTATAATAACCTCGCAGAATGCCATGAAGGATTATCCTTTCTCGAAATATCGTGAGGATTTTGCATCACTCATTATGAAGAGCAAGTATGCATTGGCTATCCATAGTGTTCGTGAAAAGCAGTCGGAGCGTTTTCAGGATGCGGAGGATGAATGCTATGGTTTCATAAATGAATACCCAGAATCGAAAGATCGCCAGTTGGCAGAGAAATATATTGAAAAATGTAAAGGATTTTTAAAAGATGGATTACAAGAAAAGTAAAGCACCTACAAACACAGTTACACGTGACTTGATGGATTTCTGTGACACAACAGACAATATCTACGAAAGTGTTGCAATAATCGGCAAGCGTGCAAACCAAATTGCTCAGGATATCAAGCAAGAGCTGAGCAAGAAGCTGTCTGAGTTCGCTAACTATAACGATACCCTTGAGGAGGTATTCGAGAATCGCGAGCAGATAGAGATAAGCCGCTATTACGAGAAGTTGCCAAAACCATCACTCATAGCAACAGAGGAATTCCTGAATCATGAGATATATTGGAAGGATCCTGCACAGGATACCTTTGATGATGACGATGATTTCTAAATAGGTATGTGGCAGCGTAAACAAACGATATATCTGTTAGTGGTGACATTGCTGATGGGAAGTCTGGCAGCTTATGTTCCCAAAAATGGAATAGAAGGGAACATATTAAGCAGCGTTGCCGGAGTAACAGCATTGTTCAGTTTTATCACGATATTCTTTTTCAAGAATCGTGCACTACAGAAAACCTTATGCAAGTTTGGCATTGTATTAATCATTGCCTGGCTTGCATATTATTGTTATAACAGTTACTATGTATATTGGCACGGACGTTTTTATATATGGGCTCCGAGCTTGATACCCATTGTGGCATTTGTGGTATATCTGCTTGCCATCAAGGGAATAAAACATGACGAAAACCTTATTAAGTCTATGGACAGAATTAGAACGATTGCCATTCTGATGGCTGCATCAGCTGCTATGCTTACATCTTGCGGCGGTGCTGAAGAACCCAACGAGGGTGATGCGAAATCCTTTAAGGTAGGTGACGCAAAGTTTGACATGGTATATGTTGCACCAGGAAACTTCCGAATGGGGGCAACGTCGGAACAAGACGGCTTTGATAGTTTCACTGAGCTTCCTGCACACGATGTACAGATTACCAAAGGTTATTGGATTGGTAAGACAGAGGTGACTCAGAAACTGTGGAACGAGGTAATGGGTAACAATCCTTCTGACATTAAACAGTATGACGGAAAAGACGACCCTACACTGCCAGTAATGAACATAACCTGGAGCGATGCCCAGAAGTTTGTGAAGAAGCTTTCGGAGAAGACAGGAGAAAAGTTCCGCCTGCCAACGGAAGCAGAGTGGGAGTATGCAGCTCGTGGTGCTGCGAAGACTCACTCACATATGTATAGTGGTTCTAAGTATCTTGACAATGTGGCTTGCTATCGTGCAACCTCAAACGGAACTCCTCATCCAGTAGGACAATATATGCCAAACGAACTTGATATGCGAGACATGAATGGCAATGTGTCAGAATGGGTAGAAGATAACTTTGAAAAATACAGAGATACCCTGGAGATTGACCCGGTTGTCAAGAGCGGTGATGCTATAGCGCATGTAGCACGTGGCGGTTCATTTATCAGCACGACAACAGAATGTCGCACCGCTTCACGCGAAAATTATGGTCCGGAATTTAAGGCTGTAACGGTCGGTTTGCGTATCGCAAAGGATAAATAATTGTAATCGTACACAGTTTTAGCGAAAAATACTGACACTTTGTTTTGTAGATTGGCAAAATTTAGACAAAGTGTAAGAAATTGAAGAAAAAGTTGCATTTTTTGCAACTTTTTTTTGTTTGTTTCAGGAAAAATGTGTAATTTTGCATCCGTAAATCAATAAAGTGGCATAAAAAAGAGAAAATAGATGTCACATTTCAACAACAACAACACAAGCGCAAACAAAATGACAGTTAACGTACCTTATTTATTATAGAAATGAATATTGGTACACATTATTTAAAATAAAAAAAGGTAAAGAAGATGAATGCACAAGCAGTAATCGAAAATCTCAAGCAGAGATTTCCAAATGAGCCAGAGTATATTCAGGCTGTATCTCAGGTACTTCCAACTATTGAGGAAGAGTACAACAAGCACCCAGAGTTTGACAAGGCAAATCTTATCGAGCGTCTCTGTATTCCAGATCGCGTTATAGAGTTCCGTGTTTCTTGGGTTGACGACAAGGGTAACGTTCAGACAAACATGGGTTATCGTATCCAGCACAATAACGTTATCGGTCCTTACAAAGGAGGTATCCGTTTCCATAAGTCAGTAAACCTGGGTATCCTGAAGTTCTTGGCTTTCGAGCAGACTTTCAAAAACTCTCTGACAACACTTCCAATGGGTGGTGCAAAAGGTGGTTCAGATTTCTCTCCTCGTGGAAAGAGCGACGCAGAGGTAATGCGTTTCTGCCAGGCTTTCATGACAGAGCTCTATCGTCACGTTGGCGCTGACGAAGACGTACCAGCTGGTGATATCGGCGTAGGTGGCCGTGAGGTAGGTTACATGTTTGGTATGTATAAGAAGCTTACACATCAGTTCACAGGTATGCTGACAGGTAAGGGCCTCTCATTCGGTGGTTCTCTGATTCGTCCTGAGGCAACTGGTTACGGTAACGTTTACTTCCTGTTGAACATGCTGAAGACACGTAACATTGACATCAAGGGCAAGAAGGTTCTCGTTTCTGGTGCTGGTAACGTAGCTCAGTACACAATGGAGAAGCTCATCCAGCTCGGTGCTATTCCTATGACATGTTCTGACTCAAACGGTTATATCTATGATCCAGATGGTATCGATCGTGAGAAGCTCGACTATATCATGGAGTTGAAGAACGTTCAGCGTGGTCGTATCAAGGAGTATGCAGAGAAGTATCCTACAGCAAAGTATGTTGAGGGTAAGAAGCCTTGGGCTGAGAAGGGTTGCGAAATTGCACTTCCTTCTGCTACTCAGAATGAAATCAATGAAGAGGCAGCTAAGACACTTGTTGCAAATGGTATCATCGCTGTTTCTGAGGGTGCAAACATGCCTACAACTCCTGAAGCTATCAAGGTGTTCCAGGATGCAAAGATTCTGTACTCTCCAGGTAAGGCTGCTAATGCAGGTGGCGTATCTGTATCAGGTCTTGAAATGTCACAGAACTCTGAGCGTCTGTCTTGGACATCAGAGGAGGTTGATAACTATCTGCACAAGATTATGAATGATATTCACGCTAACTGTGTCAAGTAT
>DJWZ01000062.1:96560-101705 GCA_002449535.1 Prevotellaceae bacterium UBA7017 | reverse complement strand
TCCAAAACCAATCTTGCGGGTTCTACCCCAACAACCAACTGCGTATGCCAATGATACTGCAATAACTAAGAAAAATAATGTTTCCATAATTTTAATAAATATTTTAAAGTGAATAATAATGTTTGTTTCTACTCCTTAATGACAATAGGAACAAAAAGGTTAACAAAATTTTTTACAAACATAAAAAAAGAGTAGCCGCCTGGCTACTCCTTAATAATATTTATCCATTTTCTTTGTAATATCTATGTTAGCTTAGTTCTATAATGTATTTTGCAGAAGAAAATAAATTTACATAATCTTTATCTACACATTCCTCACTTCTATAATATTTCGTGTTATTATATTTACAATGATACTTTATTGCATCACATAATTCTTTAGCCACATTATCCATCTCTTCAATAGGCATAAGATTCTTCATATAAACTTTAAAAGAATTTTGCACTCCACTCTTAATACCATTAATGATTTCTTCAACATGATTTTTCCAAGGAATATTTTTTTCTGTAGGATTCTTGTGGAAAACAACTTCTATATTTTTTGTTTTCATATTCTTTTTATCAAATATATTTATATTACCGCAACTAGTTGTAAAAGAACGTCTTATACATCTCGACGGATTCGGTGCAAAGATGCAAAGAAATTCGGAGTCCACCAAATATTTTAAGAAAAATTTAATCTATGATTACAAATCCAGCCCAATAATATGGATCTGGGTATCTATCACGAACTATTTGTTGTGCATGTCTAAATGATTGATATTTGTTTTTTGTTTTCAATAATTCTTCATAAAAAGATTTCATCATCAATGATGTAGCTAAATCATCGACATTCCACAACGAGACAATAACGGACTTTACACCTGCTAATTTAAGTGAAAGCGGCAATCCCACTATACCATATAAAGAGTTGTAGTTGCCTGTACCTGTTTTGCATGCAGCGAGAGAGACAATATCTGTAGATGATAAATCCATATAGGATATTTCTTCTGAGGTTAAAATGCCATCTTCGACATTTGCTATTTGAGTTTCACCTTTCCACACGCGATTTGCACCAGCCATCATTAATCCTGTCGATAACATTGCTGAAGTATATTTATTGTAGCCTGTCAAATTTGAAGAGAAACCATTCTTCTTTATTAAATCTGGCGAAAAACTATAGGTTAAGTTGAATCCATGTGTCGCGAAATGAATAATGCTTGGGGAACAACCGTTTAAGGATTTAAAAGATTCTTCATTCGCTTCAATTCCTTTTTTTATTTTTACATTTATACCAGAATTTTTCATAATTGAATAAATTGAATCAGCTTCCTCACCAGCCGCATTAAGTTGACACAGTTTTCCCCTTTCAACAACATCTCTCACATCCAAATGTTTTATATCATGTAATTTCTCATATTTTGCTGCTTCTTTTTTCAATTTGTTTTCTGAAGAATCAAATGCTACTCCTCCATATACAACAGCACTTTTATAATCCTCTTTGTAATTTTTTTTATTACATAACTCATTCGTACTTGTTAATATAAATAGTTCATATTTATCTGAAAGCACTTGACCATGTTCATTTTTTATAAAATTGAAATTCACCTGATTTAGTGCGTCACATAGAGATAAATATATACGTGTTTTCCCAAACAATTTCGGTTCTATCTTTTTCCAAAACTTATGATATAGGTTATTAGTTCGTAAATATAATTCATTGACTAAAACAGGGTCAAAGCTTAATGCACTCGCTAACTCATTACTAAATTCTGGAACATTATCTAACAATACACACTCAGGGGCTATAGATTCCTTGTTAACAATTAACGCCGCATACTCTCCAGCAGTATTATGCCATTCTTCTATAGGAAGGATTTTTACAATTTCAATAGCAACTTCATTTGGTGCCAAGGCATCTCTAACGTCCTCCCATGTATTTATATGATTCCTTATTATATCTTCTATTGGTATCTTTGAAGTCATTAATCTCTGTTTTGTCATCAAACTATCAGCCCAATTATTTATTTCTTCTTCATTATGGATACCTTCGTATATTATTTTTCTTTTTATAGAATCTATTTCATCCATTAAAATAGAAAGTTCTTTATTCTTAGATTTACGAGTCTCATCCCTAATCATTTTATCAGAAGAAAGAAAAATATTTTTGTAAAATAGAACATTATCATAGCACAAAGAACAAACATCGAGATTCTCATTGTATTTCTCTAACAGATACATATCAAGGGACAACTGAGATGAAGTATTATTAAACATTTCAGTTCTCTCTATCTCAGAATAATAACCTAAAGATTCTATGGCTGTTCTCTTTAGGAAAGCATCACGCTCCAAAATATCATTGATTAATGAGGAATCATTATGCTGCCACAAATATTTTTCTATATCTTCCATAAAGGAAAATCGTTGGCTTTGAGGAATTCGCTTATCATTTTTAATTTCAATTTTATATTTTACTGCATTTATATAATCATGTCTAATTAGTGATAAAAATAATAGTCCATGTAATGAAGCATTATATATCTGAAATTTGCTTGGGTTGTTTTTATATTTCTGATATAATTCTAAATATATATTATAAGCTGTATTTTGTGAATCAGAATTATCAGAAGAATATACTAATGCTTTAATTGATAAAATGTCATCTAATATAGTTGGGGTAATACTATATTTTAGTTCATTTGTCAAAATGTTCCAGCTATTATCGATAATCTCTTTTGATTTTGTATAATCTCCTTTAAAATAATAACATTGAGCTAAAGTCCCTAATAGGGTTATATAATCTGTATCCAAAATATTGCTTTTTTCATATGAGTCTTTACTCATATTCAAGGTATTAATTGCATCATCAAGCAATCCTCTACAAGCATTAAGCCTTCCATGAAAATAATAGATGATGTTGGCGTACGCAGATTTAATATCGTTTTTCTTATAAAAAACATATAGTCGGTTTAATAGTTCATCCATCTGGATTAGCAGGTTATTTGCAAGATAAAAGTTCGCTAATGATTTGAATATCCTTATATATTGAAACTCATTAAAATTAGAAGAACTATTCTCTAACCTTGTTAGTTCACTCAACATTCTTTGATGCACAATACTATCAGGTTGTATAGCAAGTTTAAAAATACAACCATCTATAGTCAGATCGCTATTTTTATAAAGGGGATATTCTATATCTTCTTTCTCCAAAGTCAATTTATATAGATAAAGACTTTGCTGAATTTGTTTCATTAGAATATCAGGTATTGAATCTATTTGTTGCAATGTTCTAAGTGACATTTCACAGAAACATATTGCATCCTCCCATCTTGACATAGAATATGATATTTGACTACGCTGATAAAGAGTTGTACAGTAATCTATAGAAATTTCCTTCTTATTTTGCTCTAAATAAGATAAATATAAATCATTAAATGTTTCTGCTTCTTTAAAATTATTTGTTCGAATAAAATAGTCTGTAGATAATATGAGAAAATCTATATATGACTTTGTAAGTCTTTTATCTTTGTTTTGTTCGTAATCGTCATAAAGTGAATATATGCAACTATCCGTATAATTAACATTATAATTTAAATAATATGATTCAAAAATATTATACAACTTAACAGAGTCATTGATAGCAACATTATTACCATATATCTGTTGTCCTATTAGTATATATAATAAGAGAACAATTTTTCTCATATTTAAATCTTTTTACGCAGAATCCTAACTTTATTTCCCATAGTCGTTTCCTCTGGATACATTTTTTCCATTTCTTCCAATATATCCTTTGCCTTTGCCTTCTCATACTTTCTTAAATAGCCTATAGCAAGATTCCAACCAATGTATGGAGCATAATCGGTATAATCGTTATAGGTGTCTTGTTTTGCAAGTTCCCAAAGTGTGGCAAGGCGGGAAGTCGTATTATCCAAATCTTTGCCTTCTGCTACATTATTGAATAAGGTTGTAAGTTCTTCCTCTACATCAGCATTTGAATCTCCTCTGATGATAGATGACATTGGGAAATCATTGGCATGCAATCTACCAAGGCTGGTCGTGTCGTAATAATCGTATGACTTGAAGCCAATGAAAACAACAAATAATATTGATGCAGCAATAGCTAGCCATTGAGCATAGTGTCGCTTGCTGCCTGTAACTTTAGTGGCAATTCTTTTAATTGTTTGCTCATCAGCCTGGCGAAATGCGTCTTTCAATTCATTATCTGCTTGTTTCATGCCTTTAACAAGCCTAGCTTGGGCGATTGCCAAACTACGCAAATCTTCATCTTTCTTAAGTTCTTCTATAAAAGCTGACTCTTCGTCTACATCCATTTTACCTTGCATGTAACGGCTAATTCTATCGTCATTTAGAAGGTCTTTTTCTTTTACTGTATCTTCTATATATGTCATCGTATTTGTTTATAATCTTCTTATATTCAACATTAAACTTTTCACGGAATTTCTTTGCACATCGATGCTTTGTAACTTTTACATAGCCCTCACTCTTATAATACATTGAAGCTAGTTCCCTTAATGAATAACCATTTCCATAATAGCCCCATAACAATTTATCACAAGGGGATGGTAGATTGCTTATGATTGTATTAACCAAAGCGTCCTTTTCATCTTGGTACTTATTATAGTCTTCATCTAAAGCAAGAAGTGAATCAACCTTGTCAGGCAGAAAATGAATAGTATCATCATCTTTATCTTGTTGGGGGGTAAAATCCGCATATCGCTTATTACTTCTAAGCCTTTCCAATGCCTTATTCCTACATATTGTCATAAAGTATTTCGTATTAGACTCTTTTTCAGTCCCCATACAATCAACACTGACCTTATGTTCTTGCAGGTTGTTCCATAATATAATGAGAGATTCGTTAAATACGTCAGCGCAATCATCCTTAGACAAAGAATAACGACTCATGAGAAAAGCTCTTATATTTTGCCATTGTTCCTTAGCAAACTTTTCTAGACGCCTCTCTTTTTCATCTGCTTGTCTATGAAAATTTATTACCATTCTTCTGTATTTATAGACTTGTTTCTATTACCAAGTTTTGATGAGTTAATCGTTTATCTTGATTCATCAATTGATTCACACGTTCAGTCCAAGATGGATTCATCCCAATCTTTTCTGACTGCATAACTTTATTAACATAATATGA
>DJWZ01000062.1:82347-96461 GCA_002449535.1 Prevotellaceae bacterium UBA7017 | reverse complement strand
CATGCTTCAAGAATGAATACATTCGCCATACTGAAAGATTTCTCAATCTTAATCTTCCCTCTTTTATCAATAGGAGGAGCATATTGTTTATTAGACATTGAGAATCCTTTATTAGTACCTCTGGTTATAACACTATCCTCTTCCTCGTCGCCCCTATAAGAAGCACCTGCATGGCAAGCATCAACGACCACATATACAAAACCCTTAGGACCAACTGTTGTTCTTATAGCTTTTAAATAATTGTTTAACTCGTCATCTAATATATGATTCTCACCTTTGTATATTCCCTTTCTATATATCTTCTGAGCATCATAAGGAACAATGGCTTCATCCCAACCATCTTTCTCATCACCATTTAGGTCTTCTACAGGCTGTCCATGACAAGAGAAATGTAGATACAAAATATCTCCAGCTCTCACTTCTGTTTGTATTTTTTTCAATGCTTTGCGTATTTTAGATGCAGTCGCATTCGAGTTTGTTAATGTAGATATTTTAAAACCTTGCGCCTTTAAAGTCTTTCCTATAATCTGCACATCATTAGCCCCATGAATAGGACTCCATGTAGCATCTGCAGACTCGCTATAAGTAGGATAATCTGAAATGCCAATCAACAGAGCACGCTTTGTAGCAGCTCTTCCCATAATAACAGAAAGCAATATAAGAAATATTATCAGGTGACCTCTCATTGATTATGTCTTTAGGTTATATTTGCCCACAAAAGTATAAAAAAATTCCAATATCTGCAAAAATCGCACGATTTTTTCAAAAAATAAGTTTTTGGTTTTACTCCTCCCCCTCTCCCTCTGTATGGCTGCAAGGCCCATAAACACTGGGCTCAAGCTGAGGGAGAGGTGCTTTTGACCACTCCCTCAACTACTCCCTCGGCCCCACCCCTTCCCTCCCCAGTTAGGGAGGGTGAATTTTGTTTAGAGTTTATAGATGAAAGTGTATAGTCAGTTATAAAGTTTAGAGTGGAGAGTTGTTAGTCTTTAACCATTATCAAACATCTTGCACCATTGTCAATATTCGCTAACTGCTATATATGGCAACAGAGGTAGGCTTAATTTAGTAGAAAAACAAACATAAATCGAAAAAAAATGGCAAAAAATTTGGAACATAAGAGAAAAATGCTTACCTTTGCAGCACGAATGAGAGTTGCATATAGGCGCGATTACATCAAGCTCCGCAACCGTTCCTCTTATACAGAGCCGTTGGTCGAGTACCTACGGCTTTTGTTTTTTTATTTAATAAGAGGACGTGCCTGGATTGAGAATTTCGATAGCTGACATTATTT
This sequence comes from Prevotellaceae bacterium UBA7017, assembly GCA_002449535.1. Taxonomy (GTDB): domain Bacteria; phylum Bacteroidota; class Bacteroidia; order Bacteroidales; family Bacteroidaceae; genus Prevotella. The sequence continues at coordinate 95,167 of DJWZ01000062.1, read as the reverse complement.
CCCGTCGGGTCTGCAAGTTAGCATTAACCATTACTGCTTCACCATCGAACACAACATAGCAAGCAGTAATCATCCCGCTAACGAAGTCGGCCTTTCTTCGTGAGATGTATTTGGAGAGTTCATAAGAGCGTACTTGAAGAATGTGTTCATCAAGGTCTATCACCACTATCTTGCATCCTTGTTTCTTGGCAGTTTTGAAGCCAGCAGTCACACCTTTCTCACCCATAATGCCTTTACGATCTCCAAGTTGACCATCTATGGTGTACTCCGGATTCTTGTGTCCAAACGACATTGTATGGGCATTGATGATAATGCTAACATCTATATAGGAATGCAGTATGGCACGAGCAGCACGAATATTGCTCTTCAGTTCTCTTGGGTCAGCATTAACACTAATGAGCAGACGCTGACCATATACTTCATCCTCAATGTATTCCTCAGGATATGACATAATCATTTTGCAAAATTACAACTATTTTTCAAACTAACAAAGAAAATCGTAATATTTTTCAAAAAATAAGTTTTTCGCTGAAAATGTCTCATCTCTCCTATAATACCCTGAGAAGCCTTGCTACAAGGGCGTTTGAGCATGGGGGAGATTTTTTTCATCTCTCCCTAATCTCCCCCTTTTTCACTCATTAACATTTTCATTGGCTCAATGAGTGAAGGGAGTGTTATAGGAGAGATCATGGGAGTGATAAAGGGAGAGATGAAATTTATAGAATCCCCATAAATATGGACTTCAGGAGGGTTTGACGGGAGAGATGGAGATGTTTTCAATAAATGGCGTTTAATTTTCAATAACCAGCCCTTATTAAAAATAAAGCATTAAACATTAAACATTCTTTCAGTCGGGCGTACAAACCCTTTGGACTCCGAGCTTGCTCGCCTGAGCACCTGCGGAGCGCAAGAAAAGCGGACAAGCCGAGCGAGAGTCAAATTTCTCAATAGATTCGAATTCCATACTTCTCAATTTGTTGTTTGAACAATGGGGTCATGTCCTTGCGAATTCGAACGACATCAACTGGACAATTTAGGAGTTCTTCAAGATAAACTTTCACACCTGCACGATTGAACAGATTTGGTTCCATGTCAACACAAACATCGACATCGCTTCCTTCGTGCTGATTCCCTTTGGCCAATGAACCAAAGAGAGTCAAAGAGTGTACACCATAGTGCTCACCCAAATATTGTTGGGTTGAACGTAGTTTATTTATGGTCTGAACTTGATCTAACATTGTCTGTATTGTTAGCTGTGTATTATTCTCGATTTCTGCTGCAAAATTAAGAATAAATTTTTATTCTGCAAAGAAAACTATAATATTTTTCAAAAAATAAGTTTTTTGCGGTTAACCCCTCTCCCTCTGTATGGCTGCAAGGCCCATAAATACTGGGCTCAAGCTGAGGGAGGGGTTAAAAACACCCCTCACTCACCCCTCACTCACCCCTCCCTCATCGGCACTTACCGAAGGCTAAGGTTTATAATCATATTAGAACCAGAAAGTTTAATTTGTTAATATAACATTTTGTCGTTTCAAATATTATTACTAATTTTGCAGCAGAAATAAATTCTTTTGTAGTTATGGAAACTATTCATTCAACTTTTAATCATCCTTCTCATGAAGACGTCAGACAGATGTTTCTTCGTGCTAAAGCTCGCCAACAACGTTTGGAAGAAGAAGGTAGAAAAATGTGGGAAGAAGAGCAACGAATTAAGACACAAGCCAAGGAATATTACGAATTGGAACTTGCTTAATTTATGAATAAACTTGACGTTAACCTTTATTAATATTTTCTCCTCTTATCGTGTATGGGAGGAATCCAATCGTTTTTATTTTGAGACTGACTATGATTTGAAATATTTCGTAGATTTCAGTTTGGAAGACAATCCCCAATTTAATGCATACTGGTTTAACCTTGTCAACATATGAGTGGAGCAGCATCTCCAAAAGATATGAAAATTTGGCAGACAGTATTTTGTATTATTGAGGAGTTTTTTAGTAAGAATCCTGACATTCTTCTTTATATTTGTAGCACAGACGGAGGACAGCAGGCTCAAAGGGCTAGGCTATTCTCTTATTGGTTTAACAAAGCAGGACAACAAGAACGCTATTTCTTTAAAACAGCTGAAATCAAGGGAGAGGATCCTAAAACTAAAGAATATGTTGCTGTAATTATTCCCAAAAATCATCCACAAGCAGCAGAAGTACTTTCATTCTTTGATGAAGAAACTTCTATGTTTAATACGATGAAGCCTTAACCTATAATCTCATTATTTGTCTTATTTTACCTTAAGGCTAAAAGTTGGTACGAACCTTACGGACTCCCAGTCCGTGCCCGACGGACCAAGAGTTCGCTCACGTCGGAAAAGACAAAATTCAGAGGCGTGACAGCGTGACGCTTAAGCCATATATGACAAGGGGCAATCCCCTGTCATAGCTAGGAAAATACGCTAAAAAGCGGTATCGTGACATCGTGTCATCGTGTCATTTGGTATTTCAATAATCGCGACATTAAGGGTCTATTAATTTTTATATATATTATATATTATAATTATAATATATAATATATATAAAGTTTAAAATATAGTATTTGTCACACTTTTCGTTGCTCTCTAATACTGAATATGGAAAATGCATTTGACACGATGACACGATGTCACGAAACACAAGTAATAATCTTCTACGAATTGGGTTATAACAGAGGCGCGCCATGCGCACCATGCGCGCCAAATGGTATTTGAATAGTATGATAAAAAAGGAGTATAATTATATTTATATTATATATTATATAATATAAGAATTTTGTAGAGAAAAAAATAGCTAATTGCAAAAATGCAATGGCGCGCATGGTACGCCTCCAACACCGCTTAAATTAATTAACACATTTTAACTCACAAAAATAATCTTCAAAACCTATTGTGGGGGTGATAAAAAAGCAGTACCTTTGCCGATGGTTTAGAGAACAAGTTCTCTGGCACACGAACAAGTTCGTCTGCTAAATCTCAAAAGAGATTTTACCATCGGCGATACTCGGCTGCACCTCAGCAAAACAAGCGAGCTTGATTGCGTTCGGTTTGCACGAGCATTGTACCCAGAAAACAAAACGAAAAAGTATAAAAATTTTGCTACAGGCGCATGAAAAAAAATTTTAGGCGCGTAAAACAAAAAAAAAGCGTTCTTTACTTATTGATACAACTAATGAAGCGAAGGGGATGAAATCTCAGAGCAGAAAGTCAGCGACAACGTAACTGGAGCCTCCGACATAGACAAAATCAGAAGCATTGGCATTACCTATTGCTGCAGCATAGGCAGACTTCACATCGGAGTATGATGCGCCGTGAAGGTTTCGTGACTTTGCCAAAGAAAGTAGCTTCTCTGACGGAATGGCACGATGGGTGTCAGCTTGTGTGAAATAGTATGTGGCATCCTTGGGCAAGAGGTCTAACACAGCATTGACATCCTTATCGTCCACCATACCAAAGACGATATGTAACCTTCCTCCACAACGCTTTGCTGTTGCCTTGATACCGCATGCCAAGTATTCCCATGCTGCGAGATTATGGCCTGTATCGCAGACAACAAGGGGCTGCTGCTGAATAACCTCCCAACGACCTCGAAGACCCGTGAGACTAACAACAGAACTGAGGGCAGCAGAAACAGTCTTGGGACTTTCCACTATCCCACAATGTTCTGACAACACCTTGATGGCATTCAGTATGGTGTTGAGATTTCGGGGCTGGCAGGAGCCTTTCAATGCAAAGTCTGCAAGGAGTTCGGGAGTGGCAAGAGGGTTCTCTTCTGCAAAGAATATAGGTGCCTGCAATTCTGCTGCCTTACCTTCAAAGACAGGACGTGTCTCAGGGGTTGTCTCTCCCACTACGACAGGAACACCAGGCTTTATGATACCAGCCTTCTCGCCCGCTATCTTCGCCAGGGTATCGCCAAGGAAGCCTGTATGGTCGAAAGAGATATTTGTAATGACTGACAACAGGGGGGTTATGATATTGGTGCAGTCAAGGCGTCCGCCCAGTCCTACCTCGATGACAGCAATATCGACCTGCTGCTCAGCAAAATATTTGAATGCCATCGCTGTAGTAAGTTCAAAAAACGATGGCTGAAGTGGTTCAAAGAAATGTCTCTCCTGCTCTACAAAGTCTATGACATACTGATGAGGAACAGGCTGCCCATTGACTCTTATCCTCTCATTAAAGTCCACCAGATGCGGCGAGGTATATAGTCCTACCTTATATCCGCAAAGTTGCAAATATGCAGCAAGGGTGTGTGAGGTGCTTCCCTTGCCATTGGTGCCAGCCACATGAATGGTTTTAAACTTTGTATGTGGGTGTCCGAAATGTTCGTCAAGGGCAAGGGTGTTACTGAGCCCTTCCTTATAAGCGCCAGCTCCCACCTTTTCAAAGGCAGGAGCTGCAGTATAGAGATATTGTAGTGTCAATTCATAATTCATAATTTCCAATCCTCAATGATCAATCCTCAATGGTCAATGGTCAACGACCTAACCGAAGTACGAGCGGAGCTTGTCGAAGAAGTTACATTTCGTATCCTTGTCGCACTTGAAGTTTTCTGAACCACGAAGGTTCTCAAGGGCTTTTTTCTCGTCTCGTGACAGCGACTTTGGAACGAAGACGTTTACATTGACGAGGATGTCACCATTGCCATAGCCATATCCCTGAACGACAGGCAATCCCTTGCCACGAAGGCGTAATGTCTTGCCCGGCTGTGTTCCCGGTTCTATCTTCATCTTCAGCTTGCCACCCTCAACAGTAGGAATCTCTACATCGCCGCCAAGAGCTGCTGTAGGGAAGTCGAGGACAAGATTATATATAAGGTCTTTTCCATCACGGACGAAAGTATCATTTTTCTCTTCCTCGATGAATACCTTTATGTCACCCGGCACACCATTTCTGTGTCCTGCATTACCCTTACCAGGGGCATTGATCACCATACCGTCCTGTACGCCGGCAGGGATGTTTATCTCAACTATCTCCTCGCCATGCTCAACGCCCTCACCGTTACACTTAGGACACTTGTTCTTGATGATTTTTCCGTCACCATTACAAGTAGGACAAACGCTCTGCGTCTGCATCATGCCAAAAATGCTCTGCTGCTGCTTGATGACCACTCCAGAACCATGACAGGTAGGACAAGTATCAAGACCTGTACCACCGCTACCATGACAACTGGTGCAAGTGACATCCTTACGCACCTTGAACTTCTTGGTGACACCAGTAGCAACCTCCTTCAGATTCAACCTTACCTTCAGGCGCAAATCAGAACCACGATGTACCTGCTGGCGACTGCCTCCGAAGCCACCAAAGCCTTCGCTGCTGAAGCCACTGCTGAAGCCTGAATGTCCTCCGAAGATATCTCCGAACATAGAGAAGATATCATCCATAGAGAATCCTGCTCCGCCACCGAAGCCGCCTCCGAAGCCACCTCCGAAGCCACCAGGACCGTCAAAGCCAAACTGGTCATACTGCTGACGCTTCTGATCGTCTGACAAAACGGCATACGCCTCGGCAGCCTCTTTGAACTTCTCTTCTGCCTCTGCCTTCTCAGCATCGCTCTTACCACCCTGACGGTCAGGATGATATTTGATGGCTATCTTACGATAAGCCTTCTTTATGTCTGCTGCGCTGGCATTCTTGTCAACGCCTAATACCTCATAATAATCTCTCTTTGCCATTTATTGAATTGAAAATTGAAAATTGAGAATTGAGAATTGAGAATTGAGAATTAAACTTTCTACTCCACACTCTATTGTCCCACGGCTACTTTGGCAAAGCGTATCACCTTGTCGTTAAGGGTGTAGCCTGTCTGAACACAATCTATCACTTTACCCACCTTGTCTTCACCCATACCAGGAACCTGTGCTATTGCCTCATGGTAATCGACATTGAAATCGACGCCATCGGTTTCAATTTTCTTCACTCCTAGAGACTCAAGGGTTTTCTGGAATTTCTGGAATATGAGTTTCATGCCTTCCTTGATAGCAGCAGGGTCATCGCTCTGGTCTGCCATAGCACGCTCGAAGTCGTCAAGCACTGGGAGTATAGCCGTAATGGTCTTCTCGCCGCCGGCAAGAATCAAGTCAGCCTTTTCCTTCAAGGTACGCTTGCGGAAGTTCTCAAATTCTGCCTGCTTATACAGAGCCTGCTTCTTGAGTTCTTCTATCTGCTTTTCGAGAGATGCCTCTTTTGGTGCTTCAGGGGTTTCCTCCTTCTGCTCATCCTTCGCATCAGAAGCCCCCTTAGCCTCTGTCTCAGTTTCAGCCTCTGCAGACTCCTGATTATCAGCAGTCTCAGCTTCCTTCTCTGAATTTTCCACCTTGTTGGTATTCTCTTCCAACTCTATATCCTTATCTTCTGTGTTTTCTGTACTCATATCTACTTTTTATCTTTGTTTTGCACTAATCCCTATTACAATAAGTGTGCCAACATATTTATTCAGCATACATCTTTGCCTTCTGCTCCTTTATCTGCTCGTCATAGATATAGTCATCATAGGTCATCAGTTTATCGATAGTGCCCTTTGGTGTCAGTTCTATGATGCGGTCTGCCACAGTGTTAATAAATTCGTGGTCGTGGCTGGCAAAGAGGATATTTCCCTTGAAGGTAATAAGATTGTTATTGAATGCCTGAATAGACTCGAGGTCGAGGTGGTTGGTTGGTGTATCAAGGATAAGGCAGTTGGCATTCTTCAGCTGCATTCTTGCTATCATACAACGCATCTTCTCACCACCAGAGAGGACATTTACCTTCTTCTCAACCTCTTCCTGCTTGAAGAGCATACGACCGAGGAAGCCCTTCATCATCACCTCGTTGCCTGTGCCATATTGCGAAAGCCAGTCAACAAGGTTCAGGTCGCACTGGAAGAAGGAAGTATTGTCGAGTGGCAGATAGGCTGTCGTGATGGTAACACCCCACTTGTAAGTACCTCCGTCTGCTTCACGGTTACCATTGATAATCTCGAAGAGGGCTGTCATAGCCTTTGGATTATGAGACAGGAAGACAGTCTTCTGTCCTTTCTCAATATTGAAGGATACATTGTCGAAGAGCACTGTTCCGTCTTCTTCCACTGCCTTCAGGTTTTCTACCTCAAGTATCTGATTACCCGGCTCACGCTCCATCTGGAAGATGATGCCAGGATATTTACGGGTAGAAGGCTGTATCTCTTCCACATTGAGTTTCTCGAGCATCTTCTTACGAGATGTTGTCTGCTTTGACTTTGCCACATTGGCAGAGAAGCGACGAATAAACTCCTCCAACTCCTTACGCTTTTCCTCTGCCTTAGCCTTTTGGTTCTGTGCCTGACGCAGAGCAAGCTGACTTGATTCATACCAGAATGAATAGTTACCGGCAAACATCGTTACCTTGCCAAAGTCGATATCTACTGTCTGTGTAGAAACAGCATCGAGGAAGTGACGGTCGTGACTCACTACGAGCACTGTCTGCTCTACGTTAGAGAGATATTCCTCCAGCCACTGTACAGTATCGAGGTCGAGGTCGTTGGTAGGCTCGTCGAGCAGCAGGTTATCAGGATTTCCGAAAAGAGCCTTTGCCATCATCACACGAACCTTCTCATTGTTGGAAAGTTCTGACATCATCTGATAGTGCTTATCTTCCTTGATGCCAAGACCTGACAACAGCTGTGCTGCATCACTTTCAGCATTCCAACCATCCATCTCAGCAAACTGCTCTTCCAGTTCTGCTGCGCGGTTGCCGTCCTCCTCAGTCATTTCAGACTTAGAATACAGGGCTTCACGCTCCTGCATATTCTTCCACAGAGGTTGGTGTCCCATGAGGACGGTATTGATAACGGTAAAAGTATCATATTTAAAGTGATCCTGCTCCAATACAGACAGACGCTCACCAGGACCCAGTTCGATAGTACCCTTGTTAGCCTCCAACTCTCCGCTGATGGCTTTCAGCAGTGTTGACTTACCAGCACCGTTAGCACCGATAATGCCATAGATATTTCCGGGTGTGAACTTTAAGTTTACGTCTTTGTAAAGAACTCGTTTACCAAACTGAATTGCAAGATTTGTAATTGTAATCATTATTTATTTATTGAAAATTGAATATTGAACATTGAAAATTCACCTCTCACCTCTTACCTCTTACCTCTCACCTCTTAAATTATATTCACTTCCGGATGTAGTGTTATCCCAAATTTCTCATTGACATCATGAATGATGGTATTGCAAAGGGTCAGTATCTCCTGTCCTGTTGCCCCACCCTTGTTTACCAGCACCAGAGCTTGCTTATCATGCACTCCCGCATTACCAAGGGTCTTACCTTTCCAGCCACATTGCTCTATCATCCATCCAGCAGGAATCTTGGTGTCATAGTGTGGCATATCGGGATATTTGCCAAGCAGTTCTTCCAATTTCTCCTTGCTAACCACAGGATTCATGAAGAAGGAACCACCATTACCCTCTACGTGCCAGTCAGGGAGTTTTGCTTCTCGTATATTGATTACGGCATTTCGCACATCAGCAGCAGTAACCTTGTCAGGATTCTTGAATTGTCCCTTCAGCCCACCATAATCTAATTTTGGAATGAAAGTCTTGGACAAGGCATAGGTAACTGCTGTTATGACAAACAGTCCCTTCCACTCATTCTTGAAACGACTCTGACGGTAAGCATAATGACATTCCTCTGCAGGTATGACGACTTTTTCGCCTGTTGCTATTTCGACAGCCTCAACAGCATATATGATGTCTTTGGCTTCTGCACCATAGGCACCGATATTCTGAACGGCAGAAGCACCCACTTCTCCTGGGATGAGTGACAGATTCTCCATACCATAATAGCCATGATTGACAGCATAGGCAACAACATCATCCCAATTTTCCCCTGCCCCACATCGCAGCATTACTTCTGAAGATTCCTCAAAAGCACTTATGCCAAGAATGGCAGGATGGAGCACATTGCCATTGAAATCTTGCGTAAGAAGCAGATTACTTCCTCCGCCAATGACGAGGAGGGGCTTTTCACGCAGTTCTGGCAGAAGGGATATCAGTTCCTCTTCTGTGGTAGGCTCGAAGAATGCCTCACAGGCTTGGTCGATGCCAAAGGTATTATAATGCAGAAGACTGTACAATTTTGAATTATGAATTATGAATTTTAAATTAAGCCTCCACCTTTATCAGTTCCCACGTTTTTCCTTTTCTGATGAAAACGAGGTCTGTTTGTATTCCGTTGGAGATGCCTCTGATGAAGAAGTATCGCTTATCTGATGCTATATTATTTTTTTTGCCATATCTGATACAGTAAAACTCATTTTCAGGCAACCAAGGTTTGAACATAGGCCACTGCTCTCTCATGATATCTCCTTCCATTGTCGAGAAGTCTTCATCGGGATCTGGTCCCTTGAATGTGACATACTGTGCCAGATAACTTTCTTGATGCAGTGTATCAGTAGCGAATTTATTATAGAATTGCAAAAACTCATAATCGGGTGTTTCCGACATATCCTTCACATGAATAGAACGCAGGCACCATTTTCCCCTAATGCGAGAGAAGTACCACTCTCTTACCTCGTCTTCTGTGAATGACAGTTTCTGCACTGTCACCTCGCTCGTTGTAGTATCTCCAATCATCTTCAGCTGCTTCTGGTCTTGACACAAGATAGTGTAATACCCATCAGCCATAAAGAAACTTTCACGTTTCCACTCTTTCTTGTTTTCTATGAACACCTCCAAACCATTATCCTCATATACAATAGGAAAAATAGTTCGTGCTCGCTGCACATCAACATTGGCAGCATAGTTAAAGAAAAAATCTTCAAACAACTCATCTGCCGCCTTTGGCATAGGAGCCTCTGATATCATCTTCGACAAGGAATCAAGGGGGGCTGTCTCTTCTTTAACAATCTCAACAGTGTCAGCATCAAGAGAATCGACCACACTGGAAGAACGATTCATGCAACCTGTAGTCATAAAAAAACAGGAGGCTACGAACAGGATGCAGCATACAGGAAAAAAAATAGGAGCTAAATAGCGCATGCGCTCATAAGTTTAAAAATTCGGGTGCAAATTTACATATATTTTCTTAATTTAACAAGAAAAAGGCTATTTTCTTGATACAAAACATTTCTTGAATTATTCAAAACCACGAAGAAGAAGGAAAAAACATTACATTTTTTTGGTGGTTTAAAAAGAAATGCTTATCTTTGTGGCAGATTTTTTTGAATCGGATTATTAACAAAACTTACAAAACAGAGATTATGAACAAGAAATTCATTTGTACCGTTTGTGGATATATCTACGAAGGTCCTACACCACCAGAGCAGTGCCCACAGTGTAAAGTTCCAGGTTCAAAGTTTAAAGAACTTGAAGAGACAACAGGTGGCATACAGTTTGTACAGGAACACGTTATTGGCGTTGCCAAGGATTATGGTGTTGACGAAGAGATGATAAAAGACCTTAACAACCACTGGATGGGTGAGTGCTCTGAGGTTGGTCAGTATCTTGCCATGAGCCGTCAGGCAGACCGCGAAGGCTATCCAGAAATTGCAGAAGCTTTCAAACGCTATGCATGGGAAGAGGCTGAGCATGCTGCAAAGTTTGCCGAGTTGTTGGGCGACGTTGTTTGGGACACAAAGACAAACCTTGAGAAACGCATGAATGCAGAGGCTGGTGCTTGTGAAGACAAGTTCCGTATTGCAAAGAACGCCAAGGCAAACAACTGGGATGCTATCCACGACACAGTACACGAAATGGCAAAGGACGAAGCTCGTCACGGAAAAGGTTTCGAGGGACTATACAACCGCTATTTTAAGAAATAATTTAACCATATAATTCACCATCGCCTTCGTAGAACAACACACAAGAAAGTTTCTGCGAAGGCGATGTACTTATTTTTTCAAATGATTAAAACAAGCAACATTAAGGGTGACATTTTCGGAGGTGTAACAGCGGGAATTGTCGCTTTGCCTCTCGCCCTTGCTTTTGGTATTCAGGCTTTCGGTGGCATCAACGACCCTGCAGCACCTTCCTTAGGAGCTTTGGCAGGTTTGGTAGGAGCCACATTTTTAGGTTTCTTTGCAGCCTTGTTTGGTGGCACACACTCACAGATATCAGGTCCTACAGGACCAATGACGGTTATTACCGCTTCTCTCATCAGTGCTGCATGGACAGCCAGCAGCGGTAGTTTCTCCACAGTGCTCATCTCAATGGCAATGGCAGGAATTTTCTGCGGATTGTTCCAGGTACTCTTCGGAATTATTCGCATCGGAAAATATGTGAGATATATTCCCTACCCTGTTCTGTCAGGTTTCATGAGCGGTATCGGAGTCATTATTATATTGCAGCAGATTTATCCGATGATTGGCAAGAAATCTCCTGTTGCCACTCTCGACATGATAATAAACTTCCCCAGTGCCTGTGCTGACGGAGTAAGTCTGATGGCACTCATCATGGGACTCGGCACAATAGCCATTATAGTAGCCCTCCCCCACATCACGAAAAAAGTTCCTGCTACGCTCATAGCACTTATCGTGATGACGATAATAAGCATATTATGCTCTTTTGACGCTGCCTTAACTATTGGCAACATACCAGCAGGGCTCCCTATGCCTTTCTTCGCAAAAGAGGGTATCAACCTGAGCGACATAAATTGGTTTACCGCCATAGAAGCAGCCGTAATACCAGGACTTACACTTGCCGGTCTTGGTTCTATTGACACCCTTCTCACATCTGTCGTAGCAGACAATATCACAAAGACAAAACACAACCCAAACCAAGAACTTATCGGTCAGGGGATAGGCAACTGTCTGGCAGGAGTATTCTGCGGCATTGCCGGTGCCGGTGCCACAATGCGTACTGTTGTGAATGTAAAGAGTGGCGGCAGAACTCAGATAAGCGGAATGGTGCATGCTTTGTTCCTGTTGGCAATTCTATTGGGACTGGGCTCTTTAGTGAAATATGTTCCTCTGTCAGTATTGGCAGGTATTCTGATTACCGTTGGATGGGGCATCATCGATTTCAGAGGCTTTAAGGACTTGACACATGTTCCAAAGGCAGATGCTTTCGTTCTCATAGTGGTTTTCCTCATGACAGTATTTGTAGATTTGCTTACTGCCGTAGGCATCGGTATGGTGATAGCATGTTTCCTCTTCATGATGCGTGCTGGAGACCTGATAGAGCAGCAATATGGTGGCAGGACACTGGAAGCCGAATTTGACAAAAATGAACCTTGGGAAGATGAGAAAGATATCCCTGAAGATATAATAAAGCGAGTTTACATCCAGCGTCTCAATGGACCTGTATTCTTTGGTTCTATTACAGGTTTCAATCAGGTGATGCACGATATTCCAAAGGAGGCAAAAATAGTCATAATCCGTATGAAGCGTGTAACATTTATGGACCAATCTGGTGCATACGCAATGGAGACAGCTATCAAGGATATGCAAGCAAAGGGTATTAAGGTTCTGATGACTATCATACAGCCACAAGCCAATGCCATAATGCACAAAACCCATATTATCCCAACCCTTATTCCAGAGAAGCATACCTTCAAGACTTTCCACGAGTGCATCCTTTATATAAAAGAAAATTACTAAGTGGACGCACAGGAACGGATATTGCTTGAAGATGTCTTCGGACTTACACTGACTGATGTTTGCGGAGGGGCATTAGAGAAAATGTCGCCCTCCGACAAACAGAAGTTAGACACTCTCAAAGCACGACTTCAAAAAGGGGAGCCTGTGCAATATGTAACAGGGAAAGCACCCTTTTGCGGACACATCTTTCATGTAGAACCTGGAGTGCTGATACCACGTCCTGAGACAGAGGA